>PMCP01000156.1 GCA_003155415.1 Gammaproteobacteria bacterium | reverse complement strand
TACAGCGGGTGGTTGCCATTCACGAGCCGCGACGAGCCGGCGCCCGCGCCGTAGCGCTGCGTGGCTTCGATGCTCGCCGCGATGACGTCCGGGTGGTGCGTGAGTCCCAGATAGTCGTTACACGAAAACGACACGAGCTCAGCGCCGTCGCGCTCTGCATCGACTGCACCAGAGCGATCGGTGGTCACGAGCCGCCGGCGCAATTGCCGCCGTTCGAGCGCCGCGAGCTTCTCGTGCGCAACGTCGTCCAGCGACGCATGTGGGAAGCGCCCCACCGATTCGGGTGCGCTCACAACAGTGCCGACGTGCTGGACATGCCGCGCATTCTCACCGACATGACCCGGCATGGGGAAGGCTAGCGAGGAAGTCGCGTCGCGACCGGTGCAATCGGCCGCACTTCGTGCAGGTTGTGTCGCAGGTATTCGAGCAAGTAGCGACGCTTCTCGGGTCCGCGCGACTCGCCCGTGTGCACGCTGGGATTGCCGACAGCTTCCGGGTGTTGGTCTTCGGCGCGCCGGATCATCTGCCGCCAGTGTTTGCGGACGGTGTCGACGCTGATGTCGAGGCGGCGGGCGATCCCTTCGTCCCGCAACATCCACAGCGCCAGCGACGCAACGCGGCGTTGTGCCGCCGTCAAGTGGAGCCGTGTGTTCCGCGGCTTGAACAGAAACGAGGCGGTGTTGCCAGGCCAGTCGCCGCCGTAGTCTTCGCGTGCGCAGCCGTATAGGGTCAGCCCGCTTTGTGGATCGGGACCCATTCGCAGCTTCACGCGCATGCCGCCGGCGAGGATCCAAGGTTCCTCTTCGCGGCTGCCTTCCTGCCAAAGCGCCTGGAGTCGATACCCGTCGTGAGCTTGCCGGTACCCGATATGAGCAAAGGCCATCGTCTCTTGCGTTACCGTCAGTGCGGGGTCCATGAACCGCTGGCAGTAGCACAGCGTCAACGCATGGAGCCCTTCACCGGAATTGGCGGACGCGACCTCGGCGGGCGTCAACATGACCGCCTGGCCGGCGTTTTCGAGTCGCAGCAGTTGGTTTGCAATGGGCGGAGCGGGGCGATCGATGAATTCACGCAGGAAGTCATGTCGCACGAAGGCGCTTAGGCCAAACGCCAGCGGCTCGGCGGTCTGGTCGGCGACGATCGCCGCTCCGAAACTCCGGCCATCCTCGATGGTGCGGCGTAACAAGGGCAGAAACGCTTCCTCCGGACGGCGAAATGCCGGCCACAGGGACCACAGCGTCGAAACATCCGATCCTTCGATCAATCGCAGCAACATACCCACACGCTGCCTGACAACCGGGCTCCCATTTTAGAGGAATAGGCACGTGCTTCCGCTGTCGTCATGATCCATTGTCTCTCGGGGTGAGCGCGATCGACTCTTTGCGAGGCGAGCGGGCGTACGCAATCAAATGTTATGTCAATCAACGATCATGCGCCGTCGCGGTATGCGCCGGCTCGTGGGGGGTATCGAGCAATGAACAACTTCAGGGTGCTGTTGGTCTTGACCGTCGCGGTCACCATGTCCGGCCTCTGGCGCACGGCGGCGGCGGACGAACCGCCGAATCGCTCTCCGGCGCTGCAGGCGTTTCCCGACGCGACCGGCTGGATTGCCACGCTCAAAGTCGATGGTCCGATCGATCGCTCGAATCCGTTCTTCCAAAGCCTCGGCATCAACGGGCGCAGCTGCGCGACCTGTCACGAGGCGAGCCAAGGCATGAGCATCACGCCGGCGGCGGTTCGGCTGCGCTATCTCGCAACACGCGGCCGCGATCCGCTGTTCGCCAGTGTTGACGGTGCGAACTGCGCGAACGTGCAACCGAGTAATCGTGCAGGCCACAGCTTGCTCTTGAACCACGGCTTGATCCGCATCGCATTGGCGGTCCCGGCGAACGCCGAATTTTCGATCAGCGCAGTGCGCGATCCGTACGGCTGCGCTTTGCAAGTCGACCCTGGGACCGGATTGCTAACGGCCTCCGTCTATCGCCGTCCGCTGCCCACGGCGAATCTCGGCTTCCTGAGCTCAGTTATGTGGGACACGCGCGAAACCGCGGCACCGCTCGCGACCGGCAATACATTCGCGGCCAATCTGCGTGCCGACCTCATGCACCAGGCGCTCGATGCCACGCTGGGCCACGCGCAAGCGACAGTGGCGCCGACGGACGCGCAATTGAATGCGATCGTCGATTTCGAGCTTGCGTTGTTCACGGCGCAGGCGGTCGACAACGACGCCGGCTTCCTGAACGTCGGTAACGCGCTCGGCGGCCCCGCCCATCTCGCGCAGCAGATTTACTATCCCGGCATCAACGATTCGCTCGGTGCCGAGCCAACAGGCGCGGCGTTCTCGCCGACGACGATACAATTGTTCGGAGCGTGGGCGCAGCCCACGCGTGCGCCGTACGTTCCGGCGCAACGGCGCGCGCGCGCCGACATCGCGGCCGGCGAAAAGATCTTCAACACGTTTCCGTTGACGATCGCGGACGTGCGGGGCCTCAACGACAACGGCGCCATCGGTCGTCCGACCTCGTTCGTCGGTACTTGCACCAGCTGTCACGACGCGCCGAACGTCGGCGATCATTCGTTGCCCTTGCCGCTCGACATCGGAACCAGCCACTCGACCATGCCCGGCACCGAGTCCGACCCCGCGATCGCAGCCGCGCTCGCGGAGCTCAGCGCGCCCGAGCTGCCCGTGTTCCTGATCCAAGGGTGCGCCAATCCGTTCAATCCTGGGCAGCCCGCCTCTTTCTACACCTCCGACCCGGGTAAGGCGCTGGTCACGGGACACTGCAGCGATTTCAATCGCGTCAAAGGTCCGGTCTTACGCGGGCTCGCGGCGCGCGCGCCGTATTTCCACAACGGCGCTGCAGCGGATCTCGAAGAGCTCGTGAGCTTCTATAACCAGCGGTTCCAGATGGGCCTGACGGATGTCCAGAAGCGCCAACTGATCGCGTTTCTCAACGCTCTGTAGCCACCACGGCGCGCGATAGGCTCAGGCGCCCTCGAGATCCCAGGTCACGAGCGGCGCGCCGCGCCGGATCCAGAAGCCGGCGCCGACGGGCCGGAACTTTTTCAGCAGGCGTTCGCGGTACCACTCGGCTTCGCGCAGATGTACGTCGGGGTCGGTGCACGTCTGGTCGCAGTTCTGCCGCCAGTCGCGCGCGGTCAGCGCAGTGAAATACAGCACGCCGCGGCAGAGTCGCCCGAGGTTCGCGAGTCCGCGCGCCGCATCTCGCGCACCTAAGTACTGGAGCACGTCGTAGCAGACCACGAGATCGAACGTGCGCCTCGGGGCGAAGTTCGAGATCGAACCCCTGACCCAGCCGTAGCGTTCACACAGGTACTCGCTGACCTCGAGCCCGGTATACGTCGCGCGTGGCAGCGCGCGCTCGAGCGGCGCACGCAGCAGGCCGAGCCCGCAGCCGGCATCAAGGATGCTGCGCACCGGGCAGCCGATGAGCTCGACGTAGGCGGCGATCAATCGGCCGCGTGCGCGCATTTCCGTGCGCGAGGTGACGGCTGTCGCCGGTTCGAGGTAGAAGCGTCGGTAGTAATCGCGATCGAATTGTCCCATGCATCACAGGATGCCAGCGGCAAGTGGCTCTGTGCTACGCGGGCAGCTTCCGATCGCATACGCGGCGACGGCGTAGGTCTGCTCTGCCGCCGTTACGCCGCGTGCTGGTGGCTGTCCGCCGCCGCCTCCCGCGGCGGGTCAAAGCCCGCCGCGAGCGCGTCGTCGATATTGTCGAGCCACACGAACTTCAGCTTCTCGCGCGCCTTCTCGGGGATCTCCTCGAGGTCCTTCTTGTTGCGAGCAGGCAGGAGCACCGTCTCGATTCCCGCGCGCAGCGCCGCCAGAGTCTTCTCCTTCACGCCGCCGATCGGTAGCACGAGCCCGCGCAGACTGATCTCGCCGGTCATCGCGATGTCGTTGCGCACCGTGCGCCCCGACAGCAGCGACGCGACTGCGAGGAACATTGCGACGCCCGCGCTCGGGCCGTCCTTCGGGATCGCACCCGCGGGCAAGTGGATGTGCAGGTCGTTCTTCTCGAGCAGCTCACGCTGCACGCCGAGCTTCTCGAGCCGCATCTTCGCGAGACTCACGGCCGCTTGCGCGCTCTCCTTCATGACGTCGCCAAGCTGCCCGGTCAGAATCAGCTGACCCTTACCCGGCACGAGGCTGGCTTCGATGAACAGGATGTCGCCACCCACGGGCGTCCACGCGAGACCGGTAGCCACGCCCGGCACGCTCGTGCGCAGCTTGACCTCGTTCTCGAAGTGGCGCGCACCGAGAATCGACGGCACGTCGGGCGCGTCGATCGCAACGCTTGTCGCCGTGCCTTCGGCGATCTTCATCGCGGCACGCCGCAGCAGCGCTCCGATCTCGCGTTCGAGATTGCGGACGCCCGCTTCACGCGTGTAACCGTCGATCACGGTCTTCAGCGCGTTCTCGCTGACGCTGGCCTGCTCGGCCGTCAATCCGTTCGCCTTCAATTGGCGCTGCACGAGGTAGCGCTGTGCAATCGCGAGCTTCTCGTCGGCCGTGTAGCCCGGTAGCTCGATGATCTCCATGCGGTCGCGCAGCGGCCCCGGAATGTTCTCGAGCACGTTGGCCGTGGCCACGAACAGCACCTTCGANNAGCAACGCGGCGGACGGGTCGCCGTGGAAGCCCACGCCGAGCTTGTCCATTTCGTCGAGCATGAACACCGGGTTGTTCGTGCCAGCCTTGCGCAGGCTCTGCACGATCTTGCCCGGCATCGAGCCGATGTACGTGCGGCG
>PMCP01000136.1:1624-4324 GCA_003155415.1 Gammaproteobacteria bacterium | reverse complement strand
CAGCGAGTTCCAGGGAGCCCCGAAGAACACGGGCAGCGTGGGCGTTCAGTACAACGCGAGCCTGAGCAAGGGTGCGCAGCTGATCACGCGTTTGGACTACTTGTACCAGTCGCAGTTCTGGCGGTCGCTCACGTTCCTGCGTACGGAGTTCTGGGCACCTGCGGTGCCGGCGGGCTTCGACGAGAGCGGCGGCAAGGGCATCACGAACTTGCGCTTCACGTACGAGCCGGGCGGCAATGCCAACTGGAACCTGGCGGTGTTCGGCACGAACCTCTCGAACGAGCAGCTGATCAACTCGGGCTTCTTCCACGGCATCTGGGCGTTCGACTTCGCGACCGTTGGTCGGCCGCGTGAGTTCGGCGTGCAGATGAACTTCAAGTTGAAGTAAGCAAGCACGACCTAGAGTCTCGACTCTGGAGACGGGGCGTTGGCGAGCGATCGCCAACGCCCTTTTCTTTTGGGCGCCCTACGCGAGCGCGGAGCCGCCGTTCAACCCCAACGCAGGTCGTGCTTAGCGTACGGCAGATCGCGAAAGCGTTTGCCGGTGATCTGGAACAGCGCGTCGCCGATCGCGGATTGCACCGACGTGCCGCGGTCGTGGCCCATGCCGATCAACCAGTGCCCCGTCTCGAAGAACCTCACGTTGATCTCCGGTGGATCCTCGTCGATTCGCGACAGCGGAAAGCGATGGAAGTTGTTCTCGACAATGCGGCCGTCGGCGATCGTGCAGGCCTGATGCATTGCATCGTTGTAGAACCAGGTGATCTGCCCCTCGATCTGCTTCTTCACTGAGAGCGGGTTCACGAGCCCGAAGCCCTTGTCGTGCGCAACGTCAACGCGCTCGAGCTTGACCTTGCCTTCGCGGCTCACGGACACCGTGTGCACCATCGCGCTGATCGTGGCCGAGCCGCCCGTTTCCGCGCCGCGTTCCTCGAGTGCGATCGCGCGCACCGTGCCTTTCGGCAGCGGCGTGCCCCAGCCGCTCATCTCGGCGGCCATATCGAGCGCCTTGATCATGTCGCTCTTGAACGGCAGNNCCGACCGGCACATGGAAGTCGGTGGTGTGATTGCTGAACCGGTAGTTCGGCACGAAGTAACGCGAAGCGATGTCGAACGACGCGTCCGGCCCGAAGCCGTCCTTCTGCATGCCGGTACGCACTTCGAGCGCAAGCGGCCAGCCGTCGTCGTCGAGCGCAGCTTTCAAGCGCGCGACGCCCATGGCGCGATACGTCGTGCCGATGAAGTCTTCCTCGCGCGTCCAGAGAAGATGAACCGGCGTGCCGCGATTGGCGTTCGCGATCATGATCGCCTGCTCGGCCTGNNGCTCGGGGATGCCGGTGATCTGCGACGCGGAAAAGCGTGTCTCTTGCGGGCTTTGATCGCCGATCCAGATGTCGACGCGGTCGTCCGTCACGAGCACGGTCGCGTTGCCGGGCTCCATGCGCGCACGCGGCAGGTACGGGGTGGAGTACGTGGCCTCCACAACGCGCTTCGCGCGCGCGAACACACCGTCGACATCGCCCTCGTTCACGCGCACGTTGCCGGGTTTGTCCAACGCGGCAATCAACGCTGCGTGCATGTTCGCCGTGTTGAACGCTGCACGCTCCGGCGGAATCGACCACTCGATCGGCATCGCATCGAGCGCCTGCTTCGCCTGGTACCAGCTGTCCGCGACCACGGCCACACCGCCGCTGAACACGCGGCCCCGCGTGAGCTTAGGATCGGGAATCGGGAAGCGCACGGCCGAGCGTATTCCGGGCCGGCCACGGACGGCGTCGAAGTCGTAACTTTTCACGTCGCCGCCATAGACGGGGCACGACCGCACCGCTGCCCACTTCATGCCGGGCATGCGTACGTCGATGCCGTACACGGTCTCGCCCCTAACCTTGGCGGGTAGATCGCGATTCTTCTGCTCCGTGCCCATCAGGGTCCACTGATCCGGCGACTTGATCGCGATGGCTTTGGGATTCGGATGCGGCGTGCGCGCGGCGACGTGCGCGATCTTGCCGTACGTGGTCTTGCGGCCGCTCTTGGCGTGACTGATCACGCTGTCCTTGGCGACCAACTCAGCAGCAGGCACCCGCCACTCGCTCGCCGCGGCGAGCAGCAGCCGCTCGCGCGCCTCCGCGCCGGCCAGCTGTAGATAGTAGCGACCGTCTTTGACCGATGACGCCGCATTCGTGCGCATGCGCCGATACACACTATCCGGGATGCCGAACCCGCCCGTGCGTGCGCGGTTACCGAACTCGGGCGTGCCGCCGCCTTTCGGATCGGTGCCACCATTACCCGGAACGTTCAGCGTCCACTCGGGCGCCATCTCGCGCGCGTCGCGATTCGCCGAGGCGTACTGCGACACGACCTTGCTCCAGTCGCACTGCAGTTCTTCGGCGACCATCATCGCGTTCGAAGTCCACACGCCTTGGCCGATCTCGGTTTGCGCGATGCGGATCGTCACCGTGTCATCCGGCGCAATCACGAGCCAGGCGTTGATCTCGGGTACGGCCGGGTCTTCGTACCACACGGCGCCCGGGATATTTGCCGCTGCGGCTTTCGGCGGCACCCAGAAGCCGAGCACGAACGCGGCACCGGCGGCCGCGAGAAACTCGCGGCGATCTAAGGCTGTGCGCTCGCGCTCACCGCCATCCGGTGCTTCTTTGCGCTTCATGCGCCCGCCTTGCGCGCCTGCATGAGCTCGGCCGC
>PMCP01000136.1:0-1617 GCA_003155415.1 Gammaproteobacteria bacterium | reverse complement strand
GCGAGAGACCTTCGATCGTCGTGATCGATTTCCCGACTGCAGCCGAAACCGGGAAGCTGCAGGAACGAGTCGGCTGGCCATCGACGTGCAACGTGCAGGCACCGCACTGGGCGATGCCGCAGCTGAACTTGGTTCCGGTGAGTCCCACGTGATCGCGGATGACCCACAACAATGGCGTCGCCGGGTCGACGTCCACGGAATGAGCGGTGCCGTTTACCGTTAGATCGAGCGCCATGCCTGCCCCCCTCGCCGATCTGGCCTCGCCCGCGAGTATAGGCGCTAGAACGTACCAGGTCTGCGGAGAGAGGCCGTCGTCGAAGCGCTAGTGGTCGTGGTGCTCGTGCCCGGCGTGGTCGTGGCCGTGATCGTGGCCATGGCCTTCGGGGCCATGGGCGTGACCATGCGCCAGCTCCTCGCTGGTCGCGTCGCGCACATCGACGATCTCGATCTCGAAGGTCAGCGTCTTGCCGGCGAGCGGGTGATTGAGGTCGAGGTCCACGTTGAAGTGACCCACCTTCACGACCCGACCCTGCCGCAAACCTTCGCGCGTCTGCACGCCGACCATTTGGCCGACCACGTAGGGCCCGCGCGTCGCCAGGTGCTTCACTGGCACGCGTTGCACGGCGTTCGGATTGCGCTCGCCGTAGCCATTCTCGGGCGCGACGGTCGCGGTGAACTTGTCGCCGCTCTGCTTACCGGCCATCTCGGTCTCGAGGCCCGGCACGATGTTGTTACGGCCGTGCAAGTACACGACGGGACTTGCAGCGTCCGAGCTCTCGGTCACCGAGCCTTCGGCGTCACTCAGCTTGTAATGAAACGTGACGACGCTGTCGTCGGCGATGCTCTTCGGCTGCTCGGTCATTCGTGACTCCGCTTGCGGTGTGGTTTTGGTGGACGCTCGCGCGGCCTGGTGGGCTTGAAGCCCGGTGGCAGTCGCTTAGGCGGCGCGTCGTCGCCGCCGGAATCTACACTGATCTCGAGCTGCTGTCCGCACACCCAGGCTTTGCGCAACTGTTGCTGGATGGGTTTCGGCATGCCCGCCGGCAGATCCACCGTCGAGTACGCGTCGAAGATCTCGATCCGCCCGATGTGCACCGCGTCGATGCCGGCTTCGTTGGCGATGGCGCCGACGATGTTGCCCGGCTGCACGCCGTGCTCATGGCCCACTTCGATGCGGTAGCGCACGAGATTTTCAGGCGGCCCCTCGTTGGAGCGGCTTCGCTGCGGCCGTTCCGTCGGGCGCGGTTCGGCGCGGTCCCGCCGCTGCGGTCCGTGCGCACCACGAGGCGGGGTGTCGGGCCGTGGCGCCTCGCTGCGCCGCGCTGCGGCTTCCTTCGGCGGCACGAGCGGTCGATCTTTCTGTGCCAGGAACGCAAGCGCCGCGGCAATGTCCTGCGGCTCCTTACCGTGCTCGGACGCATAGCTCGTCACAAGCTGCGTGAAGAACGAAAGGTCCTCGCTGCCGAGCACCGCAGTGATCTTGTCCTTGAACTGCGCGGCGCGCTTGTCGGCCACGTCCGCGCGGCTCGGTGGCAGCATCTGCGTCACCGGCTGGCGCGTCGCGCGCTCGATCGCGGCGAGCATGCGCATCTCGCGCGGCATCACGAAGAGAATCGC
>PMCP01000113.1:1121-2511 GCA_003155415.1 Gammaproteobacteria bacterium | reverse complement strand
GATGGCGATGCCGTCGGCGCCGGCGGTTGCGCGGGCGCCGGCCAGGTTGCGATCGAGACAGGCGACTCGCCAGCCGAGCGCCTTCAGTCGTTGCGCCGTGGCCGCGCCGATGCCGCTGGCCGCGCCCGTGACGGCAACCCTCAAATCCTGAACAGAGGTGGACGTCATAGACCAAACCACCGCGCGCGACGACTGGACCCGAAGTGATTCTTGTCCGCGCGCAAAGCCGCAGACGGCTCATGGTACTGGCCGGTGGGCTTCGGCCCCGAGAAGAAGTCGACGTCGACGCGGCCGATACGGCCTGCGCCGAACTCGATGTAGCACGTGCCGGCGCCACTATATAAGGAGCCTTCGCCTTTGCCGGAGATCTTGGCGACGAGCGCCGTGCCGATCGCCCTGGCCGCGCCCTCGGCGAACACGCCGGCCTTCGGCGTACCGGTGTTCGCGATATCGCCGCACGCGTAGACGTTGGGGAATTTCGTTTCGAGCGTGCGCGGATTGACGGGCACCCAGCCGTTCTCGGTCAGGCCCGCGGCCTCGACGACCGACGGCGCGCGGTGTTTCGGCACACCAAGATAGAGGTCGTAGGGCAGCTCCGTGCCGTCATCGAGCACGGCTACGCGGCGCTTCGCGTCGAGCGAAGCCACGCGCTTGCCGGCGATGAAGCGGATGCCGCGCTCTTCGAATGCAGCGAGCAGCGCCTTCGACGTCTCCGGCGACGGCGGCACTGGGCTCGGCAGCGGCAACACCATCGTGATCTCGCAGGCGTCGCGCACGCCGCGGCCTTGCAGGTAGTCGTGCAGCATCAGAGCGCACTCGCTCGGCGCGGGCGGGCATTTGAATGGTGCCGCAGACACACCGATGATGGCGCGGCCGCGGCTGAACGTTGGCAGCACGTCGCGCAGGCGGCGCGCCCCCTCCACTGAATAGAACTCGTTGCCCCCTTCGGCGAGCCCGGGCGTGGCGTCGTGGTCGTAGCCGACGCCGAGTGCGACGACGAGATGGTCACAGTCATACGTTCCGGCGTTCGTCGTGACACGACGTGTGACGGGATCGATGCCGGTGACTTTGTCGTTTCGGAAGCGGACGCCCGGCTTCGAGAAGTGCCGATACGGCAGCTGCACGGCTTCGAACGTCTGGTGCCCGAACATCACGTCGAGTTTCGAGAAGCCGAACACGAACGCGCTGCCGGCGTCGATCAGCGTGACGTCCACCTGCGTGCCGAGCGACTCCGACAGGAATGAAGCAAGCTCGAGCCCCGCAAACCCGGCGCCGAGGATGGTGATGCGTGCAGTCATGTGAATCTCGGCGCGCCTTAGCTGGGCTGCTTCACGATGCGCAGATACGGCTTCAGCGTTTTCCAGCCGGCGGGGTACAGCTTCTTCGCGTC
>PMCP01000113.1:0-1068 GCA_003155415.1 Gammaproteobacteria bacterium | reverse complement strand
CGGCCCGTGGTCATCGGGTACGTGAGCATCAGCTTGATCTTCTTGTCGGGCCCGACGATGAACACCGAGCGCACGGTGGCGTTGCCCGCCGCGGTGCGTCCCTCGGATGTGTTGCCGTCGGTGGCCGGCAGCATGTTATAGAGCTTGGCCACCTCGAGCTTCGAGTCACCGATCATCGGGTACTTCACGGCTGCGCCCTGCGTCTCCTGGATGTCGTTGACCCACTTCGCGTGGCTTTCCACCGGGTCGACGGAGAGGCCGATCAGCTTCGTGTTGCGCTTCGTGAACTCGGGCTCGATCTTCGCCATGTAGCCGAGCTCGGTCGTGCACACCGGCGTGAAATCTTTCGGGTGCGAAAACAGCACGGCCCACTTGTCGCCGATCCACTGGTGGAAGTCGATGGTGCCCTGCGTGGTCTCCGCGGTGAAATTCGGCGCGGTGTCGTTGATGCGAAGCGACATGATGTTTTTCTCCTGTGGGGGTGAGAAGGATAGACGCACCGTTCAGCCAGAACCAGCGTCAGTCGCGCTGTTCGCGCCGTTCGTCGGCGGCGTCCCGGCGCACAGATCGGGCAGAGTATCGCCGGGCGTGAGACCCGCGCCAANNGCGTCGTTCGACGTATAGATGTAACCAAACCAAAAACCCCGGAGGGTAAGACATGCGCTTCATCAGCATTTTCACGCACGAACCGACTGGCCGCGGCCCGACGAAAGACGAGATGGCCGCCATGGGCAAGCTCGTCGAGGACAGCATGAAAGCCGGCTGGCTGATTGCAACCGAGGGCGTGAGCTTCGGCGCGACCGGCGTGCGCGTCCATCGGAGCGCAGCAGGCAAGGTCACCGTGACCGACGGCCCATTCTCGGAAGCGAAAGAAGTGATCGGTGGTTACGCGCTCTGCAAGGCGTCGTCGAAAGAGGAGATGGTCGAGCTCACGCGCAACTTTCTAAAGGTGGCCGGGCAGGGCACGTGCGAGATCTATCAGCTCTACGAGATGCCGGAGAAGGCCTAAGTGCTGCGACGCCCGTGGCCGCGTAGCAGAAACGCGAGCCACGGTAGCGTTGCGCAGAG
>PMCP01000101.1 GCA_003155415.1 Gammaproteobacteria bacterium | reverse complement strand
GTAGGAGGAGGAAGAGTTAGCCGAACCGCCCGGTGATGTAGTCTTCGGTGAGCTTGTGGCGCGGGTTCGTGAAGATTTCGTCGGTGTCGCCGACCTCGATTAGCTTGCCGAGGTGGAAATACGCCGTGCGCTGCGACACGCGCGCTGCCTGCTGCATCGAATGCGTCACGATCGCGATCGCGTAGTTCTGTTTCAGTTCGTCGATCAGGTCCTCGATGCGCGCCGTCGCAATCGGATCCAACGCCGAGCACGGTTCGTCCATGAGGATCACGTCCGGATTCACCGCGATTGTCCGCGCGATGCAGAGCCGCTGCTGTTGACCGCCGGAGAGCCCGGTACCCGGCCCCTCGAGCCGATCCTTGACCTCGACCCAAAGACCCGCGCGCTCGAGACTCGTCCGCACGATCCCATCGAGCTCCGTGCGATCCCGCGCAAGACCGTGAATTCGCGGTCCATACGCGACGTTGTCGTACACGGACTTCGGGAACGGATTCGGCTTCTGGAACACCATGCCGACACGCGCACGCAGCATCACGACGTCCATGTGACGTGCGTAGATATCCTCGCCGTCTAGCGTGATCTGCCCCGTAGTGCGCGACGACTCGATCGTGTCGTTCATGCGATTCAGGCAGCGAATGAACGTCGACTTGCCGCAACCCGACGGACCGATCAACGCAATGACTTCGTTGCGCCCGATGTCGAGGTTCACATTCTGAATCGCATGGTTCTCGGCGTAGAACACGTTCAATTTCCGCGCTTGCATGACTGCAGCGGCCGACGTGTAGTCACCTACCGTCCGGTAGCCCTCTTCCGCTACCGGTTTTGCTTCGGCAAGGGGCGGAGACGAAGTCACGGCTGGGGGCGCCGCCTGCGACACGCTGTTGCTCTTTTCTTTGAATGCCAGGTTCACAGTTTACCCCAGTTCGCCGCGCGGGCGCTCTTAGTAACGTCGCTCGAAATGCTTCCGCAACAATATCGCTGTGGCATTCATCACGAGCAGAAACACTAGTAGCACGACAATGGCCGCGGACGTGCGTTCGACGAACGCTCTTTCCGGACTATCCGCCCACAAATACACCTGCACTGGCAATGCCGTGGACGGGCTGAGCGGCGACTTCGGGATGTCGACGATGAACGCCACCATTCCAATCATAAGCAGCGGCGCCGACTCGCCGAGCGCGCGCGCCATACCGATGATAGTTCCGGTCAACATGCCGGGCATCGCCAGCGGCAGCACGTGGTGCATGACCATCTGCATCTTAGAAGCGCCTAAGCCGAGAGCAGCTTCACGAATCGACGGCGGTACTGCGGTCAATGCTGCACGCGACGCGATGATGATCACGGGCAGCGTCATCAGACTCAGCACGAGTCCGCCGACCAGGGGCGCCGATCGCGGCAGGCCGAACAGGTTGATGAACAGCGCGAGGCCGAGCAAACCGAACACAATCGAAGGCACAGCCGCAAGGTTGTTGATGTTCACCTCGATGAGATCGGTCCACCGATTGCGCGAAGCAAACTCCTCGAGATAGATCGCTGTCGCCACCGCGACTGGAAACGACAGCGCGAGCGTCACGAGCAGCATGAAGAACGACCCCACCGTCGCGCTCCAGATTCCCGCGAGCTCGGGATCGCGCGAGTCGCCATTCGTGAAGAAATAGCGATTGAAGCGCTGCTCGATTCGCCCCTGCTGCTCCAACGCCATAACAACACGCAGCTGCCGATCGTTCAGCCGGCGCTGGTTCTCCGGCAAGTCACGCGACATGTGCCCCTTGACCACGACGTCGACGTCATCGTCGACGAGCAACCAGACCGGTTCCTTCGTGCCGATGAGGGTCGGCGTGCCGATCACAAGCGAACGCAGCTCTAGGCCCGCGCCCGAGCTCAACAACGCGTTTAACTCGCGCCGCTCGGCACGCGCAGTGATATCTGGAAACATCGCGTTCAGGGCATCACGTGCGAGGCGTTGGTAGTCCGCGGTCGCGAGATCATCCGGCGCGCGATTACCTGCGGGATCGATCACCGCGGCGTCGAAGTTGATGTCGAGCAGCACGCGCGTTTGCCGCAGAGCCGTATAACTGTTCGCGATCAACGTATAAAAGAAGAACGCCAGGAAGCCGAGGCCGATACACAGCGCGCCAAGTCCGAGCGCACGGAAAATGCGTTCGTTGCGATAGCGTCGGCTGATGCCGCGCGCGACCACATCCTTGACTGACTCACCGGGTTTGCTACTCATACTGCTCGCGGTAGCGGCGCACGACTTGCAGCGCGACGAAGTTCAATACCAGCGTGACTAGAAACAACACTAGACCCAGAGCGAACGCCGCGAGCGTCTTGGCGCTGTCGAACTCCTGGTCGCCCACCAGCAGTGTGACGATCTGGACAGTTACGGTTGTCACAGCTTCAAACGGGTTCGCGGTCAGGTTCGCCGACAGGCCCGCAGCCATCACGACGATCATTGTTTCTCCGATCGCACGTGATACCGCAAGCAAAATCGCGCCCACGATACCCGGCAGAGCAGCGGGGAACACGACGAGACGGATCGTCTCCGAACGCGTGGCACCAAGACCGGCCGACCCGTCGCGCAATGCCTGCGGGACGGCAGTGATCACGTCGTCGGATAGCGACGATACGAACGGAATGATCATGATGCCCATCACGAGACCGGCGCCGAGCGCGCTCTCGGACGCGACGCTGAGCCCCATGGCCGAACCGGCGTCGCGCAGGATCGGCCCCACGGTCAATGCGGCGAAATAGCCGTATACGACAGTCGGAATGCCTGCGAGGATTTCGAGCATCGGCTTTGCCCACGCGCGCACCCGGCGGTTGGCGTACTCCGCGAGGAAGATCGCGGACATCAGGCCCACGGGCACCGCAACGAGCATCGCGATACCGGAGATCAACAGCGTGCCCGTGAACAGCGGCACGGCACCGAACGCGCCGGACGAGCCGACTTGATCGGCCCGAATAGCCGTCTGCGGGCTCCACGACAATCCAAAGAGAAAATCGAGCGGCGACACCTGACCGAAGAAACGTAGAGCCTCGAGCAGCACCGACAGGAAAATCCCGACCGTCGTCAGGATGGCGGCGGACGATGCGGCGACAAGCAGATACTCGATCGCGCGCTCGACGCGGTTGCGCGCGCGAAAATCCGCGCGGACGCGTCGATAGGCCCATACCAAACCGGCGACACCGATCACGAGCACAGCGGCGCTCACTAGACTGTGGCTCAGATCGCGCAGCGCCCTGTAACGCTGCACGGCTGCCATGATGTCGGCGCCGGGCTCACTCGACGAGATGTTGCCCACGACGAGGTTGCGGATGTCGTTGTAGACGAGCCCAAGCTCTGCGCCCGGCAGCGTGCGCAGATTCTCAGGCAGAGCGGCAATCACACTGGTGCGCAGCCACGTCGGCTCGATCACCTGCCAGAGCACGAACACCGCCAAAGCCGGCAGCGCGCACCACAAAGCGACGTAGCCGCCGTGATAGCCCGGCAAGGAGTGCACCGTGCGAGCATTGCCGGCGGCGAGAGCGACAGAAACGGCACGCTGGCGGCCCACGTAGTAGGCCACCAGCGCGAGTGCAAGCACCAATATCAGCAACGTCGAGGAAGTCACGCGGACGCTATTCTTGCATCATCGAACCACGACTGTCTTCGAGTGTTGCATAGGCGACGTTGGCGGGCGGCTAGTGCCCACCGCTCATAGTCATCGCCGCAAGACCCTTGGCATCGGCAACCACCGCCTTGCGTTCCTTATCATTCATAGGAATCAGGCCCTTGTCGGACAAATAGCCGGTGTCGCTCAATGCGGCGTCACTCGTGAACTCGCTCAGGTACTCTTTGATACCTGGGATCACACCCACGTGCGCTTTCTTGACGTAGAAAAATAGCGGTCGGGAGATCGGATACTTGCCGGCCGAAATGGCCTCGAACTCCGGCCCCACGCCGTTGATTTGCGAGCCCTGGATCTTATCGGCGTTTTGCTCGAGGAAGCTGTAACCGAAGATGCCGAGCTGATGCGGGTTCGCCTCGAGCTTCTGCACGATCAGGTTGTCGTTCTCACCGGCTTCGATGTAGGCGCCGTCCTCGCGCAGCGTATGGGAGCCCGCGGTGAATGCGTCTTTGTCGAGCCCGGCGACGAACGGGAACGTCTTCGCACCGGGTTCCATCACGAGCTCGAGGAACGCATCGCGCGTACCTGAGGTAGGCGGCGGGCCGAGAATTTCGATCTTGTCCGCGGGCAGCTTCGCATTGATCTCCGACCACTTCTTGTAGGGATTCGGCACCAGCTTCGGCGCACCGGCGGGATCGGGCACGTTCTTGGCCAGGGCCAGGTACAAGTCGCGCAGCGCGAGGTTGAAGTGCGGCGCGGACTTCGAGTTCGCGACCACGATGCCGTCGTAGCCGATTTTCACCTCGACGATCTCCTTCACGCCGTTCTTCGCGCAGGTATCGACTTCCGTCTGCGTGATGCGCCGCGAAGCATTCGCGATGTCCGGATGCTGCACACCGACGCCATTGCAGAACAGCTTCAGCCCGCCCCCGGTGCCGGTGGATTCGATTTTCGGCGTCTTGAACTTCGTCGTGCGGCCGAACTGCTCGGCAACGACCGTGGCGAATGGATACACCGTGGATGAGCCGACGATGCTGATGTAATCTCGCGCCGCCTGCGCCTGGGCGCTGCCGCACGCGGCCGCGCTAGCAGTCGCCAATATAAAGCACATCAGCCGACTGATACCCGGAGAGTGCCGAGTTTGGTTCCCCATGAATCCTCCTGACAGGTTGTGAGCAGGCCCCGAAGAGCGGGCATGCGGGTTAGCATTGGTGCCGGAAGACTAGCGCCGTAATGTTAAGGAAATGTTGCAGCCGAATGTCGGCCGACGCCCCGGACCGCGGGCGCGAACGTATAACCCCATGAGTTCAAAAGATTAACCTACCCCGATGGACACATTGAGCCTTGCACGCGAGCTGATTCGCCGCCCGTCCGTTTCACCCACAGATTCCGGTTGTCAGCAGCTGATCGCCGGTCTGCTCGACCAGGCGGGCTTCAAAACGGAACCGCTGCGATTCGGCGACGTGGATAATCTTTGGGCGCGACGCGGACGCGCGGCGCCTGCGCTCGTGTTTGCAGGCCACACAGACGTGGTACCGCCCGGGCCGCTCGAGCAGTGGCGGGTCGATCCATTCGCCGCGACCGTGGAGAACGGCGTCCTAGTGGGCCGCGGCGCCGCGGACATGAAGGGCAGCCTGGCAGCCATGATCAATGCGTGTCGCCGGTTCGTCGATCGCTACCCCGATCACAAGGGCTCGCTCGGCGTGCTGATCACGAGCGACGAAGAAGGCGCGGCAGACGACGGCACTCTGAAAGTCATGGAAACGTTGGCGCAGCGCGGCGAGACGTTCCAGTACTGCGTCGTCGGGGAGCCGTCGAGCGCGCTCAAACTCGGCGACACTGTGCGTGTGGGGCGACGCGGCAGCCTGTCGGGCATCATGACGATCCGGGGTGTGCAGGGGCACGTGGCCTACCCGCTCGAAGCCGACAATCCGATGCACGCGCTCGCGAAGTTTGTTGCGGCCATGACGCGCGAGCCTGTCGACTCGGGCAACGAGTTCTTTCCGCCGACCACGTTTCAGATGGTCAACGTTCATAGCGACGCGGGTGCACCGAACGTAGTGCCGGGCGAGCTGAAGTGCCGCTTCAACTTCCGCTATTCGAACGTGTGGACGCACACCGAGCTGCAAGCTCGCGTCGAGTCGGTGCTGAAAGATCTTCACATCGACTACGAGCTGCGTTGGAAGGTGGCCGGCCTGCCGTTCCTGACGAAGCGCGGCCCGCTGACAACGGCAACTCAGCGCGCGGTGCTCGAAGAGACGGGGCTAAATCCCGAGCTGTCGACGAGCGGCGGAACGTCTGACGGCCGCTTCATCGCGCCCTACGGCATCGACGTGGTGGAGCTAGGACCGATCAACGAATCGATTCACAAGGTCAACGAGGTCGTCTCGGTCGCCGATCTCGAGCGACTCGAACGGATCTACTTCCGTATCGCAGAACTGCTGTTGGTTAGCGGATAGATCGCCGTCATTTGCCGGCACCGCATCCGGCTAGCGCGCGATTTTGCGCCAGTTGGCGACCGCGATGAGGGCGCCAAGGGCGATGAACCACACTAGCACCCACGTCGGCATGCTGAATCCCAGGAAGGTCCAGTTGACCTTCGCGCATTCGCCCGATCCGTGGAAGATCATCGCGAGCGTGTCGCGGAGTGGGAAAGTCTCGTACATGTAGTCGAAGCCTGGGCCGCACGATGGCACCTTGTCCGGCGGCAGGTGCTGCAGGCGTACGTGCCAAGCCGAGACACCGGCACCCGTCAGCGCAACCAGAACGCCGAGGACGCTGTAGACGCGCCCAATCGCGCCGCGCGCGGAGTGCAGCGCAGCAGCTAGAAACACGATGCCGAGAGAGATCATGGCCACACGCTGCAAGACACAGAGCGGGCACACTTCGAGCCCCACGACATGCTGTTCGTAGAGCGCGTAGCTCATGAGGGCGGCGACGCTGATGACGCCCGCCATGTTCGCGGCCCGGCGGCCGCGCCGCGTTGTTATCACGAACGCCCTTCCGTGCGGCGTACGCCCTGCTGGACCTCGGCTTCGATGTCGGCGATGCCTATGTGGCGAACGTCCTTACCGTGGACCATGAAGATCACGTACTCGCAGATGTTCTTCGCGTGATCGCCGATGCGCTCGAGCGCTCGCGCCATCCAGGTCAAGTCCATCATGCGTGTGATCGTGCGCGGGTCTTCCATCATGAACGTGATGCCCTGGCGGTAGATCGAGTCGTACTCGTCGTCAACGGCGTCGTCGGCTTTCACAACCTCGAGTGCACCCTTTGGATCGAGTCGCGCGAATGAATCAAGCGCGCCGTGGACCATATTTTTCACGTGGCGAGCCAAGTTACGAAGCTCTCGATAGTTCGTGGCGGGCCGCTCTACGCTAGCGAGGCGCGCCGCAAGAACGCCGATCTTTTCGGCCTCGTCGCCGATGCGCTCGAGATCCGTGATCGTCTTGATGATCGCTATTACGAGGCGCAGGTCGCCAGCCGTTGGCGCGCGCGTCGCGAGGATGCGGCTGCATTCCTCGTCGATGCTGACCTCCATACGGTTGACCTTCTGGTCGTCTTCCGCCACCTGCAAGCCAAGCGCGCTATCGCCCTCGGAAAGCGCCTTGATCGCGCGATCGAGCTGTTCCTCGACGAGCCCGCCCATGGCAAGCACTGAGTTGCGCACGCGCTCCAAGTCTTCATTGAAGCGCCTGGAAATGTGGTGGCCAAGATCTTCGACTTCCATTCTGGTCCGTCCTCTACGACAGCCGCCGACTCATTGTACGGCTTGAATCGCGTCGGCGCGAAACACGACGCGCTCTCGCGGAAAACGGCAGCTGAAGGTGCTGCCCTCGCCCTCACGACTACTGATCGTCAACTTGCCGTCATGGCGCTGCAACGCGTGCTTCACGATCGCGAGCCCCAACCCGGTGCCGCCGCTCGCCCGTGAGCGGCCCGGGTCGACNNCCGGACGGCGTGAAGCGCGCGGCGTTGTTCACAAGGTTGTAGAAAATCGAGTGAAGCTCGGACTCGCGCCCAAGCAAAGCCGCATCGGTGTCAGCTTCAAGTGTCACCGTCAGACCGCCACGCCCGTGAAACTCCGCGGCGATCGGTTGCAGCATCGCCACTACGTCGACGAAGTCGCGTGCCGCCTTCGACTCCGCGGACTCGAGTCGCGTGAGCTCGATCAGGTCGCGCAGAATCCGCGTCATGCGCTCTGCTTGACGCTGCATTTCCGCGACCGGCGTACCCCAGGTTTCCGGCATCTCGGGATCCTCGGACAGCGCGTCGATGTAGCCGCTGATCACGGTCAGCGGCGAACGCAGTTCGTGCGACGCGTTGGCCACGAAGTCGCGCCGCGTTCGCTCGAGCTGCATCTCGTGCGTGATGTCGCGAATGATCGCGAGGCTCTGATCTCTGCCATAAGGAATGATCTGCACGGTGAGCCACCCGCCATCGTCTTTCGGGGAAGGCACGGAAATACCGTCCGACTTCGGCGTTGCTAGATATGCGGCGAAACCCGGGTGCCGCAGCAAGTTATCGATCCGATTGCCGATGTCGGTAGCGGCTTTTAGCCCGAGCAGTCGGGCAGCGGCCGGGTTGAACCAGAGTATCTCGCGGTCGGCATTCAAGATGATGCCCCCGTCGCTGAGCGCGCCGGTGCTTTCGCGGACCTCGCGCAACAGACGATGATATTTCTTCTTGCGGCTGCGCGCCTTGCCACGAAGTTTGTCGATACGCGCAAGAATCTCGGCCCAAAAGCCGCGGGTCTCGAACAGCGGCACGCGCTTGTGCCCGTCGAGCACGCGATCGAGCGCATACAGATGGCGTAGCGTGTCGCCCACATAGAGAAGCAGCGCACCGGCCAGCCACCAACCCATCGCACCGAACCACAAGCCAAGCAGCAGCGCCCCGGCGAGCAAACCGGTCAACGCGCCGAGCTGAGAGATCCAACGATGCGGCAAAGTCACGTTTGCTGTGGTGAAAACCGATAACCGGCGCCACGAACCGTGCGAATCAGCCTGTCGTAGCCATACGGGGTGAGCGCCTTTCGCAGGCGCCGGATGTGCACGTCGACCGTGCGTTCCTCCACGTACACATTGCCGCCCCAAACACGATCAAGCAGCTGCGCGCGACTGTACACGCGATCCGGATGGTGCATGAAGAACTCGAGCAACCGATATTCCGTCGGCCCCAGCGCCACTTCCGCGTCCCGAACGCTGACGCGGTGGCTCGCGGCGTCGAGCTTCAGGTCTGCGGCGCTCACGACCTCGCCGTCCGCCACCGTTGAGCGTCGTAGCGCCGCGCGAATTCGCGCGAGCAGCTCCCGCTGGGAGAACGGCTTTACGATGTAGTCATCCGCGCCGCCATCGAGACCCGCGATGCGGTCGTCTTCTTCCGCGCGGGCGGTCAACATGATCACCGGAATCTCTTTGGTTTCGCCGTCGCGCTTCAGCTGGCGCGTGAGCTCGAGGCCGCTAATATCCGGCAGCATCCAGTCCATCACTACCAGATCGGGGTGAACGTCAGCGATCGCTGCCCGCGCCTCGCGAGCGTCGGCCACGGGACGAACGTCGTAACCGGCCCGGCCAAGATTGAAGGCCAGCATGTCGCGGATCGCGCGTTCATCCTCCACAACGAGGATCTTCTTCTGGGTCATTTGGCTAGCTCGCAGGCGAAGGGAACTGCGCCATTAGATTTGCGCAATATTACAGTTTGGTTAAGAACTGCGCCGCCAGGCCGTATGTTCGCGCAAATACACGGGCAGAGCCGCAACGGCGTCGACCCCGCGACCCATCGCGAGGTCTCGTGCAGCCTGCGGGAACAAGTCCTGCGCAGAAGGTTGCAGCGTTGCCAGCACCCGTCCGGCCGCCGCGAGGGGCGCCGTCAGCTCCTGCTTTGGCCCGTAGGCTGCGAACCCCGACCCCACTGCGGCCCAGTCCTCACCCCCTAACGGAGCCACCTCGGCGGGAGCCCCCAGACGCTCCGATCCGACGATCTGAACGAGGCCATCACGGCACACCGATTCCGCCCAGTAGACCTCGCCCATGTGCGCGTCGATACACACGAGGCAGCGCTCGCAGCCCCACTCCCGCCAGGCGCGCTCGGCGACGCACAGGAGGCTCGAGACCGGCAACACCGGCACGCCCGTGCCGGCGCTCAGGCCTTGGGCGACCGCCGTGCTGACGCGCAGACCCGTGAATGACCCCGGCCCGCGACCGAACGCGATGCCATCGAGCGCGTCGAGAGTGATGCCCGCGCCTGCCAGTAGCTCATCGACCAGTCTTAGAATCTGCTCCGTCTGCTCACGCGGCGTGGCAATCTCCCGCAAGAGAACCCCCGTGGCGGTCTGGAGTGCGACCGAGCCGATCGTGCCCGACGTTTCGATTCCGAGCAGATTCATGACGAGACCACGGCCGTTGCCCGCTCCGAGACAAAACCAAGCGTCGCAGCGAACTTCAATGCGTCCGCGAAATCCTCGAGCACCGGCATCGGCGGCAGACTTGCGAGGAACGTAGCGCCATACCCGCGGCTGCGTAGCCGTGGGTCGCCGAGCACCACGAGGCCGCGGTCGTCGAAATCGCGGATGAGGCGCCCGACGCCCTGTTTCAGCGTCAGCACCGCCTGCGGCAGCGAGAGCTCGTTGAACGAATCGCCGCCGGCGCGGCGAATGGCCTCCGCGCGCGCCTGCACGAGCGGGTCGCTCGGCACGGCGAACGGCAACTTGTCGATCATGACGAAACGCAACGCCTGGCCACGGACATCCACACCCTGCCAGAAGCTGCCAGTGCCGAGCAGGATCGCGTTACCGTCGGCACGAAACTGCTTCAGCAACTCGCTGCGCGAGCCGCGCCCCTGCACTAGCACCGGGCCTGGCGCCGCGTGACGCCCTATCCAGGTTTCTGCGCGTTGCAGCGCACGATAGCTCGTGAACAGCAGGAACGCGCCGCCACCCGCGGCTTCCACCAGCGGCCAGATCGCTGCGAGCAGAGTCTCGACGTACAACTCGTCGCTGGGATCCGGTAACCCCTGGGGCACGAAGATGCGCGCGTTTTTGACATAGTCGAAGGGGCTCTGCAGCACGCGCGTGAGCGGCCGGTCGATGCCAACGCGTTCGAGGAAGTGACTGAAGTCGTCACCGACGGCCAGCGTCGCAGAGGTGAACACCCACACGCCCCGCTGAGCCTCGATGCGCGCTGCGAGCGCCGCACCGACGTCGAGCGGAGTCCAATGCACGGCGACGGTACCGTTCGTTACATCGAACCATCGTAGCCCCTCGCTGGGATCCGCAACGGTGATCGATCGCATTCGTGCAGCCGCGTCCACCGCACGCTCGACACAGCTGCGCAGCCCACCACTCGACTCCACTAGAGGCTCGAGACCCCGCGCGAGCGCCTCGAGCGCAACACCCACGTCGGGCAACAGGTCGCGCAGCGCCCCTGGCGCCGCGGCCCACGGCATACGGCCGAGCGGCGGGCCAGCAACGGCGCGCAGGTCGAGAATCGCCTTATTCAATGCGCGCACACCGCCGTCGATCTCGCCCACGACAGCCGCGGTCCTCGCTTCGGCGTAGACGTCCCGCACGAGAGATTCGAGCTCGCGCGTGCTCACAGACCAGCCAAAAAACTGCTGCGCAACGTCCGGCAACTGATGCGCCTCGTCGACGATCACGGCGTCGGCGCCGGGTAGTAGCTCGCCGAATCCGTTCTCCTTGAGCGCGAGGTCCGCCAGCAGCAAGTGATGGTTCACGATGACGATGTCGGCCGCCTGCGCACGACGTCGCGCGTCGAGCACGAAGCAGCGATCGAAGAACTCACAATCGCGGCCGAGGCAATTCTCGACAGTGGATGTGACGATGGACCGCAACGTGTGTTCGTCGGCGAAGTCCTCGAGCTCGGTCAGATCACCGCTATCGCTCGTCTGGCCCCACTGGGAAAGCGCACGTAAAGCTCCAAGCGTTTCCGCGTCGCGCGTGCCGTCGTGGAGCGCGGTCTCTAGCCGATGCCAACACAGATAATTGTTGCGGCCCTTCAGCAGCGCGACCTGCATCGGTCGCCCTACAACCGCGCCGAGCAATGGCAAATCGCGCGCGAACAGCTGGTCTTGCAGCGTCTTCGTGCCGGTCGAGATGATGGCGCGCCGACCCGACATCAGCACGGGCGTAAGGTAAGCGAACGTCTTGCCGATGCCGGTGCCCGCTTCTATCGCGACGTGCCGACCCGAAGTGAGCGCCTGCATGACGAGTTGCGCCATCTGCTGCTGGGCCTCCCGATAACTGAAACCCGGCAGACGCTCTGCCAAAGCGCCGTTCGAACCGAAAATGTCAGCGAGTTCCTGCATGCGTCGCGTCACTATAACGCGAACGGCGCGGTGCGCCCGCGAAGTGAAACACTCGAATGCGTGGGAAATACGTGGTGCCGTCAGCGCGCCAACGCACGCAGCCGCACGAAGCCTGTGGCACCGACTTCCAGCGGCGCCGCAAGCAACCATCTGACGTGAGTGTAGGCACTGGGGTCGGCGTCGCCGGATTCGGAATTGGCAGCGCGCACCGCGAGCTCCTGCTCGGCGCCAAACGTGTGCCCGCCGTCGACGGAAAACAGCACCAGCCCGCCCGGACCCGTCGCGCTGCCTGCGAGATAGCGGAGGCTTGTGGGGATGGTGCTGGTGATACGCACACCGTCCACCACGGTGCCACTCGCATTCGTGAACCGCAGCGTCAGCACGAACTGCTCACCGCCGGCGCTGACGACCGCGGGTACGAGATCGACGCGCGCAGCACCCTCCGGGCCCTTCGACTCGACGACTTTCTCCAGCAACGCGTCGAGCCGAATACCCTTATCAGCAGTCCAGTCGGCGAGCTGGCCGAACGCTACGGCGGACATGGCGATCCACAGCGCCACGCAAGCCACCACCACGCACCGTAGGCCAGCCCGGCAGGCGGGAGGCCAAGCGCGGGCGTGGCCGCACAGCCAACGACATAATGATAAAGGTGACGTAGTCATCATTTGGGCAAGCCAGTGCACGCGCGGACCGGCGCGGCGTCTCGCCATTTCCCGGCCACGCCACGTTATACTAGCCAGCTTCTTAGGCCTGAGCTAATAGCTAAATCCATGACGACGCGCCTGAAGGCTCTCCGCGACTGGGTCGCAGAGGTAGCCGAGTTGACCAGTCCCGATAGAATCCACTGGTGTGACGGAACCGAGCAGGAATACCGCAAGCTCATCGACGAAATGCTCGACAGCGGCACCCTGCTCGAGCTGAACCAACAGAGCTATCCCGGCTGTTACCTGCACCGCTCGGATCCCCAGGATGTCGCGCGCGTCGAGCACCTGACTTTCGTGTGCACGCGCGACCAGGAAGACGCAGGCCCGAACAACAACTGGAAGGCCCCAGCAGACGCCAAGGAGCTGATGAAATCCTGCTTCGCGGGATGCATGCGCGGCCGCACGATGTACGTGATTCCGTATTGCATGGGGCCGATCGACTCGCCGTACGCGCGCTGCGGCGTCGAGATCACGGACAGCGCCTACGTCGTCGCGAACATGTACCTCATGACGCGCATCGGCAAGCCAGCGCTGAAACGCATCGAGAAAGACAAAACGTTCGTCAAAGGGCTGCACTCGACGGGCGACCTGAACCCCGAACGCCGCTACATCGTGCACCTCCCCGAAGAGCTCACGATCATGAGCTACGGCTCGGGCTATGGCGGCAATGCACTGCTCGGTAAGAAATGTCACGCGCTGCGCATCGCGAGCTACCAGGCTCGCACCGAAGGTTGGCTCGCGGAGCACATGCTGATCGTGGGCGTGCAGAGCCCAGCGGGCGACATCCGCTACCTGGCCTGCGCGTTTCCATCGGCGTGCGGTAAAACAAACCTCGCAATGCTGATTGCGCCGGAAAGCCAAAAGGGCTGGAAGGTCTGGACGCTCGGCGACGACATCGCCTGGATGCACCTCGACAAAGACGGCCAGCTGCGCGCGATCAACCCCGAAGCGGGCTATTTCGGCGTCGTGCCAGGCACGAACCCGCACACGAACAAAAACGCGTACGACACGATTCAACACGACACGATCTTCACGAACGTCGCGGTCACCGCAGACAATGACCCGTGGTGGGAAGAGAAAGGCAGCGGTAAGCCCACAGTCGACTGGGTGGGCAAGCCCTACGACGGCAAGAACGGCCCCGCGGCGCATCCGAACTCGCGCTTCACTGTCGCGGCACGCCAGAACCCGGCGTATTCCAATCTCGCCGAGGCGCCCGAGGGCGTCCCGATTTCCGCGGTCGTCTTCGGCGGCCGCCGGCGTGAGCTTGCGCCGCTCGTATACCAAGCCAAGGACTGGGCACATGGAGTCCTGGTCGGCGCGAGTGTCGCGTCGGAAACCACGGCCGCCGCCACGGGTAAAGTCGGCGTCGTGCGCCGCGATCCGATGGCCATGAAGCCGTTCTGCGGCTACAACTATGGCGACTACTGGGCGCACTGGCTCAGCTTCGCAAAGCGCTCGAACAAACTGCCTAAAATCTTCCACGTGAACTGGTTCCGGCGCGACGCCAACGGCAAGTTCCTGTGGCCGGGGTATGGCGAGAATCTGCGGGTGCTGCGTTGGATCATCGACCGCTGCGACAATCGCGTCGACGCTATCGAGAAGCCGATCGGCTTCCTGCCGAAGCCGAGCGACATCGACCTGAAGGGGCTCGACGTCTCGAGTGCTACGCTCGAGCAGCTGCTAGCCGTCGATCCGGAGCAGTGGCGCGCCGAGATGAAGAGTATCGGGGAGTACTTCGCGGAGTTCGGCGGCCGTTTGCCGGGCGAGCTGACCGCCGAGCATCAGAAGGTGGTGCGGGCCCTAGGCTGAGCCCGCGCGCCGTTTACTCCTCGACGACGAAGTGCACGGCTAGCGCCGTGCCCGGCTGAGCTACGCGGCCGAGACCGATCACGCCTTCGCCGATGAGCTGCGTGCTGTCGCGGCGGACGAAGATCTCCTCGCCGCTGCTGGTCTGCACGAACGTGCCGTTCGTGCTTTCGTCGATGAGGGTAAATTTGTCGCGGCTCGATTCGATCCGCGCGTGTACGCGCGAGATCAGGTTACCCTTCACAACCACGTCGTTGTCCTCCGCGCGACCGAGCGTAGCGCTCTTGCGCCCTTCGCCAACCGTGACCTCGCGGCCTTGGTAACGAAGCGAGAGGCGTTTTGGCCGACCCGCAGACTTTCGGCCCTGCCCGACGGTCGGGAGCATGCTCGTAGCTTCCTCGGGCTGCCAAAGCACCTCGAAAAGAACGACCTCGTCCGCCTTGCCGCGCACCGTCGCGATGTCGATTTGGCGCGATGCAGCTTGCCACTCGGCCGACAACTTCTGCACGGTCGACAGCGTAGTGATGATCTGCTTGGCCTTGGCCTGGCTCGTCATGCGATTGGCTGTGTGCACGGCAGAGCCGAACACGTCGCGCTGCTCCTGCACGACTGGCCCATAGTGACAACCGATTCGGATCGCGACACGACCGTTGTCGTGTGTGAGCTCGGGATCCGTCGAGATGCGTTCCTGCATGCGCTTCGCGGCGTTCATGGCGTCGTCTGCGGCAGAAAACGTCGACATGACCTCGTCGCCCATGGTCTTGATGACCGTGCCATGGTTGGCCTCAGTCGCCTCGCGCATGATGTCGAGGCACCGGGCCACCATCTGGCGCGCCTTCACGTCGCCGAGTTGCTCGTACAGTTGCGTACTGCCGACCACATCGGCAAACAGAATCGCAACCTCTACATCCTTACCCATGGCTTCCTTCGAGAGCGAGCGGCCGCGAGCAGGCCCGAGTATAACGCGCCTATTTCTCGGCCACGAGGTAGGCGATCCATGCGAGATCGGCCTCACCGGTCGCATGCTCGGTGAACTCACCGTTGCCGCCGCCTTCGCCGTCATCGCCTTCCCAATACACGCGGACCTTCGAGTAACCGGCCTCCGTCAGAAGCTCGCGCAACTCTGGCAGAGTCCACAGACGCCAGTCGTAGGTGAATGCGCGCTTGATCTTCGACCCATCTGGAAACTTGAAATGGATGTGGCAAAGAATTCGGCCGGTCACGGGTTCGAACACCGCCTGTTCCCAGACGTACGTAAACCCATCCAGCTTGGTCTTCTCCTTCACGAGGTCGGAAGCTTCCGGTCCGCCAAACGCATCGAGAAAGAAAACGCCGTCGGACTTGAGGCCTTCACGCACGCTCTCGAAGTAGTTGCGCAGCTCGTCACGCGTCGTAAAACAGTAGTAGCTGAAATTGAAGGCGCCGACCATGTCGACCGGGTCAGTGGCGACCGTGCGCACGTCGTCATTCAGCAGCTTCACGCGGCTGCGCGCGAGCTCAGTCAAACGCGCAACGCGATTGCGGCGTCCCCAGTCGAGTACGCCCGCGTCGGTGTCCACTCCGATCGCGTAACGATTACTGCCCGAGCGGACCCACTCGCACGACAGGGCCGCGGTGCCACAGAAGTCCTCGCGGAAACTCTGTGCGTCGCGGCCTCGCAGCGCGCGGAATGTGTCTCTCAAGAACTCCACCTCCACGTCGACGGACTGCACGGCACGCTCGTACAAGTCGTGAATGTCGCCCTCTTCGGCCATCGTCTTGAGAGACTTCTGCTTCGCGCGTTCTGCCACGCTGTCTACCTCGATACCATGTGGATGATGTGAACGGCTCGCCATTGTAGCGACATCGAACGCGAGACGAACGGCTGTTTGCTCAGAGTGGGGCGAACGCAAGCGCGAGACCGAGCGGCAAAGGCTGCAGACTCTCCGTCGCACTCGTATAGCGCACGAGCCGGCTGAGCGCGTCGAAGCTGTCGAGCTCGCCGATCGCACGCCGCCACTGGCGACCGCCAGCGCGGCCGGCACGCATGCCGAGCAAATGTCGCGTCATCGTCTTAAGCGGCGTGCCACTCTCGATCTCCTTCGCCACGTACCGCACGTAGTCCGCAAGCACGACGGCTTCGGGGGGCGCATCGCTACCGTGCACGCGTGCGTCGATGTCGGCGAGCAGGCTCGAATTCTGATACGCCACCCTGCCGAGCATCACGCCGTCGACCTGACCGAGCTGCTCGACTGTCGCGGCCACTGTCGTCAACCCGCCGTTGATCACGACGCGCAGCGTCGAAAAGTCGCGCTTGAGCCGGTGGACGCGGCCGTAGTCGAGCGGCGGGATCTCCCGATTCTGCTTTGGGCTCAGCCCCTTCAGCCACGCCTTTCGCGCGTGAACTATGAAGGTATCGCAACCCGCAGCCGCAACACATGCTATGAAGTCGTGCGCGAACTCGTAGCTGTCGTGCTCATCCACGCCAAGCCGCGTCTTGACGGTGACGGGCACGCGGACCGCCTCTCGCATGGCCATCACGCATGCCGCGACACGCTGCGGTTCAAGCATCAGCGCGGCACCGAAGCAACCGGCCTGCACGCGATCGCTAGGGCAGCCAACATTCAAGTTAATCTCATCGTACCCCGCAACCTCGCCGATTCGCGCCGCAGCCGCGAGCTCAGCGGGATCGTTACCGCCGAGCTGCAAAGCCACCGGGTGCTCTGCGCCAGAGAAACGCAACAGCTTCTCGGCATCGCCGTGCAGCAGCGCACGCGCCGTGATCATCTCGGTGTACAGGCGCGCGTGTGGCGCGAGCAACCGCAGCAGGTACCGGAAGTGCCGGTCCGTGCGGTCCATCATCGGCGCAATACAAAGTCTGTGTGACGTCATCTTCTCAATATCACGAGGGACGGCTTGCAGAATGTCGCGTGCGTCTGCCGAGAGTACGCTCAGCAAGCGCTGGCAGCGCACGTCTGCGCTGCCGTAAGTAACGGATCGGAGTCGCCATTATGCAAGCTCGCCGGACGCCGGGCTAGGCGCGGATCTTGCGAACGTTCGAGCGGACCGGCAATTCCGATACCGGCCGTGGGACCGCGATGAAGAAGCCCTGCGCAAAAGCGACGCCGAGCTCGCCTAACCGCTTCATGACGTCGCGGCTCTCTACACGCTCGGCGATCGCCTCGATCTTGAATGCTTTCGCCATGCGTGCAATCGACTCCACGACGCACTCGTCGGCGCCGTCGCGCAGCACGTTGCGCACGAAGTGTCCATCGATCTTCACGTAGTCCACTGGCAAGTTCTTCAGGTACGTCAGCGACGACAGACCCGTGCCAAAGTCATCGAGCGAGAACCGGCAACCTCTCGCTTTAAGCGCGCGCATGAACGTGACGACCTGGCTCAGGTTCGCAATTGCCGCTGTTTCGGTGATCTCGAAGCACAACGCGCCGGCCGGAACGCCCGCAGCCGTCAGCTCGTCCAGCACGAAGTCGAGGAACCGGGCATCGTTCAGGCTCGTGCCGGACAGATTGATCGCCAAAGTGTAAGGCGACGTACCGGGCTCGCCGCGGAAAGCAAGCGTCTCGAGCGTGTGACTAATGACCCAGCGATCGAGCATCGGCATCAGGTTGTATCGCTCAGCCGCCGGAATGAACGCGGTGGGCACGACGAGCTCGCCGCGCTCGTCTCTCATGCGCAACAACAGCTCGTAGTGCGGCCACGTGTCGCTGCGAGGGCCTGTCGGCACGATCGGCTGATAGTAAAGCTCGAAGCGCTCCTCCTCGAGCGCGCGATTGATTCGCGCGACCCATTGCATCTCCTGGTGGCGCTCAGCGGCATCGCCCTCTTCGTAGACGTGGATACGATTGCGGCCGAGATCCTTCGCTACGTAGCACGCTACGTCAGCGGCGCTCATGAGTGCTCCGACGCTTTCACTCGACGCCTGCACCGGCACGATGCCGATGCTGACGCCGACCTGCAGCGCGTTGTCGCGCCAGGCGAATCGGAACGCTGCGATTGCCTCGCGCAGCCCCTCCGCGATCTGCCCCGCGACGGGCATCGTGCAATCCGGTAGCAGCACTGCGAATTCGTCACCGCCGAGCCGCGCGAGCGCCCCGCTCTTCGGCACGCGCTGGCGCAGCACGTCGGCAAGCTGGCGCAACAACAAGTCGCCAGCGCCGTGACCGCAAGTATCGTTCACCACCTTGAACTGATCGAGGTCCATGTACAGTAACGCACCGCTGCGTCCCGGCTCGTTTTGCACGATGGCAAGCGCGGCGCCGAGCCGCTCCTCGAATTCGCGGCGATTGATGAACCCCGTCAATGCGTCGTGACTCGCGAAGTACGCCAGCTTGCGATGCAGCTGGCGTTCCTGGCTCACGTCGTGGAACACCATGACGGCACCGACGATCTGGCCGTTACGGTCCTGAATCGGCGCTGCAGAATCTTGGATCGCAACGCTCGATCCGTCACGCGCCGCGATCACGACATTGCCGGCAAGCGCCACGACGCGCCCTTCCTGCAAACAGCGCAGCACTGGGTTCTGAACCGATTCGCCGGTGGTTTCATCCGTGAGCTTGATCAGTGTCTCGATCGGCAGCCCGCGCGCTTCGCGACACTCCCAGCCCGTCAGCTGCTCCGCGACCGGATTCAAGTAGTCCACGTTGCCCTGCGCGTCGGTAGTGACCACCGCATCGCCGATCGACTGCAGCGTGACTTGTGCGCGCTCTTTCTCATTGAACAAAGCGCGCTCCGCGGCTTTGCGCTGTGTGATATCGGTGATCGTGCCCTCGAAATACAGGGGGCGACCATCGGCGTCGACCACGAGACGGGAATTCTCAATCACAACAATCGCACGCCCGCTGCGTGTCTGCAGGCGATATTCGTAGTTGCGCACGCGGCCATAGCTCGTGAGCTCGGCCACTAACCGCTCGCGCTCCTTTGGATCGAGGAACAGCTGAGCCATGTTGCAGCGACGCAAATCCTGCGCGTCCTCATGGCCGAGCATCTGAACGAGCGCCGGATTCACGGACAGCAGCTCGCCGTCCGGTTTGGCTTGATACACGCCGTCGACGACGTTGTCGAACAACGCGCGGAAGCGCGCTTCGCTGTCGCGCAGCGCGGTTTCATCCTGTTTGCGTCGGATCGCGATGCCGGCGAGCTGCGTGAGGCGAGTGATCAGATCGATCTCTTCCGTATTCGGACCGCGAGCCGACTCGAAGTAGATCGCGAGCGTGCCGTGAATCCGGTCGCCCGCGGTCACGATCGGCGTGGAGCAACATGCGTGGATGCCAGCCGCGAGCAGGTCGTCGGCCCATGCGCCGCACAACGAATCGACGGCGACGTCGCGAACGACGACCTGCCTGCCGAGCGACGCGGCCGCGCCACACGATCCGTGTCGTAAGCCGACCACCAGCTTGGCCAGAAGATCGGTGACGCCCTTCGGTAAACCGGTCGACGCCGCGAGCTTGAGCTCCGCGCCACGATCATCGAACAGCTGGATCGCGGCGCCAACGGCCGGGTGCATCTGTTCGACGAGCCGCACCACCGCCTGCAGCGTGCGCTCGATCGGAGCGTTAGCGGCAATCAGCTCGAGCACGCGGCGTTCACCGTACGCGAGTGTGTCGGCACGCCGTCGCGCAGCTATGTCGATAATACTGGCGCGAATCAGTCGGTGCTTCGAGGATGGCAGACGGATGAATCGCACCTCGCAAGGAATGTCCTGCCCCGCGGCATCGCGGTGCAGCCATTCGAATACGGGGCGACCACCCTTTAACGCCCGCTCGATGTAGCCTCTATTGAGTCCAGCCGACAGTAATCCGTCACTCTGAAACTCGGGGCTCAGGGTTTCCGGGTTTATGCTCAGTAGCTGCTCGCGCGGCAAACCGAAGAGCCGAACGGCATTGTCGTTGATATCCACCAAGCGATTTTGGTCGACGTCGAGCACCACGATGGCCTCTGGCGCGTTTTCGACCAATGCACGGTACCGCGCTTCGCTCTCGCGCAGTGCCTGTTCGTCCTGGAGGCGTTCCGTGACATCGCGCATGCATACGACGAAGTAGCCGTCGCGACTCAACCCCGCACGGCTAACGCTGACCTCCACCGTCAGCGACTGACCGTCGTTGCGTCGCGCCTCGATCAATGCCGGCGTCACGTCGACGAACGTATCCCCGACGCGATCGGCAAGCGCCTCGAGCGCCGGCCCCACTGGCGCAAGCTGCGGAATGAATTCACTCAAGGAGCGCCCGACGACAACATCGACCGGCGCCGCCAGCACGCGCGCGGCCGCGGCGTTCGCGCCGAGCACGATGCCATCGCGGCTGACCGTGACGATGGGATCTTTGACGTTGTCGAGGATCGCGGGCAAAGGGTCGGCGGTACCGGCACGACCCCACCGCGACGCATCGTCACGCAGAATTCGTTGTAGTTGGTCGCGAGCGGACGGGCCGGCGAGCGCTTCGGCAATCCTGCGTCTTAGGCGTTCCTTCGCCATTCCTATCCCGACGTGCCTCGACGACTCGCGAATCCGCCTAATATGGGACGCGCGAAGCGCGCCCGCCGTGACTTGAATCTCGTTTGGCCGGCTAGAACCGCTCTTCGACCGGCAACAGCGACAGGTTCTCACCGCCGGCCTTCGCCGGCACGACGGTCAGCGCGCGCACCGTCGGCTCCGCTCCCTCGGGACGGACCCTCGTCACGACGGACTGCGCCTGCGCGACACCCTCGATCTCGCCCGAAACGACTACACTTAAGTTGCCTCCCGACGCTCGCACGGGCACAACGGTTACGACCCAGCTTCGCGAGCCCGCGCGGTCGATCGGCGCCGATTGCGCACCGATCACGAGCGCCGCGGATTCGTCGGCGCGCACCGCGAGTTCGAGGCGACCGACGGCCAACGCCTCCGCGCGCGCCGTGATGGTCACCGTCAATGGCACGCCGAGCGCCGGTGGGACAGCGAGGTGCACATCGACCGCAATCGGTCCCATTGGCTTCGACTCTGCGTGAATCGTTTCTACTGGAGCATCAAGCGGCGCGGCAGCGACTACGCTCGTCACCGCGGCGGCAATGATAGCGAGCACGAGGGCCGGCGCCGTCATCGCGTGACCGTCACGTCGAAGCACGTGCGACCGATTGGCGGGTGCTGATCGGTCGTGTCGTTCGTGTTGGTCCATTCGTACACCTCTAGCACATGCTCGCCGGCGGCGAGCGTGGGAGTGAAACTCTCGACACAGGCTTGCGGCGTGTCGATCGTGCATTGCGGGGGTCCCGTCGATGACAGCACCAAGCTGTTGGGCGCATGCAACTTCAGGTCGGGATCCGCGGCACCGAGCAACGGCGCCACTGCGCGCGCGGTAACCACGTGAGGCCCAGGCGTGTCGACAACGAAGCGCACGAACCGCCGCGACGCGAGCTTGTTGCCCGCTCCGGACGACGCGCTCGTGTAATCGTCGAGGCTGCACACGTTCACGGCCGGCCCGTTCACAGTGACCGTGTCGTAAACACTGTGAAAGTCGGCAGCCACTTCCTGGGGTGTCCGCTTGGTCGGCTCGCCGTAGTTGGTCTCGGTCGTTCCGTATTCGTCGACGATGGGACGGATGCCCTGCGCCGTCGTGAGTTGATCGATCATGGGCGCATCCGCGGAGCGAGCCCCCTTCAGCGCATCGACGAGGGAAAAGATGCTCGTGAGCGCCAACGTCTGCCGCTGCGCACTGATCATCACGTCGAACAGCGGGCCGAACCCCAGTGCGAGGTTGTCGAGCGTCAACGTTCCCGGAGGTACATCGCGACCGTTGTCGTACAGGTCGTACAACAAACACTGCACCGCTTCTTCGTTGAACCAACCGGAATTCGGATTGCGGCGATTCGGGCTCTGCTCGAGATCGAAGCTGAAGTTACGCGCCTGGCCCGCGCCGAACGTGTCGACGTAGATCGGGTCGCGCATCGCGATGGCGGCGAATGTGCTCGCCCACGCCTCGCTGAACGCAACGCGCATGTCGACCTGATCGGTGATCGAATGTGCACCACCGATGCTGTCGGAACGCGAGAACGATCGCTCAAGGTAGTGCCCCCACTCGTGCGCGATGACATGCCTGTCGTATTCGTCGGTATCTTGCTCCGCAGCCCCGAGCAGCTCGATGCCGACGCCGTCGACGAAGCGGCTGCTACCGATTTCGCCGAGACCAGGACCGGATACGGGTACGTTACTGGTGCTCCACTTCACTTGGAGAGGCGGAAACGTGGTCGTCGGAGCTGCGCCTAGAACCACCTGCACACAGTCGTACACGACGTCCAGGATTGCGAACGGGGCGGCGGAACGCGCTGCGGTGTATGCAGAGCCGGTCCAACCGGATGCCGCATGCAGGTCGCGTGTGAGGTCCGCGGTCCCGGTGCTGAACACGGCGCCAGCGAGCGTGAACAACGCGTCCGAGCTGACGTTATCGACGACCCGAAAGTCCCAGCTCGGCGAGCCAACACGGAGCATTTCCGCGCGCACGCGCAAGGAGACATCGGTGTTCGGCGCGACCGTAACGGAGTAGTGGCCCACCAAGTCGGTAGCGGTGCTCACCAACACGGTGCCTCCCCTCACTACCTCCACGGTCACGCCACGGGCGGGGCGCTCGATCGTCTGTGTGTAGTCGAGCCCTCGACCAGCGACCGCCGGCACCAGATCGAACGTCACGGTCCCCTGCAGCGTCACTGGCACCGGCGCAGGCGGGTTGGGTGCTGCACTATTCCCGCCCCCGCCCCCGCCCCCGCAGCCATGCAGGCATACAGCCAGGGCGACGAACTGCGTGCCTCGCCACGAAACCGTCTTCAATGTGATCCCACCGCGACCGAGCCTCGCTGGGCTCGATCCGATCCTACCCCGACTCGCGGCTACGCCACCGATGTCTGGTTCACGTTGGATTCGACAGGAATGTGCGGCCGCACGGCGTTGAGCGTGTCTGGTCGTAGCGACAAACTGCGACCAAGCTCCCGGTCCACCGCATTGGAGCTGCTAAACTCCCGAAAATCGATTATGTCACTTTGCCTTCAGGATGGCTGACAAAACTATTCTCGTGACCGGCGGCGCCGGATACATCGGCTCGCATGTGGTCCGCCACCTCGGCGAAGCCGGCGAGCGAGTTGTCGTTTTGGACGACTTGTCCACCGGCTTCCGTCAAGCAGTGCTGCATGGCGAGCTCGTCGTCGGAAATACGGGCGACGCAAAAGTGCTGGAGCAGGTCTTCAGCCGATTCGACGTGGACACCGTGATGCACTTCGCGGCCAACACGGTGGTGCCCGAGTCGGTAGCGGATCCTCTGAAGTATTACCGCAATAACACGTGCGCGAGCCGCACGCTGCTCGAGCACTCGTTGCGCGCCGGCGTTAAACACGTGGTGTTCTCGTCGACGGCCGCTGTTTACGGAATCCCCACAAATGGCGAGGCCGACGAGGACACGCCGACGGCGCCGATCAACCCCTACGGCATGTCAAAGCTCATGACCGAATGGATGTTGCGCGATGTCGCGGCCGTCAACCCGCTTCGTTACGTCGCGTTGCGGTATTTCAATGTGGCTGGCTCCGATCCCGGCGGGCGCATCGGCCAAGCCACGCCGAAGGCAACATTGCTGACAAAGGTGGCGTGTGAGGTCGCAGTCGGCAAACGCGACCACGTCTCGATTTTTGGCACCGACTACCCCACTACGGATGGGACAGGCGTGCGAGACTACATCCACGTCGAAGACTTGGCCGATGCCCACTTGAAGGCGATCGCGTACTTGCGAAGCGGCAAGGAATCCACCACATTGAACTGTGGCTACGGGCGCGGTTACAGCGTCCGCGACGTCATCAGAATGGTCGAAACCGTGGCCGGGCATGAGATCGCCAAACGCGAAAGCCCACGGCGAGCCGGGGACCCGCCTTCCTTGATCGCACGCGCAGCGCGAATTCGGGAACGGCTCGGCTGGCAGCCTCGTCACGACGACCTTAGAAAAATTGTTTCAACGGCACTCGCATGGGAACAAAAACTCGCCAGCAATCCCTGGCGCCCATGATCGCGCTCGGTGGCGCCCGATGAAGATACGGCGTCCGCGAACCCTCCTGGGCATGGTGCTCGTGGGCCTCGCTTTCGTGACCGTGCCGCTGCTAATTGCAGTTGGCAATGCTCTCGTGAAGCTCGGCCAGCTCGCCGCCGAGAGCGAAACCGTGTTGAGCGATAGCGCCACAGCAACGACCGAGAACCAACGGATATCTGCCTTATTGATGAACATGGAGCGCAACGCACGCCAATACGTCGCCCTGAAGGACGTCGCCTCGGCGTCGAACCTGCTGCCGTTGTACGACGGTGACCAGGCCGATTTCGAGGCGCGCCTCAACGCGCTGCGTGCGTTGCCGAAGAATGCCGAAATCGCTGCAGCCCTCGAGCAGCTGGCTGCGCAATCGAAAGACGTGCATCGGACTTTGCGCGGCGAACGCACCGAAGGCGCCGAGGAAGTCATTGTCGAGCGCTTTCGGACGATGATTGCGGCGTCCCGCGACGTCTCGCAAGGCATGCGGATCTTGATCGACACGCGGTTGAGTACGCTCCAGGAGAATACTCGAAGCGCCCAGCGCTCGATCGCCTGGCAATCCGCGGCGTTGATCCCCGGCACCTTCATCCTGATCGTATTGTTCCTGTTGCTCGTTGGTCGCCCGATGCGCCAGGTCGACCGTGCGATCCGCGAGCTCGGTGAGGGCGATTACAGCCGGCCGCTCGCCGTCACGGGCCCGCACGACATCGAGACGCTTGGCAGGCAGCTCGAGTGGCTGCGCCACCGGCTCAAGGAATCAGCGGACGAGAAGAACAAGTTCTTGCGCCATATGTCGCACGAACTGAAAACGCCGCTCGCGAACATTCGCGAGGGAACGGAGCTCTTGCTCGACGGGTCGGTAGGGCCACTCGACATCCAACAGCAGGAAGTCACCGGGATCCTGCGCGACAACGGCGTAAAGCTGCAAAGACTCATCGAAAACCTGCTGACTTTCAGCGCCTGGCAAACCCACACGGCGTCTCTCGAGCTTACGGAGTTCGAGCTGAAGCCGATGGTCTTCAGCGTGCTCGGCCAGCATCGCCTCGTACTATCGAACAAGAAGATCAAGCTGCAAATGAAGGTGAGCCCGATCAAGGTTCGCGCCGACGAGGGCAAGCTCCGGCTCGTCTTGGAGAACCTGCTGTCGAACGCGATCAAATTCACGCCCTTGGGCGGCACGATCGGCGTCGGCGCAGCCATGCAGGACAACGATCTTGTCATCGACGTCGGCGACAGCGGCCCAGGCGTGCATCCGGATGACGGCGACCGGATCTTCGAGGCGTTCTACCAAGGGCGGCGGCCGCAGGATGGCCCTGTAGGCGGCACCGGCATCGGCCTGTCGGTGGTCCTCGAATGCGCTCAAGCACATGGTGGCTCGGTCCAGCTGCTGCCCGGCGAGATGCAAGGCGCGCACTTTCAGGTGCGCCTGCCGCTGCGCCGTGCGGCCGACAAGCACCTTATGGCGGTGGCCAATGGCTAAGACCACCGCGCTCTTGCTGATGATCTTGATCACGGGCTGCAGTGTGCTCGGCGGCCGCCCGAGCACAGTTCCGCCCGCCAAACCCGTGAGTCAGTCACCGCCGACGTCCGGTACGCGCTCGCTCGGCGGGGAAGGGCTGGCCCTATACTTCGCCACGCTGCGTGACTTGCTCGAAGGCGACGCCGTGCTGAAGGCCGATGTATTCCGCAACGTGGCAGCCGCGGCGGACGCGGCACCGACGACAACGAATCGCTTGAACCTCGCGCTCGCGCTCGCAACACCCGGCCACCCGTCGAGCAATCCGCTGGAAGCCCAGCGCCTCCTGAACGAAGCGCTCGCGAAGGACAACGCTTTGCTACCCGAAGAGCGCGTGCTCGCACTCGTCGAGCTCAAAGATGTGGAACAAAGACTGATTCTCGATGCCGAAGCAGCGAGGCTCCAGCGAGCTGCGCAGGTTGCTACGACTCAGCGCAATGACCAGAGCGCCCAACGCCTGCAGACGGCGTTGGACGAGAACCGGCAGTTGCGCCAGCAACTCGACGAAGCCCGCGCCAAGCTGGACGCGATAACGAACATCGAAAAATCGATCAGGGAACGCGAAAGTGGTGCCAATCCAAAGTAATCCGATGGCTCAGGAACAGACACGCGGACGAATCTTGCTGGTCGACGACGACCCCGGGCTGTTACGGCTGCTGAGCATCCGACTGCGCGCGGAGCATTACGAGGTCGAAGCCGTCGAGAGTGCCGCCGAGGCGCTCGCGGCGCTGTCACGGTTCCGCCCGGACCTGGTCGTCACTGACCTGCGGATGGAGAACATGGACGGCATCGCGCTCCTGAAGGAGATTCAGCGCCAACGTCCGGGCCTACGAGTATTGCTGCTGACGGCCCATGGCACGATCCCCGATGCCGTCGAAGCGACACAGAGCGGCGCGTTCGGCTTCCTTACGAAGCCCGTAGACAAGCAACAGCTGCTCGATTACGTCGAGCGCGCGATGAAAGTGTCGGGGGTCGCCAGAAATGAGAATGCGTGGAGCGCCGAGATCATCACGCGCAGTCCGGCCATGGAAGCGTGCCTCGAGCAGGCCCGCATGGTCGCGAGCACCGATACGCGCGTGTTGATCACGGGCGAATCAGGCACTGGCAAGGAACTCCTGGCCCGCGCGATTCACCGCGCAAGTGTGCGGAAGGACCACGCGTTCGTCGCGATCAATTGCAGCGCGATGGCCGAGAACCTGCTCGAGTCCGAACTCTTCGGTCACGAGAAGGGCGCGTTCACGGGCGCACACCGTACCCACAAAGGCCTGTTCCAGGCTGCCCATGAGGGCACGCTGCTGCTCGACGAAATCGGCGACATGCCCATGCGCCTGCAGGTGAAGCTGCTGCGCGTGCTGCAGGAGGAGCAGGTTCGACCGGTCGGCGCGACGGACGCCGTAAAGGTCAATACACGCGTGATCTCCGCTACGCACCAAGACTTGAAAGAGCTGATGGTCAAGGGCGCATTCCGCGAGGATCTGTATTACCGGCTGAATGTCGTCAACATCCACTTGCCGGCGCTGCGCGAGCGGCGCGAAGACATCCCGCTGCTGGTCGACCACTTCCTCGTGCAGATTGCTGCGGAGTCGAGCCAGGAACGCAAGGTGTATGCGCCGGAGGCCGTCGAGCTCCTGGTTGCGAGCCATTGGCCAGGCAACATCCGTCAGCTGTACAACGTGGTGCGGCAGAATGTCGCGCTGTCGCCGACGCGCGTGATCTCAACAGAACAGGTACGTAACGCGCTCGGCGAGCAGGCCAACGCGTTACCGTCGTTCTCCGAGGCGCGGGACGAGTTCACACGCAATTACCTGTCGCAGCTCTTGCAGATCACCGGCGGCAACGTAAGTCAGGCTGCGCGGCTCGCGAAACGCAACCGGACGGATTTCTACAAGCTGCTCGGTCGCCACCAGCTGAATCCCGAGCAGTTCAAGGGCTGATCCGGAAAAGAAAAAGGGCCGGAGAACCGGCCCTTCTTCAGCGAACAACTAGCGCGATCTATTACGCGGCCAGCTTCTGATTGCGGCGACGACGCGTCAGACCGATCGCCACCAACCCGGCGCCGAGCAGCGACAACGTCGCAGGCTCCGGTACCGACGTGGTCGGGGCCTTCAGCAGCGACACCTTCGCGGTCACGGTGCCGCTCAGGGACGTGCAGTTCAAGCACGCGTCAGAAAAACCGAAGAAGTCGACGCCAAACACACCGCCATCGCCGAACGCAATGGGACCCGGCTGGTTCAGCACTGTCAGCACGCCACCAGAGGCCCAGCCGAGGATGACCGCGAAACCGCCAAGAACGCCGTTGGCACTGGTCGTCACTGGGGCGGTGAAGTTCAGGCTCGCGTCAATCAAACCGGCGACGGCACCGAATCCGGAAACCGAGACGTCAAGAAAGTTGAACGTGCTGGAGTCGCCCACGTTGTTCAGAGTAAACGCCTTGCCGGCTAGGCCAGGGCTCGCCGCCACCGAAACCGTGGTCCCGGCGGAGATGCCGGAAACGGATACGTCGGCACCCTCGATGGTGAAGTTGATCGGACCCGCTTGGGCCGCGGTGGCGATTACCGCCGCAGCGACCAGTTGGGCGAACCGAATGATGTAGTTGCGTTGCATATGAGCCTCCAGTATGTCTGGGCAATACAAAGCAGGTTCCGTGCCACAGATATTTTTATATTCACAATCAAGAAGATACGTTTTCCAGCTCGGTGCTCACCTTTCGAATTGTAAACGCCCTCGACAGGTCAAAGGCCACGTCAGCCGGGCTCCGCGCCTGCGGCGGGCACGACATCTGCCTCGGCGCGAATGTTGTACTTCGCCATCAAGTCGTACAGCGTGGGCCGCGTTATGCCAAGTACCTCGGCAGTTCGCGAAATGTTGCCCGAGGTGCGCTGCAGGGCCTGACGAATCGCCTGGGTCTCGGCATTCTGCCGCACAACGCGAAGGTTCAGGCTTGGCGGATTCGATGTCACGCTAAGCCCAAGGTCGACAGCCGTTACGAGCTTGCCGTCGGCCATGATGACCGCCGACTTGATCTTGTTTTCCATCTCGCGGACGTTGCCTGGCCACGCATACGCTTCGAGCGCATCGTGGGCATCGTCTGTAAACCCCTTGATAGATCTGCCCTGCTGCTTCGCGAACTTGTTCAGCAGGAACTGTGCCAGTAGCAACCGCCCGCCCTCGCGCTCGCGGAGTGGCGGGATCTCAATCGTGATCTCGGCGATCCGATAGTAAAGATCGTCGCGGAACATGTTCGTGCTCATTGCCTGCTTCAGGTTCTTATTCGTGGCACAGACCACGCGAACGTCGACCGGAATCTCGGTTCTCCCACCGACACGCTCCACGGTCCGCTCCTGCAGGAAACGCAGCAGCTTGGCTTGTAACGGGAGCGGCATGTCGCCGATCTCGTCGAGGAACAGCGTGCCGCCGCTCGCCACTTCGATCTTGCCCGGCGTCTGCTTCACGGCGCCTGTGAAGGCGCCTTTCTCGAAGCCGAACAGCTCCGACTCGAGCAGGTTTTCTGGAATCGCAGCGCAGTTGATTGCAACAAACGGCTTTTCCGCACGCGAGCTCAGCTGATGGATCGCACGTGCAAGCACTTCCTTGCCGGTGCCACTCTCGCCCTGCAGCAGCGTGGTGGCGTTGGTCGGCGCTACTTTCTCGACCGTGCGGCACACTTTCATCATCGCGTCGCACGCGACGATGACGCCATCGAGCGGTGACGCACCCAGCGCGTCGCCCAAACGACGATTCTCGGCCTCGAGGGTATGGATCTGGTAGGCGCGCTGTACGATCAGCTGCAGCGTGTCGACGTCGACGGGCTTCTGGTAGAAATCATAGGCGCCGAGGCCCACAGCTCGCAGCGCGTTGCTCTGATCGCCGTGACCTGTGACGACGATGACTTTCGTGAATGGCGCGAGCTGCAGTATCTCGCGCAACGTGGCAAAACCCTCGCTGACACCGCCGTCGTCCGGGGGCAAGCCGAGATCCTGTAGCACCACCGACGGCTCGTGACGGCGCAGCTCGTTGATCGCGCTCTGGCGGTCGGTAGCAGCGATGACGTCGTAATCCTCGAAGCACCAGCGGAGCTGGCTCTGGATTCCTGGATCGTCCTCGACGATCAGCAGCTTACGAGTGGTATCCGGCACAGTCGGATGCTCCCATATAAGGCTCCGGAACTGAAAAGGCCCGATTCACAGAACTGAGCTCCAGAAACTGGTGCTCCGAGGGAGCCCAGCGCGCACCTCATGCGCGATAGAACGCCGCGATCTGCTTAACCACGTATTCGCGTTGTTCCGCGGCGAGCTCCGGGTAGATCGGCAGTGCCAAAACCTCTGCCGCGGCCGCCAGCGAATGCGGAAAATCCTCGGGCGAGTGCTCGAGGTATGCGAAGCACTGCTGCGCATGCAGCGGCACCGGGTAGTAGATCTCGGTACCCACCCCGTTTGCCGCGAGATGTACGCGAAGCTCGTCGCGCCGCCGCACGCGAATCATGTATTGATTGAAGATGTGCCGATAGCCAGGAGCGCGAAACGGGACGCCCACGATGCCTGCGATTCCTGCATCGCGGATCAGCGCATCGTAGTGGTCTGCGTTGCGCTGACGCGCAATAGTCCAGTCTTCGAGATGCTTGAGCTTGATGAGCAGCACCGCGGCCTGGATCTCGTCGAGACGGAAATTGCCGCCGATGAACGAGTGGTAATACTTCGGCTCACCGCCGTGGACCCGCAAGATCCGCATACGCTCCTGGAGTCCGCGGTCGTTCGTAACACACATACCGGCGTCACCGAAAGCGCCGAGATTCTTCGTCGGGAAAAACGACAGACAGCCGACGTCGCCCACACTACCTGCGCGCCTGCCATCCGGCAGCGCCGCGCCAATCGCCTGCGCCGCATCTTCGACGACCGCTAGCCGATAGCGCTTTGCGATCGCGACGAGCTCGTCCATCGGCGCCATCTGCCCGTAGAGATGCACTGGCAGCAGAACCCTGACGACGCCCCCGGTTGCTTTATTTACGAGCCGGTCGCCGCGTTGCTCACATTTCTTCTCGAGCATGGCACGAACGGCAGCGGGGTCGAGGTTGTAGGTACGCGGGTCGATATCGCAAAACAACGGCCGCGCGCCAAGGCGCGCGACGACTCCCGCAGTCGCGAAAAACGTAAATGGCGAAGTGATGACCTCGTCGCCAGGGCCTATGCCGAGCGCCATGAGCGCGACGAGCAGCGCATCGGTACCGGACGACACACCGAGGCCGTGCTCAGCCTGCGAGTACGCCGCGATCTGTGTTTCGAGCTCGCCAACCTTCGGTCCGAGCACAAAGCGCTGCTCGTTACAGACCTGGGCGATCGCTTGTTCGATCTCCGCGCGCAGCGGCGCGTACTGACCCTTGAGGTCGAGTAACGGTACTTGCATGAANNGCAATCGAGAGAGGGCGACGCTGCCTTACTCAGCGCCCTGGAAACCGCCGCCGACAGACGGACTACCCATGGCTCCTATCAGGCTCCGAGCCCGACAGCGCGCCCTCGAACCGATTCGTGGGAGTGCCCTGATGCTCTCGTGCTTCGCAGGATAACCGGGCCAAGGGCACGCCGCCAAGGCCGATCGGATCACCCTTGTGTTTCATTGAGTTACGAGCGGAAAACGTCAGTTCAGAGCAAATCGAAGGCGCAGTCGAACACGGCGCTCGTACACGTGTAGGCCGCGCACGAAGGGCGCGTATCGATACTTCGCTACGGCCGCAAGCGCGGCTTGGTCGAATCTGCCGATAGGCTCGGCCGCCACGACCGCGGGGTTCTTCGGCCGACCGGTGCGATCGACTACGAACTCGAGTTCGACCCACCCGTGGATATTCTGGCGAAGCGCATCCGGCGGGTACACCGCTGCTGGCGCCTCGAGCAGGTTCAGTTCGCTGGCCGGCGAGGCGGCGGCTAGATACTGGGTCTGCAATCGCTCGGTCTCGAGTTGTTCACGTAGCGGACCTGCGGTAGCGGCGCCGCCGGGTGCGGCTGCCATCGCCGCAAGCGCGGTCTCGCCGGCCGCCCAGCTGCCGGTCGCAATAGCCTGTCGCGCTCGCGCGCTCTGTGCCGCGACCCATACATCCCACGCTTCGCTCAAGCCTGCCACATTCGGCGCCTCGTTCTGCACCTTGCGCAGATAGTCGAGCGCGCTGTCGCCCACCGGCTCCGTCAAAGCGCCGGCTCGCAACCTGCTTGCGGCGAGCGCGAGCCAGTCCGCCTGACGACGCGCCGCCGCTGCCTGCGCCACACTCGCGAGTTCGATCTCGATCGGCGCCGACGCCTCAGGCGCGGCACCAAGATCCTTTGCAGCAGCGATGAGACGTCCGGCATCGTCCAAACCGTCCNNGCGAACGACGCGCGCGTCACTACTATTGAGCGCGGTCGCGCGGCCGAGATACTCGAGCGCGCTGTCCCCAACGGGATCCAGCAATTGGCCGCGCGCGATACGCGCGGTCGCGATGACCAGCAGGCTATCGAGCTCTGTCGGCGCCGGAGGCGCCACCGCCGGCTGCGCAGCACCGGCAGAACTCGGCAAATCGCGCACGGTATTGACGCGCCTGGGCGCCACGTTGGCTGCGGCGCGCGCCGCCGTGGCACGTTCCAACTGGGCCTCGAGGAACGCCAAACGCGTGCTCGCGGCGTCCGCCCGCCGCACGCCAGCGAGTGCCGTCCCCGCATCGTCGAGCGAATTCGAGAGCAACGCTGATTCGGCTTGAGCAAACAACGCATCGACAACGGTGGAGACCCGAGCACGCGCGGTGCGTTCCCCAGGCTCCATCGACAGAATCGTCAAGTAGTAGTCGAGCGCGTTGTCGCCCGTGGGCGCCGCGAGACGCCCCGCTTCGAAAGCCTGCGCACCGCGATTCAGAAGCTCCGAAAACCGGGCGCTCGATTCGCCGCCGGCGGTGCGATCACTCGCGGTTGCCGCAGATGTGGCCAGCGACAACCGCGCCGGCTCCACTCCTCGATCGCCGAGCGGCAAAGGGCGCCAGAGCCAAGCGGCGGCAGCGATCACGGCGACCGCGATAAGCGTACCGAAGGCCGCCCGCGGCCACCGTCGAGCGCGATTCTCATCCAGGCCACGCCCAAGGCCCTCGATCTGATCTGCTCCTGCCGCGAGATCACGCAATTGCAGACAGCGATTCACCGCTGACTCGACGAGCAGCTTGGTGATCCCTAGCGTCGCAGGCTTGATCAACAGACGGTGGATCCGCCGGTCGGACAAGTAGCCCATGAGCTCCTGCGCCGCACTTCGGTCCGCGGCAACGAGTGTCACGACCCGGCTTGAATGCGCGGCGAGCGCCTTGATGTGGTCGACTAACTTCGCGCCGATGAGGTCCGCATCAAGCAACGCGATACCGCAGCGCCCCGCGAGAATTGCGGCTTCGAGGTCTTTCCATTGGTGGACGGGGAACGCGGGGTAGTGCTCGCCGCCTGCGCGCTGCACCGTCTCGATCAGCTCGGTGTCCGCCGAGAGGACGAAGAGATTCGCGCCTCCCGCGGATAGCAGCTCCTTCAGTGGCTGCGGCGGCAGCGTGTCGCCAAGGAGATCGTCGGTGTTCGTCATCACCGGCTGCGCTTCATGGCCACGCGGCAACGCACCTGGCCTGCCGCCGTTCGACTGGTCCTCGTACTTGGCCGCCATGCTGTTCTCGAGTGTTGTCAGGTGCCGCGTCAGGGCAGCACTTCCACTACTGTAAACAGCGAGGATTGGGCTGTCTGAGAGCCAGTACGCTACGCTCCGACTCTACATAAGCTTGCTTGCCCTTGCCGCAAGACGCGTACGAACCCGAAGGTCGTCCGCCGTGGTATTCACACTCGTCAGTACTTCGTCGTCGTCGAGGTCGAGCAATCGTGCGGGCCCCTCTTCCAGCAAGCGGCGCAGTGAGATGCCCTGCACTGCGTCCCGCGAACCGAGCCGGGCTGCCGCGGCCGGCTCCCAAATCGCACACAAGGGCTCCGGCATGGCGCCGCGAGGGCGGTAAGCAGTCGCGATAACCGACGGATCGCGGTGGGCGACGAGCGTCGCGAGAACGGCGTCGGTCAGCAGCGGCATGTCGGCTGCAATCACGAGCCAGGCGACGTCCGGGAACTGCTGCAGAGCGGCCGCCACGCCGCTGGCCGGTCCGGCGCTTATGCCGCGATCGACGATCGCCGATGCCCCCCGATACGCGGCGGCGACCATCTGTTCGGGCCGGACGGACAGGAATTGTCGCCCGCAAAACGCCTCGAGCAGCCGCAATCCCCACGCCGCCTGCGGCAACCCGTGGTAGTCGAGCTCCCCCTTGTCTTGGCCGAGGCGCGTGCCCCGGCCGCCAGCAAGGACCAGGCCGTACAGAGGACTCACGGCGGGCAGCGTGGAGGACTTTTCCGTCATCAAGTCTTCAAGGTATCCGAACCGCGGCCGATACGGTAAGGCAGTAGGTCCGTTGGGAGGCGTTTGGTTATGTCGAGTACGGCACAGGCGGTCGGTTTTGGCTTCGTCGAACGCCTCGCCCAGGACTTGCGTGACGAACGACTCGAGTTACCGGCGTTTCCCGAGGCCGTGCTGCGCATCCAGCGCGCACTGCAGTCGCCGGATACAAGCACCGACGACATCGTCCGAATCTTGAGCTCCGAGCCCGCGCTGGCAGCCCGCCTGCTACGGATTGCAAATTCGGCGGAGTTCCGCCGCGCCGACGCGAACATTACCGATCTGCGCAAGGCCGTCAGCCGCATGGGATTCAACATGGTGCGCAGCGTGGCCGTCGCGTTCGCGATGCGCCAACTTCGCAGCAAGGACAGCTATTCGCCGGCCGCGAAGGCGGAGCTGGAACGTGCGTGGGCGGACAGCCTCGACACGTCCGCTTTGTGTTTCGTGATTGCGAAACGGTTCACGCGCTTGAGCCCCGACCAGGCGTTGCTGATCGGCCTGCTGCATGTGCTTGGGCGTCTCTACATCATCATGCGCTCGAAAGACGCGCCCGAACTCAGCGATGCCGCGTTGCGCGAAATCATCGATGGATGGCACGCGAACATCGGCAAGGCCATCCTCGAAACGTGGGGACTGCCGGAGACGCTGCAGAACGCCGTGGAGCACCAGGAAGAGTTCGAGATCGAGTTCGAGGGCGAGGTTTCGCTCGCCGATGTTCTTGTTGCTTCGAAGCTCGTGCAACGCGGCGAGCAAGATCTCAAGCTCTACCCCTCGCTGCGGCGCGTCGGTATTGCGCCCGGCGACATGGAGAAGCATGTCGACGAGGTCAAGTCTGTGCGGAGCTCACTCAGCGAATAGAGCGCCTGGTGCCGCGCGATCGGCGGCGCTTTACAAGGTTGGCTGCGCGCCCGATTTCTGGATGTAGCCGACGGCTTGGTCGATACGCATCAACGTACGCGTGCGACCCAACAACTTCAGTGTCACACCGATACCGGGGGATGCCGTATCCCCGGTGACGGCCACGCGCAACGGCTGCGCCACCTTGCCGAGCCCGACGCTCGCGGCCGCGGCCACCCCTTCGACAACGCTCTGTGTGGAGCCGTCCGTCCAATCGGGCAACGCCGCCAAACCATCGCGAACCTGCTGTAACAGCGCATCGGCGGGCGGCTGCAGGTGCTTCTTCGCAGCCTTCTGCTCGAACACGAGATCGTCGGCCAAGTACACGTGCACGCGCTCTGCCATCTCGCGTAGCGTCTTTGCCCGCTCGCGAAACGCATCCACGAGCGGCTCGAGACCTTCGGACGTCGCCTCGACTTTCAATCCGGACGCCGCGAGCTGCTCACGGACTCCCTCGACCAACAGCGCCGCCGGCGCCGTCTTAATGTAGTGCTGGTTGAGCCAATTCAGCTTCTCGACATCGAACCGCGCCATCGATCGCTGCACCGAAGAGAGGTCGAACAACGCGACCATCTCCTCGCGACTGAACACCTCTTGGTCGCCGTGCGACCAACCGAGCCTCACCAGGTAGTTCAGCAACGCGTCCGGCAGGTACCCCTGCTGGCGATACTCGAGCACGCTCACCGCGCCATGGCGCTTCGACAGCTTCGCGCCATCGGGGCCTGCGATCATCGGAATATGCCCATAGCGCGGCGAAGGCAACTTCAACGCGCGGAAAATATTGATGTGCCGCGGCGTGTTGTTCAGATGATCGTCGCCACGGATGACATGGGTGATGTTCATGTCGGCGTCGTCGATGACCACGCCGAAATGATAGGTGGGTGAGCCGTCGGAACGCAGAATCACGAGATCGTCCAGCTCACTGTTCTCGAACACGACAGGGCCATGCACGAGGTCTTCGACGATGACCTGCCCCTCCGTGGGCTGGCGGAAGCGCACGGCATGCGGCGCACCGGCTGGCCCCTGCGCTCGATCACGACAACGGCCGTCGTAGCGCGGCTTCTGGCCACGCGCCGTCTGCTGCGCGCGCATCTCTGCGAGCTCGGTGGGCGTGCAATAGCAGCGATAGGCGAGGCCCGCGACGATCATTTGCGAGGCCACTTCGCGGTAGCGATCGAACCGCTGGCTCTGGAAATACGGGCCCTCGTCGTGGTCGATTCCGAGCCATTTGAACCCATCGAGAATAACTTGCACGGCCTCCGGCGTAGAGCGCTCGCGGTCCGTGTCCTCGATACGTAGTAGGTACTGTCCGCCATGGCGGCGGGCATACAGCCAGGAAAAGAGCGCGGTGCGAACACCGCCGATGTGAAGCAAACCCGTGGGGCTCGGGGCGAAACGGGTGCGGACTGCGGCGTGATTCATCGGGGCGCTACTCTAGCATCACGTCCATCCGCGACGGCCACGGACGCTATACCTGCGACGTTCGCCGCGTTGCGACCGCCCTCCGTTTGCGACATACGGACAGCATCGGCCTCTGTAGGAGATCGCTGACAACACCACGCTGGATTCTCCTACGCGATGCGGTGGGACGCCGTTGTGGCTCAATGTAGTATCGCGTCACTGGAGCAAAACTCCCGTGCCGAGGCTTCGCCTTGACCGTTTGCGTCGCACTACCTCCAACCCGTCCGTCCACCTCCCTGGGGTCACCAATGCGCAAGGTGTTGCTTAGCCGATTAGTCGGCGTTCTGCCGTTTTGCAGCTTGTTTTTCGGATTGCTCGTGCCGAGCGGTCCGGAACTGCATGCGGCGCCCACCTTTACGCGGATCGTAACCGACACCGCGAGTCCTGCTTTTCCCTGGGCCAAGCAGATGGGCGATCTGGACGGGGACGGTTTCATGGACCTGGTCGTCGGCGGAGCTAACGGCCCGTGTGTGTGGTACCAGTACCCAACGTGGACCAAACACACGATCGACGCAGGGTGTTCCACCGAAAGCGGAAGCTGGCTGACGGACATCGTCGGCGACGGGTACCTGGACGTCATCGTGGGAGACTCCTGGTACGAAAACCCTCGGCGCGGCGGCGGCTCGGCAACGGGCACCTGGGTAAAGCGAGCGTCATTTGCCGGCGGCGGGACGCACGACATTCGGGCCGGCGACCTCGACGGGGACGGGCTCATCGATGTGGTGATGCGTGGCGAGAATGGCTCGCCGGTCAGCATCTTCAAGCAGGTCTCGAAGACGAATTGGATCCGGAAAGACGTTGACCCTGGCGTCGGCCGCAATGGACTTGCGCTCGTGGATATCGACCAGGACGGACGGCTCGACATCGTGGTCGGCGGCGTGTGGCTGCGCAATCCCGGCGACGTCATCAACGGCACCTGGGTCGCCCATACGTTTGCGAGTTGGAATCCCTACGCCGCCATCGATGTGGCGGACATGAATGGCGACGGCAAGCCCGATCTCATCCTGTCGGTCTCCGAGGACGTCGGCAATCTTTCATGGTTCGAGAATCCTGGGAATCCGGGCTCCGCGTCGAGTTGGGTCGAGCATCCCATTGATACGGGGCTGGCCAGCTCGCATGCGGTTTTTGCCGTTGACATGGACCTCGATGGCCGCTTGGACATCGTTGCTTCTGAATACAGAGGCAGCGGGCAGCTGCTGGTGTATTACAACAACGGCGGCGGAACGTCCTGGACGAAGCAGGTGGTGGCGACGCCTACGCTGCACAATATTTCCGTCAAGGACTACGACAACGACGGCGATCTCGACATTTTTGGCGTAAATCTGGACTCGGGCCAGGCGGAAATTTGGCGGAACAACCTTCGAACCGGCACCCCGGCACCCACCAAGGTGCTGAACTTCTACGAAACGCTCGATTTCTATCACCCCTCGATCGTGGACGCCAACCAGGCGTTGCTTAGCATTGGCGCCCTAGAGAATTTCCTCGTCACCCCGACGATCGATCCGACCGTCTTCAACGACGCCAATCTCGCACAGTACAGCGCGGTCATATTCAACAACCCGTCCGGCCAGGAGGTTCTCAATGCCTCCCAGCAGGCGGCCCTCAAGCGCTTTATTCAAAGTGGCAAAGGCTTTGTNNTACTGGTCGGCGCATTGCTGTTCAGCGGAGTCGAAATCATCGAGCAGCCGATGACGTTCCAGGTCTTGAACCATACCCACCCTTCGACTGCTACGTTGCCCGACCTGTGGCCGATGTCCACGTCCGATATCTACAACTTCGACAACAATCCGAAGATCAATGGCGTAACAGTTCTGGTCAATCTCGACGACAGGACCGTACAAGGNNTACGACGGCGGTCGCTCCTGGTACACCGGCGCTGGCGGTGGTTCGGGGGAGTTTCACACCCGTTGGTTCAAGGATCACTTGGCCGGTGGCATTCGATATGCCATTGGACTTCGTGGCGGCGGAGCGGCCGTCCCCTCACCCGGGACAATCAACCTGACGCTGTCGTCGGTTGGCGCAAACGAGTCCAGCGGTAACGTGACGCTAACGGCAACCCGTACCGGTGGATCAACCGGCGCGGTGAGCGTCGGCGCTGTGACGACAGACGGCACGGCACTCGCCGGCAGCGACTACGTGGCACAGACGAGCACGCTCTCGTGGGCGGATGGGGAGATAACCGATAAGACGCTCACTGTTGCGCTTATCGATGACCACGTGTTCGAGCCGAACGAGACGTTCACGGTCA
>PMCP01000013.1:1595-3076 GCA_003155415.1 Gammaproteobacteria bacterium | reverse complement strand
TCCCAGGCCGCCGTCGGGCAGCGCTCTGCGCACAATCCACAGTGCACGCAGAGGTTCTCGTCCTTGACCATGACGCGGCCGGTCTGCTTCAGCGCGCTCGATACGTACAACGGCTGCGTCACCACCTTGGCCGGCGCGCGCAGGCGAGTGCGCAACTCGGCTTCCTCGCCGTTGGCCGTGATCGTCAGGCAATCGACCGGACAGACGTCGATGCAGGCATCGCACTCGATGCACAGCTTGGCCTCGAACACGGTCTGCACGTCGCAGTTGAGGCAGCGCTGCGCTTCCTGCGCGGCCTGCTGCGGATTGAAACCGAGCTCGACCTCGATGTTCACTTTCTTGAAGCGTTCCTTCAGCGAGACGTGCGGCACCAGGCGCCGCTCGAGCGTGGCGTAGTCATTGCTGTAGGCCCACTCGTGCACGCCCATCTTGACGCTGTTGAGCTTGACCGTGGACGCGGGCCGTTCGCTCAACGGCTTTCCCTGAAGAAAACTGTGTACCGAAATCGCGGCCTGGTGGCCATGCTCGACCGCCCAGATGATGTTCTTCGGGNNTCGACCTTCGGCACGCTCCACTTGTCGAACTCGATGCCGAGGTCGCGCTCGATCCACGGGAACGCATTTTCCTGGCCGATCGCGAGGATGACATCGTCGCAAGGCACCAGTTCTTCGCCCGCGACGCGCTCGGCGGTGATGCGCCCGCCCTCGAGCTCGTACTCCATCTTCTCGAACACCATGCCGGTGAGCTTGCCGTTCTCTACTACGAAACGTTTTGGTGCACGATTGATTACGATTTCTACGTTCTCTGCTTCCGCATCCTCGAGCTCCCAGTCGGAAGCCTTGAAGAAACCGCGCGGCTTGCGTGCCATGACCTTGACGTTTTTCGCGCCGAGCCGGAGCGAGGTGCGGCAGCAGTCCATCGCCGTGTTGCCGACGCCGATGATCAGCACGCGCTCGCCGATCTTGTCGATGTGCTCGAAGGCCACCGACTCGAGCCAGTCGATGCCGATGTGGATGCGATCGGTGTCGCGCCGGCCCGGCAGGTCGAGTTCCTTGCCCTTCGGCGCACCCGAACCGACGAACACCGCGTCGAACCCTTGGTTTTCCAACAGTTCGCGCATGCTCGCCACGGGGCTGTCGAGCCTGAGTTCCACGCCCATGTCCAGGATCAGACCGATCTCGTCATCGATCACCGATGCGGGCAAACGGAACGAGGGAATATTGCTGCGCATCAGTCCGCCCGGCGTGCCGAGGCGTTCGAAGATCACGACTTCGTAGCCGAGCGGCGCGAGGTCATTCGCGAGCGTCAGCGANNGCAGGACCCGCGCCGACGCAAGCAACGCGCTTGCCGTTGCGCTCGAACGGCCCGCGCAGAACACGCCCTGTGAGCTCACCTTTCAGATCTGCAGCGACACGTTTCAATCGGCAAATGGCGACCGGCTTTTCCTCGACGCGTCCGCGCCGGCAGGCCGGCTCGCACGG
>PMCP01000013.1:0-1565 GCA_003155415.1 Gammaproteobacteria bacterium | reverse complement strand
ACGGCCCTGCGAAATGAGGCGGATGTACTCCGGCACGTCAGTGTGCGCGGGACAGGCCCACTGGCAATCTACAACTCGATGATAATGGTCTGGATTTGTGGTATCGGTAGGGTTCATTGGCCGCTGTGTATGACTAGACACGATGAGTGTACCCGCCCCCGTCGAGATTCGCCTGCACACGCTCTCGCGCATGCTCGAAGTCTCGTTTGACGATGGCGCGCGCTACGAGTTGCCGGCCGAATACCTGCGCGTGCACTCGCCGTCCGCCGAGGTGCAGGGGCACGGCGCCGGCGACGGCGTGCTCGTGACCGGCAAGCAGCAGGTCGGCATTCGCGCGATCGAACCGATCGGCCACTACGCGGTGCGGCTCGTCTTCGACGACGGCCACAACACCGGGCTGTACACGTGGAAATACCTGCATGAACTCGGCGCGCAGCAGGAGGCGCGCTGGCGCAGCTACCAGCAGCGTATCCGGGACGCGCTCAGCGCACGAAATGATGGGCATGAGCCTTAAGCACAAAAAGAAAGGCCGGGTTTTTCACCCGGCCAATTCTTGACAAGACCCCCACTGATTGGTCCCTTTGGGTTACCAACCGATGGGGATTTTAAACAACTGCAGCCAAAATGATACAGGCGCGTGAAAATAGTTTTCTTACTGCACCGCATACAATTTTCTGCAGCAAACATCCGATGAATTCAGTTCAATGGCGTCGACCGTCACGCAGCGAGGAGCACGCTTGAGCCCGGTTGAACCACAAACCACCGACTTCGGCTTCGAACAGGTGCAGAAGGCCGATAAAGCGGGTCGAGTGCGTGCGGTCTTCGATTCCGTTGCGAGCCGCTACGACCTGATGAACGATCTGATGTCGGGCGGTGCGCACCGGCTCTGGAAGCAATTCACGCTCTCGCTGACGGGCCTGCAACCGGGCGGCCGCGTGCTGGATGTTGCGGGCGGTACCGGCGACCTGGCTGTTGGACTGGCGCGACAGGTCGGCCGCTCCGGTCTTGTGATGCTCACTGACATCAATGCCTCGATGCTGGGCGCCGGGCGTGACCGGCTCATCGATGCGGGCCTGGTCGGCAATGTGCTGTGCGTGCAGGCCGATGCGGAAGTCCTGCCATTTGCAGACGCGAGTTTTGACTGCGTCACAATAGGCTTCGGATTGCGCAACGTCACCGACAAGGCGCGCGCGCTGGCCTCGATGCGCCGGGTGCTGAAGATCGGCGGCCAGCTGCTGGTGCTGGAGTTTTCAAAGCCTGCTATGCCTTCATTGCAAGCTCTGTACGACGCTTATTCGTTACGCGTGCTGCCGTTGATGGGGCGTCTCGTGGCAGGCGATGCCGACAGCTACCGGTACCTGGTCGAGTCGATCCGCCGCCACCCGGACCAGGAGACGCTGCTCGCGATGCTGCGCGAGGCGGGCCTGGCCGAATGCCGCTACCACAACCTGATGGGCGGAATTGTCGCAGTGCATCGCGGCTACCACCTCTAGGGCCTGTTTCCACTTAGGACATCAATGCGTTGCTGCTCAAAATGCCCTCAGACAAGGCGCGAGGTGCGATGC
>PMCP01000184.1 GCA_003155415.1 Gammaproteobacteria bacterium | reverse complement strand
GACGGCCGCGATTTCTCGTTCAACGGCGAGGCCGTTTTTCTATACCACGTGCCCGCCGCGCACAGCGACGGCGACCTCATGGTCTACTTCCGCGGCTCCGACGTGCTTGTGGCTGGCGACCTTTTCGTGACCACGACTTACCCGGTGATCCGCACTGACGCCGGCGGCGGCGTCGACGGTTTCGTCGCGGGCTTGAACAAGCTGCTCGATGTGGCCGTGCCGAAGTACCTGCAGGAAGGCGGCACATACGTGATCCCGGGCCACGGCCGAGTCGGCGACGAATCCGACATTCTCGAGTTCCGCGACATGGTCGTGATTCTGCGCGACCGCATCGCAAGCCTCGTCGCGAAGGGCATGACCCTCGAGCAGGTCATGGCCACGAAGCCCACGCTCGACTACGACCAACGCTATGCGACTGCCGCCTGGACACCTGCGATGTTCGTCGCGGCCGTGTACCGCGACCTGCAGCAGCGCAAAGGCGGCCGCTGATGCGCACGCTTCGCAACGCTGGCATCGCACTCGTGACCGGATTTTTTCTCGGCGGTAGCGCCGCCGTGCTCGCGCAACGCGCGGCCACGCCGCCTGACACGACACCGCGTGCGAATGCCCCGATCGACCTCACCGGCTACTGGGTGGCTGTCGTCAGCGAGGACTGGCGCCACCGCATGACCACGGCGCGCAAGGGTGATTTCGAGAGTGTGCCGCTGAACGCAGAAGGCCGCCGGGTGGGCAACGCGTGGAGTCTCGACGCGGACAACGCGGCCGGCGAGCAGTGCAAAGCGTTCGGCGTCGGCGGGCTCACGCGCCAGCCGGGCCGCTTGCACATCATATGGGCCGACGATGACACGCTGAAAGTCGAGTTCGACGCGGGCACCCAGACGCGCCTCTTCGAATTCGGTACTCCGCCACCTGCCAGTACCACCAAGACCTGGCAAGGATTGTCGAAGGCACGCTGGATCAAGCCGCCGGGCGCGGGTACCGGGCCCGTCCGCGCGCAGATCGGCAATAGCGAAGGGCCAGTGCTCGCGGGCGGCGGCGGCCGTGGCCAGCGCGGCGGCCCGGCGCCTACGGCCGCGCTGAACGAGGGCGGCTCGCTCGAAGTCACTACGACGGCGTTCCGCTCGGGATATCTGCGCAAGAACGGCGTGCCGTACAGCGAGAACGCGAAGATCACCGAATACATCCACCGCCTGCCGGCCACGCCGAACGGCGATACGTGGCTCCACGTCGTCACGATCGTGGACGACCCCCAGTACCTGAACGAGCCGTTCTACACGAGCACGATGTTCAAGCGCGAAGCGAGCGGCGCGAAGTGGCATCCCACCGACTGCCGCACTGCGCCGCCTCCGGGCTAGCGCCTCTTCAGAACTACCCGCAGAGTTGATATCTTCGAGTCTCAATCAATGAGGACGCACCGCCGTGGCTAAAGAACGCACTAACCAGAAAGAAGGAAAGAAGAAACCGTTGCTGACTCCGAAGGAGCGCAAGGAACAGAAGCGCGCCAAGAAGGCAGCGCGGCAGTCTTAGTACGCTGACATGCGGCGCCCGATGGGCGCAGTGTCGAGCCGCTCCTGCAGCGCAATCGGCATCACCCTCGCACGCCCCCTCCGCCGGGGGCGTGCGCATTCGCCTGACAGCGAGTGGGCCCGCGAACCCCACGCGCGCCGACCGTATACAATCCCCCACGCTTCTGGCGCCACGGCCGGAGCCTAGTCTTTCCAAGGAGCACTCATGCCCGTCTCGTTCACCCTAAATGGCGTTGCCGTCCAACACGACGGCGATCCCGCGATGCCGCTGCTATGGTTCGTCCGCGAGCGGCGCGAGCTCACCGGCTCGAAGTTCGGTTGCGGCGTCGCGATGTGCGGCGCCTGCACGATGCACCTCGAAGGTACGCCCATCCGCACGTGCATCACTCCGGTTAGTGCCGTGGAGGGCAAGTCGGTCACGACGATCGAAGGCCTCAGCAGCCCGGCCGCACACGCCGTGCAGCAGGCCTGGCGCGATCTCGACGTCGTGCAGTGCGGCTACTGCCAGTCCGGCCAGATCATGGCCGCGACGGCGCTGTTGACGCAGAACCCCGCGCCGACGGACACCGATATCGACACCGCGATGCGCGGCAACCTGTGTCGCTGCGCGACCTATCACCGGATCCGCGCAGCGATCCATACCGCTGCCAAGACGCTAGCCGGCTAATCGCGGAGAACACACATGAGCATCCCCAGTCTTACCGCGACGCCGGGTTTCACGACCACGCGCCGCACGTTCATCCAAATCACCACGCTCGCCGGCGCCGGCTTCATCGTCGGCTGCGGCGAATCGCCGCCTGTCACGTCGAAGACGCCCGCCGCCGCGGCGCCCACGGGGCCCGTCACGTTCAACGCGTTCGTGAGGATCGGCGCCGACAACAAAGTCACCGCCATCATCAAGCACCTGGACAAGGGCCAGGGCATCGCGACCGGCCTGTCGACGCTGATCGCCGAGGAGCTCGACGCGGCTTGGGACCAGATGGTCGCCGAGTTCGCGCCGGCCGATACCGCGAAGTACGCGAACCTGTCGCTCGGCCTGCAGGGCACGGGCGGCTCGAGCTCGGTTGCAAACTCGTGGCTGCAGTACCGCAAAGCGGCAGCCACGGCGCGCGCGATGTTGGTTCAAGCCGCCGCCGCGCAGTGGAAGGTCGCCGCCGATACGATCACGGT
>PMCP01000170.1:5788-6423 GCA_003155415.1 Gammaproteobacteria bacterium | reverse complement strand
CCGCGGTTCCAGCACGAGATCATCAGCTCGCCCTGGTAGTCGGAGTCGATCAGGCCCACGAGGTTGCCGAGCACGATGCCGTGCTTGTGGCCCAACCCCGAGCGCGGAATGATCACGGCGGCGAGCGCTGGGTCGGCGAGATGAATCGCGAGCCCAGTGGGAATCAGCTTCGTGGTGCCCGGCTCAAGCTCGATAGCCTCGTCGAGACAAGCGCGCAGATCGAGACCGGCGGACCCGCCAGTCGCGCGCTTTGGCAGGGGCAGCTCCTTGCCGATGCGGGGGTTTAGGATCTTGAGCTCGACGCGCCGCGCGGAATTCGTCAAAACAAACCCTTTAGCGGCCCTATGAGGCGCGCGTGGAAGAATGAGCCCCAGGCCTCGCGGCGCGATACCGCTCCGCGATTAGCTCGACGAGCCGGCGCGCGAGCATGGGCTTGCTGCCGTCGCCGAGCGCCGCCTCGCCGCCGCCCGGCCAATACACGGTCAGGGCGTTCGTCTCGCGATCGAAGCCGCAATCCGGGCCTACGCGATTCGCGGCAATCATATCGACGCGCTTTTTCTCGAGCTTCTCGCGCGCGTGCACCGCGACGTCGTTCGTTTCGGCGGCGAAGCCCACGGTGAACGGCGCCTTGGCCA
>PMCP01000170.1:0-5695 GCA_003155415.1 Gammaproteobacteria bacterium | reverse complement strand
GCGACCGCGAAGCCCATCTTCCCCGAACTGCGATTCGTGATGTAACGCACCGGGTCGATCGGCTCACGCGTGGGCCCGGCAGTCACCACGACCTTGAGACCCGCTAGCGACTGGAGCCTGAGCTTGCCCGGCAAATCGAGCAGCGCGGCTGCAATTTCGGTCGGTTCGAGCATTCGGCCGGGACCAGTTTCGCCGCAAGCTTGATCGCCGGCGGCAGGCCCCAGGAACCGGATACCGCGCGCTTCCAGCAATCCGCGATTGGCTTGCACTGCCGGATTCGCCCACATGGCCTGATTCATGGCCGGCGCCAACACGATCGGAGCCGTGGTCGCTAGACACACCGTGGAGAGCAGATCGCCCCCCAATCCACCTGCGAGAATGCCGAGAAAGTTTGCGGTCGCGGGCGCGACGACCACTACGTCGGCCCAACGGGCCAGCTCGATGTGCCCCATCGCCGCTTCCGCGGCCGGATCCCAGAGATCGTCGCGCACCCGGCGGCCGGACACTGCCTGGAACGTCAACGGACCGACGAACTCGCGCGCGCCGCGCGTCATGACGACCTGAACCTCGCAGCCGCGTTCGACGAGCCGGCGCACGAGCTCAGGCGACTTGTATGCCGCGATACCGCCCGTAACGCCGAGCAAGACGCGCGGCGGATGAGTTCGTTCGTTGGACGTAATAGGTGCCACCGAGCCCGAGCTTAACCTCGCCGGCTTTCGCGCCGCCACTCACGAATGGCGCTTTTCTTATGTCCTCGGCGACTAATCGGGCGTGCGGGCGAACACGCGCAAAGCGAGGATTGCGTCACACCTACGCGAGCAGGAGAACCAAATTGGCGTTGCGCGATTGGCCGCGGTCCGAGCGGCCGAGAGAAAGGCTAATGGAGGTGGGCCCGCAGTCGCTGTCTGACGGCGAGCTGCTCGCGATCCTGCTCGGTACGGGCATCCGCGGCCTCAGCGCCACCGACCTTGCGCGGCGCTTGCTCGAGCAGCTAGGCGGGCTGTCTGGTGTGCTCGGAAATGGCGCATCCGAGCTGGCGCAAGCACCGGGCGTGGGTCCGGCGCGGGCCGCTCGGCTCGTCGCAGGGCTGGAGCTTGGCCGCCGCTATCTCGCAGCGCCAGGCGGCCCTAGGCCAGCCCTGGCCGCTCCGCTAGATGCAGCGCGGTACTTGAGCGCTCGCCTGCTAGACCTGCCGCACGAGGTCTTCTGCTGCCTGTTCCTCGATACCCGGCACAGGCTGATCCGCTATGAAGAGCTGTTCCGCGGCACGATCGATGGAGCCACGGTCTATCCGCGTGAGGTAGTGAAGCGGGCGCTGCAGTGCAACGCTTCGGCGGTGATCCTCGGACACAACCATCCCTCGGGCGTGGCCGAGCCGAGCGAGGCGGACCGCAACATTACGGTTAAGTTGGCCAAAGCCTTGGCGCTCGTGGAGATCCGCCTGCTAGACCACCTGGTCGTGAGCCGAGGCGGCCACGTTTCGCTGGCCGAACGCGGGTTGATCTAGCCGACGCGCCTTGCCGGCTACGGGGGTCAAACGGTATAGTCCCCGCCCTTTCGACGGCCAAGGAACGAGCGATGTCCAGGGTTTGCCAAGTTACCGGCAAGGGTCCGATGGTGGGGAACACGGTATCCCACGCTAATAACAGGTCGCGTCGCCGCTTCTTGCCGAATCTGCATACGCAGCGTTTCTGGCTTGAAAACGAAAAGCGCTTCGTCCGGCTGCGCGTCTCGCACCACGGACTGCGGATCATCAACAAGCTCGGCATCGAGCAGGTGATCGCGGATCTGCGTGCGAAGGGCACACAAGTTTAGGCAGAGCGGGAGCTAGCACATGCGCGAAAAAATTCGATTGATGTCGACGGCCGGAACGGGCCACTACTACACCACCACGAAGAACCGCCGGCTTCATCCCGAAAAGATGGAAGTCCTGAAATACGATCCGCGTGTCCGCAAACACGTGATCCACAAAGAAACGAAGATCAAGTAACGGCGCCTCGACGGCACCGAAACAAAGAACCCGCCTTATGGCGGGTTCTTAGCTTTGGGGGTCGCGAAACTCGAGGTTACGAAGCCCGGGCCTGCTCACGCATGGCGGGGAAAGACTTCAGGTACGCGACGAATTCCTGCATGCCGTGAATTCCGCTCTGCTCCGCGCGAGCACACCACTCACGGAACTCGGTCAGGAGGCGCTCGTTGCTCGTGTGAGCGCCTTCCCAGAGCTGCTTCAACTCACTGCGGAATTCGAGCACCGCCTGCAAACGCGGATGCCGCTGCACGAGCTCTGCGAACTTCTGCCGCGACGTTTCGTCGAGCATCTCCGGCTGCCAGACCAGATAGCGGCGCGCCGCAGACAGCAGCGAATTGCGCTTCTCGCCCAGGCTTTCGAGCTCGCGACGCAACACCGGGAGCGTGACGTTGTACGTGAAATGCCGCAGCACATGCATGCGATGCACGATGATCGCGCGCAGCTCGTCGATCTCCGGTGCAGCGCTGGACGTGCTTGCGAGCTCGGGCGGATTCGCGACGCGGCGGATCTTCGCCAGCCCCAACGCAGCCAGCACTTTGAGGTGCAGCCAGCCCATGTCCACCTCGTGACGGCGCATCGAGAACTTCGCCGACGTCGGGAACGCATGGTGGTTGTTGTGCAGTTCCTCGCCGGCAACGAACAAACCGATCGGCCACAGGTTCGTCGACGCGTCGTCCGTCTCGAAGTTGCGGTAGCCCTTGGCGTGGCACAGGCCGTTGATGACGCCAGCGGCCGTGAACGGCATGTTCACGAGCTGGAACGCGAGCATGATGATGCCGGGAACGCCGAACATCACGATGTCGAACACGAGCAGCAACATCGGGCCCCAGTAGCTGCGTTTCGGGTGAGCGTAGAGATTGTTCTCGAGCCAGTCGTTCGGCGTGCCCTTGGCGTACTTCTCGATCGTGTCCTGGTCGTGGGCCGCGACGCGGTACAGCTCCGCGCCCTCGAGCAGCACTTTCTTCAGGCCGTACAGCCGTGGGCTGTGCGGATCGCCCTCCCTCTCGCAGTGAGCGTGGTGCCGGCGATGTACCGCCACCCACTCGCGGGTTGACGAACCCGTGTTCAGCCACAGCCAGAAACGGCAGATGTGGCGAATGACTGGGTGCAGATCGACGGCGCGGTGCGCTTGGTCGCGGTGGTAGTACAGGGTGACCGCCATCATCGTGCCGTGCATCCACAGCAGCGTGACGATCACGTACCCCCAGAAACCTAGGCCTGCGAGACCAGAATAATATTCGTAGACGAAATTCACGTGTGATCCGCCTCGTCAGTGGCCGCGTCGGCGCTTCGAATTGGCGCGGTGCGTGGCTCTGCAATATAGCCGATCGCCGGAGGCTACTCCAACCGCGCGCCGGGGCGGCGTGCGTCGTCTCACGGAAGCCTTCAAAAAACCCGAGTAGCAGGTCGCACAACCCGCGGCGTAAGCTCGCCCGGGTGCCGGAGCTACCCGAAGTCGAAACCACGCGTCGCGGCCTCGCGCCCTATATCGTCGGGCGGTCCGTGGCGAAGGTCGAAGTCCGCGAGCCGCGGCTGCGCTGGCCCGTGGCCCAAGACCTACCGGCAGCGCTGGCTGGGCAGCGCATCGAGAGTATCGATCGGCGCGGCAAGTACCTGCTTCTCGGTACGGGCGCAGGCACGTTGCTGGTGCATCTTGGCATGTCGGGCAGCCTGCGCTACCTGCCTGAACCGCGTGCCGCGGGAGCGCACGATCACATCGACGTGGGTTTCGTCGGCGGCGGCATGCTGCGCTATCACGATCCGCGCCGGTTCGGCAGCTTCCATTTAACGACGACGCCGGAGCGGCATCCCTTGCTGAAGGATCTCGGACCGGAGCCGCTCGGCGACGAGTTCGATGCCGAATACTTGTGGCAGCACTCCCGCGGCCGGCGCGTCGCGATCAAGCCACACCTGATGAACAGCCACGTCGTCGTTGGCGTAGGGAATATCTACGCCAACGAGGCGCTGTTCCGCGCCGGCATTCACCCGGCGCGCAGCGCGCGGCGGATCGCACGCGACAGATTCGAGCCACTCGTTTCAGCTGTGCGCGCGGTGCTGCGCGACGCGATCGAGGTGGGCGGCACTACGCTGCGCGACTACGTCGGCGGCAGCGGCGAACCTGGGTTCTTTCGCAATTCGTTACGTGTGTACGAGCGCGAGGGCGAAGCGTGCGTCCAGTGCGGCACGCCGATCAAACGCCGAGTGCTGGGGCAGCGCGCAACGTACTTCTGCCCGAGCTGCCAACGTTAGTCGCCGCGGGCGGCGCCTTCGCGGCGCGGATCGACTCCGGCCGATAACACTCGGCCACGGCGCGTGTAGTCGATAGCGATCGCGTGCAGTCCGCTGTTCAAATCGCGCAACGCGATCGTGTGCCCGAGCGCCTCGAGCGCGGCGCGTTGCGCCACGACGTCGGTATCTTGCTCGAGTTCGACGGGGCCGCCCTCCGCCAGGTAGTGCGGCGCGGCCACGGCTTGCTGCACGGTCTGCTGCCAATCGACGAAGCCGACGACGCTCTGTGCGACGAAGCCGATGATGTGCGTGCCGCCTGGCGAGCCAACGAGGAGACGCAAGCGCCCCTGCTCGTCGAGCAGCATCGTGGGCGCCATGCTCGACAGCGGCCGTTTGCCGCCCTCGATGCGATTCGCAACGGGCTTGCCGCCGACTTCCGGCACGTAAGCGAAATCTGTCAGCTGGTTGTTCAAAATGAACCCGCCGACCATGAGCTGGCTGCCGAACGCACCCTGCACACTCGTGGTCATGGCCACTGCATCGCCGAACCTGTCCGCGATCGAGAAGTGGCTTGTCGACGGTCGTTCCGCCGCCGCCCCGGGCGCGAACTCCCACGCGACGCCCGGGCGCGGGGCGCCGGCGACCACATTCGTCAGCGCCTTGTTCGGATCGATGAGCGCGGCGCGGTCGCGTAGATACGCGGGCGAGAGCAACTCGGCGACCGGCGCGGGCACGAACTCGGGATCGCCGAGATACAAGGTTCGATCGGCGAAGGCGAGCCGGTTCGCCTCGACGAACAGGTGAATCGCCTGTGCGGGCTCGGTGCGCAGCTTCGCGAGATCGAATGCGCCGAGCATGCCGAGCACCTGCTGCGTCGTGACACCGCCCGACGAGGGCAGTTGCGGGCCGCAGACTCGCCAGCTTCGATAGGCGCTGCACAGCGGCTGCGTGGCGCGAGCGCGGTACTTCGCCAGATCCTCGGCCGTCATGCGGCCGGGGCGCACGTTATTGCTCTGCACCTTCGCGGCGATAGCAGCTGCCAGATCTCCGGTGTACAGCGGCTCCACGCCTTCAGCGGCTAGCTCCCGCAGCGCGGCCGCGTACTCGGGATTCTTAAGAACGTAGCCAACCGGGTGCGGCTCGCCGTTCTCCTCGTAGAAGTAGCGCCGAAAATCTTCGCCGCGCGCGAANNCGATGCGCGAGCTCGAGCATACGCATGGCGCCGGGCACGCCCACTGCGAGGCCGCCGACGCCCACGGCGCCGAACCCTTCCGGGCGCCCGTTGCTCATGAACATGTCGGGCGTCGCCGCGGCCGGCGCCGTCTCGCGCCCCTCGTATGCGGTGATCGCGGCGGGCGCGCTCTTGCGTGGCGCCCCGTAGAACAACATGAACGCACCGCCGCCCACTCCAGAGGATTGCGGCTCCACCAGGGTCAG
>PMCP01000125.1:7357-22723 GCA_003155415.1 Gammaproteobacteria bacterium | reverse complement strand
CACGAAGGCCGCATCATCCAGAACCGCAGCGAAGACTCGATATTGCGCGAGATCGAAAGCATCCGCGACTCCGTGCCTGGATTCACGGGAGTGATCTCCGATCTCGGCGGACCGACGGCGAACATGTACCGTATCGCCTGCAAAAGCCGAGAGATCGAGGCCGCGTGCCGGCGACCGTCGTGCGTGTACCCGGCCGTGTGCCCGAACCTGGACACGAACCACGCGCCGTTGATCAAGCTGTACCGCCGTGCGCGTGAGCTCCCCGGCATCAAGAAGGTGCTGATTGCATCCGGCGTCCGCTACGACCTCGCGATCGAATCGCCGGAGTACGTCAAGGAGCTTGCCCAACATCATGTCGGCGGGTATCTGAAGATCGCGCCCGAGGCCATCGGCGAAGGGCCGCTGTCGAAGATGATGAAGCCCGGCGTCGGTACGTACTACAAGTTCAAGCAGCTCTTCGACCGCTTTTCGCAGTCCGCCGGGAAAGAGCAGTACCTGATTCCGTATTTCATCGCGGCGCACCCGGGCACCACCGACAAAGACATGCTCGAGCTCGCGCTGTGGCTCAAGAAAAACGGCTATCGGGCGGATCAGGTGCAGGCATTCCTGCCGGGCCCGATGGCAACCGCATCCGCGATGTACTACTCGGGCAAGAACCCGCTTAAGCGCGTGACGCGCACGTCGGAAGACGTCGTGATTCCGCGCGGTCTAAAAGTGCGCAGGCTGCACAAAGCGTTCCTGCGCTACCACGATGCGAACAACTGGCCGATGCTGCGCGCGGCGTTGAATCGCATGGGTCGTGACGACCTGATCGGCAACGGCAAGCACCAGCTCATCCCGCGCTTCCAACCGAGAGGCGTAAGCGGACCGAGCGCGCCCGAAGGCAAGCGCGGCGCAAAGGGTAAGCACAAGGCGTTTCGCACACAGCACGTGCGCTGAAGGCGCAGCGGGAAGTGTGCGCTAGGCGCGCGCGACGTTGAGCTGAATGACGTTGCTGGTGACGGGCGGGGCGCCTTCGGTCTCGAGCGGCGCTTCGCCGGTCAACCAGTGCACGATCGGTTGAAACTCGCGCAGCTCGGCGGCGCACTGCTCCGGCGGCAGATCGAAGATGCCGAGACCCTTCTCGACCGCGTCCACGTACACATCCGAATCGCTGATTCGAGTAAGGAACGCAATGCCGAGCGACGACACGAAACGCTCGAGTGGCTCGTACACGGGACGCGCGTTGCGCACACGGTTCGCGATGACGGCCACGCGGATGTGGCGGAAGCGAACCTGACCGATCAGCAACAGCTCCTTGATGAAGTTCGCCGTCGCGTGAATGTCGATCGCAGAAGGCGCGACGGGGATCAGCACGGACTGCGTGCGCTGCATCAAATCCTGCAGCAGCAGACGCGACGGTCCGGCCGGCGCGTCCAGGATCAACTGGCGCGTGGAGAGCGGGATCTGACGGCGGCCGTTCTGCAGCGCGAGTCCGGCGCGCGGTGCGAGATCCGCGCCGTGAATAGTCGGCAGATCGGCCGAGCGTTGCGCGAGCCAGTTCAGGCTCGAGCTTTGAGGATCGTAATCGGCGATGGTCGTTGGGACGCCGCGTGAAGCGAAGTAACTCGCGAGATTCGTGGTAATCGTCGTCTTACCGACACCGCCCTTGGCGTTGATTACCAGAGTCGAGTTGATGCCCATGGTCGTGAGCCTGCTTCCCTGCGTCGATTCTGTGAAAAGCATAGGCGCGGCCGGCAGTTTCGCCTACGACGCGCGTCACAGGGCCTCCCCGAACGAGTGGCGCGCTGATTACGATTTCACTCGCCGGTAGACCACGTCGTAGTAGTGCCCGCCAGCGGCGCGACTCGCAAACCGGTTTCGCACCAGCTCCCCAAAGCCCCGCGCGGCCATGAACGCCGCGAGATCGGCGAGCTGCGCGCAGCCTTCGTATGCCTCGAAATCCGGCACCTCGGTCTTGATGTATGCAAACCCGGGCAGCAGGCTCTCGGCGCCCTCGAGCACCAGCAATTCCGAGCCCTGCGTGTCCATGACGAGCGTGTCGTAACGCATTATGTCCACGCCTTCGCGCGCCAGCAGAGTCGGCAGCGTCACGCTACGCAGGCGGATCGACTCCGTGAACGCGACTTTCGGCCAAACCTCCTTGTGTTGCTTGAGCTCGAGAATCGACGACGATTCACCCGCGTTGTTCGCCACATGGAACTCGTACTCGTGATCGTCGCGGTTCGTGACGAGCGCTTGCAGCGCCCGCTGCCGCGGATAATCTGCGAGGTTCTTGAGTAGTGTCGCGAACACGCCCGGGATCGGCTCGACCCACAACACGTCGAGACCCCGGCGTTCGTACAGCGCGCGTTCCTGGCCGATGTTGGCGCCCACGTGAATCACGCCACGCGCCGAGCGCAGAAATCGGTTTGGATCAGGCCCGAACCAGCGACGCAATCGGCGCAGGATTTTCATCGAAGCGCAGCATACCATCGGGCCCAACGGGACTCGGGACGGAGCACGCTTGACGAGTAAGCCAACGAAAGATCTCGCGGCGATACGCGCCCAGCTGCGTGCACTTGCGAATCCCGCCATCGCTATCCATGCGACTCGGTTCTTCAAGAGCGGCCCCGGCGAGTATGGCGAGGGCGACCGATTCCTCGGCATTCGGGTGCCGGTGCTGCGCCGCGTGGCGCGCGAGCATCGCGCCGCGAGCGTTTCGACGATGTTCGCGTTGCTGCGCTCACCACTGCACGAAGAGCGCTTGCTCGCGCTACTGCTGCTCGTCGCCGCGTTCAAGCGTTCCGACGAGCGTGGCCGCGAGCGAATCTACCGGGGTTACCTGCGCGCGATTCGCCGCTACGTGAACAACTGGGATCTCGTCGACACCTCGGCGCCGGATATCGTGGGGCAATTTCTGGAGCGCCGGTCTCGTGCGCCGTTGCACGAACTCGCGCGGTCACTCAATCTCTGGGAACGCCGCGTGGCGATCCTGGCCACGTTCTGGCTCATCCGGCGCAACGACTTCGCCGACACGCTCTCGATTGCCGAGCTCTTGCTCACGGACGAGCACGACCTGATCCACAAGGCCGCCGGTTGGATGCTGCGCGAAGTCGGCAATCGCGACGCCGCCGCGGCCGCGGGGTTCCTTAACCGACACCACCGCCATATGCCGCGCACGATGCTGCGTTACGCGATCGAGAAACTGCCGGCCGCGGCCCGGCGTGCGTACCTCGAAGGCAGGGCTGTCACATCCGGCCGCGCGCGCGCAGCGCCCAAGCGCCGCCCGCCGTTGCGAGCATGAATACGTTCAACGCGCGGGCGTTCCAGCGACTGGCCTGCTCTGGTCGAACACCTTCGTCGCGAGCGCGATCATGCTCGCAACGTCGCTCAAATTGGCAGGCACTACGAGCGTGTTCGCGGTGCGCGCAAGGTTGCCGAACTGGTGGACGTATTCCTCGGCCACGCGTAGCTGCATGGCTTCGCGGCCGCCCTGCGAGCTGACGGACTCCGCCACGCGCTTCAAGCCTTCGGCAGTCGCCGTAGCGACGGAAAGAATGGCCTCCGCCTGGCCCGCCGCTTCGTTGATCTGCTGCTGGCGTTTGGCCTCGGATTCCTTGATGACGCGCTGCTTCTCGCCTTCGGCCTGGTTGATCTTGGCGTCGCGATCGCCTTCGGACGCCAGAATCACGGCGCGCTTCTCCCGCTCGGCGCGCATCTGCTTTTCCATGGCCTGGATGATGTCGCGCGGCGGATTGATGTTCTTGATCTCGTAGCGCAGCACCTTCACGCCCCACGGCTCGGTGGCTTTGTCGAGTTCCTTCACAACATTCATATTGATCGTGGAGCGCTCCTCGAACGTGCGATCGAGATCGATCTTGCCGATCTCGCTGCGCAACATGGTCTGCGCGAGCTGTGAGATCGCGAAGTGGTAGTTCGAGATACCGTATGACGCACGTGCCGCGTCGAGCACCTGCAGGTACAGCACGCCGTCGATGCCGACCTGCACGTTGTCCTTCGTGATGCAGATCTGTTCCGGTATATCGAGCGCATCCTCTTTGAGGCTGTGCTTGTAAGCGACGCTCTCGACGAACGGCAGCAGGATATGGAACCCGGCGTTCAGCGTGCTGTGGTACTTGCCGAGCCGCTGTACGATGTACGCGCTTTGCTGCGGCACCACGACCGCGGTCTTGCGCAGGATCGTGATGGCGAGCACCGCGACCACGATGACGAACAGCAATACACCCTGATCCATGCGTTTCTCCTTGTTATGCCGCGCTCAGAGCGCCCGAACGTGCAGCGTGAGCCCGTCGATCGAGTCGATGCGCGCCTCGCCGCCGGCCGCGATCGATTCCTTGCCGACGTTGATCGCCGTCCAGCCCGTGCCGCGGTACTCGATGCGACACGATTTGCCGGGCTCGAGCAGCTGCCCGACGACCACGTGCTGATGAATGTCAGTGTTGACCTTGCCGCCCGGCTTGCTCAGCAGCTTCTCGTAGACCTGCCGCCGGATCGTGAACATCGCGATGACTGCCAGCACCGCAAACGCGATCCACTGCGCCCACTGTGGCAGATCGATGCCGACGAGCCCGAGGATGCCCACAACGATCGCCGCGACCCCGGCAAACACGAGGAAGAACTGCGCGTCGATGGCGAACAGCTCGAGACCGAGCAGCGCAAAGCCGAGGATTCCCCAACTCCACCAAGCCATGTTCCTACTCCCGCGACCGAGCGGCGAGTCTACGCTGCCCGGCCGGTAGCCGGTATCGGCGCGCATCGTTACGTACTATTACGAATAGTGAGGCCCGACACGGTCGCGAAGACTGGGCGTGTTGGCTGCGAGTCGGTTGGGGGTTGCTTTGTTAAAAGCCGTTGCGATGTCAGCGAGTTGCGTGCTGCTGCTGGGTAGCTGCGCGCGGCCGCCCGCCCCACCGCACGCCCCCGCCGTGCAGCTGGCGGCACACGAAGTCGGGCAGCCAGCGGGCTGGGCCGACGATCTCGCGTTGCCGCAACCGGACGATCTGAACCCCGATCCGCACGTGCTCGAGTTCAATCTCGAGGCCAAGGTGGCCGAGCTCGAAATCCTGCCCGGCCATAAAACCACCGTGTGGACCTACAACGGCAAGATCCCGGGACCGCTGATTCGAGGTGTAGTGGGCGACCGCGTGATCGTGCACTTCAAGAACTCGCTGCCCGAGGAGACGACGATTCACTGGCACGGGCTGCGCGTGCCGAACAACATGGATGGGACACCCGGCGCCACGCAGGATCCGGTGCCGCCGGGTGGCGAATTCACGTACGACTTCACGCTGCGCGACGCCGGCACGTACTGGTATCACCCCCACGTCGATTCGTCCGCGCAAGTCGGGCGTGGCTTGTACGGCGCGATTCTCGTCGAAGACCCGAACGATCCAAAAGCGTTCGGCGACGACCTCGTGCTGCTGCTGTCCGACATGAGTCTCACCGAGGAGGGCGAGATGCTGCCGGCCGATAGCGGCGGCAACTTCGGAGATCTATTCGGCCGCGAGGGCGCCGTGTTGCTCGTGAACGGCAAAGTGCTACCGACGCTGAAGGTACGCGAGGGCAAACAGCAGCGCTGGCGCATCATCAACGCCACACGCGCGCGCTACTACAACGTGCGCATGCGCAATCATCGCTTCATAAAGCTCGGCGGCGACAACGGGCTCGCGGCGCGCGCCGTCGACACGTACAGCGTGCTCGTCGTGCCGGGCGAACGTGGGGACGCCGTGTTCACGCCGGCCGATCCACCGGGAAGTAAAACCATGCTGCGCTGGGTGCCGACCGAGCGCGGCTACGGCACCACGTTCAATCGCGCCTCTGTCGACATGCTGAGCATCGAGACCGTGGCCGACGCGGCCGTCACACCGGAAACGATCCCCACGGATATACGCCAGATCGAACCAATCGACGTGACGGGCGCCACGGAGCGCGACCTGAACCTCACGATCGTGCTCAACAGCGGCAACATCGAGATGGGCGTGAACGGCGTTCCGTTCTGGAAAGCGGCACCGTTCGAAGCGCGGCTCGGCGAAACGCAGGTCTGGCACATCAAGAACAACACCGACTTCGCACACCCGTTCCACGTCCACGGCTACTTCTTCCAGGTGCTGGACCCGGACCGCGTGCCGGAATGGAAAGACACGGTGAACGTGCCGGCGAAATCCGAGCTCACAATCGCACTGCGATTCGACGAGCGCCCTGGCACGTGGATGTTCCACTGCCACATTCTCGATCACGCCGAAGTCGGCATGATGGGGCACTTCGTGGTACGTGATCCCAACGCGACACGCGCGCCGGTGGTGAAACAACACGCGCACGCGGTCCCTGGCGGCCACGTCGAACGTTAGCGAGCGCTACTCCGGAAGGTACTCGGCCACCTCGACGAGGTTGCCGTCGGGATCGCGGAAGTAGATCGAACGCAGCGCGCCCACAGCGCCGCGCCGCGGCACGGGCCCAGCCTCGATCGTAACGCTCATGGATTTCAAATGCGCGATCACATCGTCGATCGGCACGGCTGCTAGCAAGCAGAAATCGCCGGAGCCGAAAGTCGGGTGCTGGGCCTTCGTGGGCGTTTGTGTTTCGCGATCCTGAAGGTTGATCTTCTGCCGGCCGAACTTCAGCGCGTAGCGCGGCGAGCCGTCGGGGCCACGGAAGAACTCACGCTCGAATCCCAGCGCACGTTCGTAGAACTTCGTCGTGACCTCGATATCGGCGACCGTCAGCACGAGGTGATCGATGCGATCGGCCAGCAATGGCATGCGTTTCAACCCCGACCCTGAACGCGCTTCTGCAGAACGAGCAAGCACTTGTAGCGCGCAGCGCGCAGTGTTCTGTATGCCACGCGCGCGCCCTTCACGTTCATCCACTCGCGCAGATTCTTCTCGATCGTCTCAGGCGGAGTGGCGATCAGATAAGCCTGCAACGGCTGCTGCGTGTCGTTACGCGTATCCACGCCGCAGTCGGTGCACCGCCAGCGGCTGCGCACCACGGCCAGGGTGCGGTCGACGTTCAGGCACACGGTACACAGCGTCCAGCGATCCAGTGGCTCAACCTCGTCGAGCAGGATTTCGTAGCGCGCACTGTCGCTCGCGCCGCCCGCATGCTGGCTACCAGGCGCGCGCCAGCGCTCGACCAGGTCTTTGACGAGTCCCGATAGCATTCCGCCCACGCCTTTCACTGCTCCCCCGCCGAATTTCGCATTCGCGGCCACTAGACCACGCCGCTCGCGGGGGCGTCAATCGCAGCCGACACTCGAATTTCGCCCTGGCAGTGAGCCACAATGGCGCCCTTCCGCGAGCGCACCACACGCGCCGCGCACGAGGTGACGATGAAGCTCTCGACCGACCGAATTCTCACGACGCACGTCGGCAGCCTGCCCCGCAGCGCGGCCGTCGTCGATTTTCTCTATAAGAAGGAGAACGGCGAACAGTACGACCGCGCAGCGTTCGCAGCCACCATGCAGACCGGCGTAGCGGAAGCCGTGGCGAAACAGCGTGCCGCCGGCATCGACGTCGTCAGCGACGGCGAGACCAGCAAGGTCGGTTACGCCACGTACATCAAGGACCGCCTGTCCGGATTTGCCGGCCACGTGGCTCGCCCGCCGCACAAGGATCTCGCGCCCTACCCCGAGTTCCGCGAGGCGATGGCGCGCATGATGGGGAAGCAGTCGTTCAAACGCGCGGCGTGCGTCGGTCCGATCGAGCTCGTCGATCGCGAGGCGATGAAGATCGACGTCGCGAACCTGCGCGCGGGTCTGGCGGCGCACCCCTCACCGGAAGCGTTCATGAACGCGGCGTCGCCGGGCGTGATCTCCGCGTTCCAGTCGAACCAGTACTATCCGACACATGAGGGATACGTCGACGCGATCGTCGCGGCCATGAAGCCCGAGTACGATGCGATTGTCGCGGCCGGTTTCATTCTGCAGCTCGACTGCCCCGATCTCGCGATGGCGCGACACACGGGTTTCCAGGAGCTCGACGAAACGGAGTTCCTGAAGCGGGCCGCGTATCAGGTAGAGGCGCTGAACCACGCTGTGCGCGACATTCCGGCCGATCGCATGCGCATGCACATCTGCTGGGGTAACTACGAAGGCCCGCACGATTGCGACATCGCGCTCGAGAAAGTCATTGGGCTCGTGCTGAAGGCCAAACCCGCCGGCATCCTGTTCGAAGCTGCGAACCCCCGGCATCGCCACGAGCTCGAAGTGTGGCAGGACGCGAAGCTGCCCGACGACAAGGTGCTGATCCCGGGCTGCATCATGTCGACGTCGAACTACGTGGAGCATCCGCGACTGATCGCGGAACAGCTGTGCCAGTACGCACGCATAGTGGGACGCGAGCGAGTAATCGCGGGCACGGACTGCGGGTTCGGCTCGTTCGCCGGTTACTCGCGCGTGGACCCCGGCATCGCCTACAAGAAGCTCGGCGCGCTCACGGAAGGCGCGGCGCTCGCGTCCGCGCGCCTATGGCGCGCACGCGGCTGATTGTGAACGTGTAGCGCCCCGCTCTAGGCGAGGTGCCGCAGCACGTGATCCACCTCGTCGGAGCTGCCGATGATGACCGGCGTGCGTTGGTGAATGTCCGTGGGCTGTATCTCGAGGATGCGTGCGCCGGGCGCGCTGAACGCCTTGCCTCCGGCCTGCTCCACAAGCATGGCCATCGGGTTGGCCTCGTACATGAGGCGCAGTTTCCCGTTCGCGGCCTTCTTTGTCGGCGGATACATGAACACGCCGCCCTTCAGCAGGATGCGATGCATGTCGGCCACCATCGCGCCCGCGTAGCGACTCGAGTACGTCTGGCTCTGCGCCCACTCGAGGTAGCGCTGATAGCCTTCGGGGAACGTCAGGCGATTGCCCTCGTTCAGTGAGTAGCTCTTGCTCGCCTTCGGAATCCGCACGTTCTGCTCAACGCGCATGAACGCGCCGTACATAGGATCGAGCACGAACAGATCGACACCGCGGCCGATCGTGAGCGCGAATACCGTCGACGGGCCGTACAGCACGTAGCCCGCGGCAATCTGCCTCGCGCCCGGTTGCAACAGCGAATCTTCCGGGCGCGTCGAACGCCGATCCTGGCGCAGGATGCTGAAGATGGTGCCAACGCCGCCGCACACGTCCAGGTTCGATGAGCCATCGAGCGGATCGAAGAGCACGCAATATTTCTGCTCGCCGCCCAGCCCCGTGCGCAGGATCACGGGCTCCTCGTTCTCCTCGGAAGCAACAATCGCGACGCCATCACGCCCGCCGAGCGTTCGCAACAAAATCTCGTTTGCGATGACGTCGAGTTTTTGCTGCTGCTCGCCCTGTACGTTTTCGCTGCCGACGGAGCCGAGCACGTCGTCGAGCCGAGCGCGGCGCACGTGCGCGGCGATCATCTTGGCCGAGATGGACAGTGCCGACAGAATCCACGAGAACGTTCCCGACGCCTCGGGATAGTGTGTCTGCTGCTCGAGGATATGGCCTTGCAGTGTGACGAAGCGGGTGTGTCGGGCGGGTACCTGCGTATCTCGTTCAGCGGCGCTCATCGTGAGTTCTCGTAACGTGGATTTGGCCAAAGGATGCCACACGACGAGCGCCCACTCTCTGACACAGCGCACGCTCCGGCCATCGACAGGGCGAACGACAGTCGTTTGCTGCCGTTTTACGCTACCGCGAGGAGCAACCACGCGACGCCGAGCACGACGAGCGCCATGCCAACGAGCTCGCGCGCTGTCGTCCGCTGGCCGAACAAGCGCTTCGACACGGCCTGTGCGAGCAGCACCTCGACGAGCGCGAGCGTGCGCACGTTCGCGGCTGCGGTCAGCGAGATACCCAGGAACCAGAACTCCGAAGCGAACGCGCTCATGAAACCGGCGAACAACGACTGCCGCCACACCGTGACGCTGCGTAGCAGCGCTTCCCGATTCGTGATTCCGAGCCACACGCCGAGCACCGTCACCTGGATGCAGAGCGACCACACCAGCGCCGTCGTCGACCGCAGGAAATACGCGCCTTCCGGCAGTGCGAGGATCGCGCCCCGAAAAGTCACCGACGCGAGCGCGAAGAACGCGCCCGACGCGACCCCGAGCGCGGCTGGCTTCAAACTGTCCCTATCCCATTTCTGGCCGGGTTTCACGGCAACAATCACGACACCGGCCGTAGCGATCAGCACGGCGGTCGCGCGCGACCACGTGAGCGCGTCGCCGAGTACCGCAAAGCCGAACACCGCCACCTGCAGGGCCTCGGTCTTGCTCAGTGCCGTTGCTACGGAGAACGACCGTACCTGCATAGCCGCGAGCAAAAACGCCGTGGCCGTGATCTGCGCAAGCGCACCCACGATTACGAACGCGAGGAACATCGGTGTCGGCGGCGGCACGCGCGCGTGCGCGAACACGGTCGTTAGTCCCAGGAACACGAGCGCGAACGGCAGGCCGTACACGAACCGCACCTGCGTCGCGCCGAGCGTGCCGAGCGTGGCCGTGAGACTGCTCTGCATCGCGTTGCGCGCCGTCTGCGCGACGGCGGCGATGAGCGTTGTGGCAACCCAAAGCATGGGTGACTACGCCGGCAGGCGCCCCACGTACACACTCTGCGGCCGGATCAACCTGCCGACGGCGCGCTGCTCGAAGCAGTGCGCGGTCCAGCCCGCGGTACGCCCGATCGCAAACGTGGGCGTGAACGACGCCGTGTCTAGCCCAAGTCCGTGCAGCAACAGCGCCGTGTAGAACTCGACGTTGGTCTTCAGACGCCTGCCCGGCTTGTACTCCTCGAGCAGCTTCAGTGCGGTGGCTTCGACCGCTCGCGCGAGGTCGTAGAGTTTCGCGTCGCCGGCACGCGCGAACATGCGCGCCGCGGCGGCCGCGAGCGCATCGGCGCGCGGGTCGCGGACCTTGTACACGCGGTGGCCGAAGCCCATGAGCCGCTCGCCACGCTCGATCTTCTGCCTAAGCACGGCTTCCGCGCGCGCCGCGTCGCCAATCTCGAACACCATGTCGAGCGCGGGACCGGGCGCTCCGCCGTGTAATGGACCCTTCAACGCGCCAATCGCGCCCGTCGCCGCCGAGATGAAATCGGAGCCGGTGGACACGATCACGCGTGCGGTGAACGTCGACGCGTTCAAGCCATGGTCGGACACGGTCGCGAGATACGTGTCGAGGCCTCGCACGAGCTCTTCGTGCGGCTCCGTGCCGCTGCGCATGTAGAGGTAGTTGGCGGCGATGCCGAGATCCTGGCGCGGCGCAAGCGGCGCGGCGCCTTGCAACAACCGCGAGTACGCCGCGACGATCGTCGGCAGCGAGCCGACTAGCAGCTCCGCGGCGTCGAGATCGNNGCGGCGGCGACGCGGGCGGCGTCGCGCACGCCGGCGGCGTCCCACAATGCAGCGACCACGTCCTCGAATGGCCGGGCCGCGAGCTGCTCGAGCCGTAAGCCCGCAACCACGAGCTCGCCGCGCTCACCATCCACCATGCTCAGGTGCGTGGCCGCGGCGACGACGCCCTCCAGACCGGTCGAAGTAGCGATATCGGTTTGCGCATTCATGGTCGCTACCGTATGTTGTGGTCAGTTCATCGTCAACATTGATTCATCAATCAATATGAAAACTGAGAACCGCGTCTGGGTGAGTGCAACCGAGGCCATCGAGATGCTCGGCGTAAGCCGCGCGACGCTGTACGCGTACGTGAGCCGTGGGCGAATTCGGTCCGAAGCCACGGCGGGCAAGACGCGCAACCGCCGTTACGCGCGAGACGACATCGAACGACTGCGCGCACGCACGGACGAGCGACGCAACCCGGAGAAAGCCGCCGAGCACGCACTGCACTGGGGCCTGCCGATTCTGGAATCCGCGATCACGTTGATTGCCGAGGGCCACATCTACTACCGCGGCCGCGACGCGGCCGAGCTCGCGCGCACGAACTCCCTTGCGGAGGTCGCCGCCCTGCTCTGGACAGGATCCGCCGAGGGTGGTGTGCAGCTCGCCGGGGCAACAAAGCTCGCCGCCACGAAAAGCCGCGAAGCCGATGCACCGTTCGTTGCGCGTGCGCAGGCGACACTCGCTCTCGCGGCGGCGAAGGATCCGCTCGGCTACGACCTGCGACCGCGCGCCGTCGCGCAAACCGGCTGGCGAATTCTGCAGGCGCTCGCCACCGTCGCGGCCAACGGCAGCGCGCGGGAACCCACGATCGATGCCACTCTCGCGAAGGCCTGGGGCGTGCCGGCGGCAGCGCCTCTGCTGCGCGCCGCGCTGATCCTGTGCGCGGATCACGAGCTCAACGTCTCGGCGTTTACGGCACGCTGCGTCGCATCGGCGGGCGCATCGCCGTACGGCGTCGTGATCGCCGGGCTCGCAGCGCTCGAAGGCGTGAAGCACGGCGGTACAACGGGGCGAATCGAAGCGCTGTGGGATTCGCTGCGCCGCACGCCCGATCTGCGCGCAGCACTCACGGAACGCCTACGCCGCGGCGAGCGCATCGACGGCTTCGGACACCCGCTCTATGCAGGCGGCGACCCGCGCGCGACGCAACTGCTCGCGATGCTGCCGAAGTCGAAGAACGCCGCTTTCGCGCGCGAGCTGACGGCGGCAATTAGCACTGTGCTCGGCGAGCCGCCGAACGTGGACTTCGCGCTGGTCGCGCTCGCAAAAGCGCTTGGGCTGCCAAATGGCACCGCACTCACCGTGTTCGCACTCGGCCGCACCATCGGTTGGATCGGCCACGCGATCGAGCAGTATGGGCACGACGCCATCATCCGCCCGCGCGCCAAATACGTCGGCGAAAAACCTTTGTAGCGAGGAAAGAAAAGAGAAGGATCTTCTCTTCAGTGAGTCATCGCGTAGAGGATGTAGTTGATGTACGTGCGCATGCCCTGCGCGGAGTATTTTTCGGGGTAGCGCGGGTTGTCGGAGTGCTCCACCGAATCGCCGAGGTCCATGTTGTGGCAGATCGCCACCATGATTCGCCCCTTGTCGTCGTAGATCGCGCGCCAACGCGGAATAACGCCGTCCTGCTCGTAAATCCTGTGGCTGTAAATAAACTGCGCACCGGGCACCTGCACGCGATCGTCCAGATCCCAGAACATGTGGAAGATCTGATCTTCGTTCGGAATCTCGACGATCGGCCGCTCCGGGAACACGCGCCGCATGCTCTCGAGGAAGACTTCCCATTCCTGCGAACCGTGGAAGTCGTCGACCATCAGGAAACCCCCGCGCATGAGGTACTCGCGCAGCTTCACGGCTTGGGAATCCGTGAGATCCCAGTGCCCGACCTCGACCGCGTACAGCCACGGCCAGTCGAACACGTCGTCGTCGTCGTCCAGGTTCACGGGCTGCTCGACGGAGCGCGTGTCGATGGACGTCAGCCGCCGCACCATCGTCGCCACGTGGCGATCGGCCGCCGGATAGTCGATCGTCCAGTTGCTTCGGCCATTCTGCCAATCCGCCCCGTAGCGGCCGCCACCACGCACCGGCGGGTACATCAAGCGCGCGAACGTCCACTCGGCCGGCACCATGTAGTCCGCGGGTAGTGGGTCGTCCTCGTGCTCGACGCCGGGGTACACGCGGAAGGGCCGCGGCGCCGCGGTGGCGATGCCGATTGCGAAGGAGGCGACGAGTGCGGCGCCGACCAGCCACCAATGTGAGGGTGTTTTCACAACGAACCTACCAGTTGCAGCAGCCCTGTTAGACGCGCCCTTTGCCGCGCGGTTCGCAAAGTAATTCGCTCAACGCACCGGCGGCACCGCGAGCGGTATGCCGAGCGCCTGGTACGCCTTACCGTCCGCGACACGCTCATTGAACCAGTTCGGGTAGATCGCGGTCGGCTTCGTCGCAGCATCGAGCGCGGCGAGATCTTCGGCCGTGAGCTGCACCGCCGCGGCGGCGATGTTCTCCTCGAGCTGCTTACGACTCGACGCGCCGACCAGAATCGACGCGACCGTCGGCCGCGTCAGCAGCCACGCGAGCGACACCTGCGCCGGTGACGCGTTGCGCTTGGCGCCGATCGATTGCAGCAGGTCGATCACGCGATATCCGTGCTCGCGGTCGTGCGGGAGGAAGTCGAAGCCGCCAAGCCGGTCGCCGCTCTCACCTTTCGGCTTCGCGCGCGTGTACTTGCCGCTCAGGAAGCCACCGGCGAGCGGGCTCCACACCATGATGCCGACACCGGCGTCGGCGCAAAACGGCACCACCTCGTGCTCGAGATCGCGGCCGACGAGCGAGTAGTACATCTCGGCGCCNNGCTCGCACGAGATCCTCGAGCGCTTCGACCGTCTCCTCGACAGGCGTCAGCGCGTCGACTTTGTGTACGAGATACACGTCGATGTAGTCCGTGCCGAGCCGCGCGAGGCTCGCATCGGCCGCGGCGAGAATGTGCCGACGCGACAAGCCGGACTCGATGAGCCCCGGGCCCATGCGATTCGCGACCTTCGTCGCGATCACAACTTCGTGACGCTTCGCGCCGATGGCTTTGCCCAGCATGCGTTCCGACTCACCGCCCGCGTACACGTCGGCGGAGTTGAAGAAGTTGATGCCGGCGTCGATCGCGCGCCCCACGAGATCGTTCGCGGCTGGCTGGTCGACTTTGTAGACCGACGCGAACGGGCCCTGCCCGCCCGAGCCAAACGTCATGCTGCCAAACGCAAACTTGGAGACGATGAGGCCGGTGCCGCCGAGGCGCGAATACTGCATGGTGAAAGCTCAGTGTGTGCGCGAGGAAGTCGCCACATGAGCGTAACGGGTTCCGCAGTGCGGGTCGAGACGCGAACGCGCGCTACTTGATCAAGATGTCCCAAGTGAGTTTACGTTCGCCGCTGCTGACCATGGGGCCCACGCTCGTGATGCCGGGTAACGTGGCCGAGCCTTTCAGAATGAGCTCGTGCTCCGCGTTCTCTTGTGGCACCTGGTCTTCGACGCCGAAACGCAGCGGGATCGTGGATTCGGTGGGCAGCTTCTCGCGGCCTCGGGTGCCCGGGCGGCAGAGTTGCTCCTTGTAGGACCACACGGTTTGCCCCTCGACGGCACCCAGCGTGAAGCGCATCCGGTAAGTGTTGTTGGGAAGGATATTGATCTCGTAGCTCGTGTCGGGTCTGCCGTCCGCCTTGAAGTGCGCCTCGACGCCCTCCTTCGCGGGGCATCCCGGTAACGTCGTCTCGATCGACGCGCTCGAGGCTTCGGTGTAATGCAGCTCGGACTTTGCGACGTCGTCCTCGATTTGAATGTTCGCCGTGGTTTCGTTTCGCGTCTTGCCTTTGGTGAATGCCGTCTGCGAGTCGAGCTTCACGTTGTCGTCGAGCGTCACTTTCCCGTCCGTGCCGCACGCCATGGCGGCGTCGGTAATCCAGCCCATCAGCAGTTTCATGAACGCCGGCTTATCTAGCGGCGGCGGCTCAATGTCGAC
>PMCP01000125.1:0-7287 GCA_003155415.1 Gammaproteobacteria bacterium | reverse complement strand
CTGTCCCTCGTTCATGCACGAGGCGTTCCGTCGTGTCGTGCCATCGGGCAGCGAAACCGTGCCTTCGCCCAGATTGCCGACTAACTCGCACCGGCCTTCAACGACCGTCGTGTTTGCCGTGTGGCAGCCGATGCACGCGAACTGGTCCGGAAAATCGAGCTCGCCACCGCCGTGGTCCTTGCCTGTCCGCGGATTGGTGTTCGTGTGGCAGTTGAAGCACCGATCGTGCGTGAGCACCGTCATCATCGGCTTCCAGTACGTGAGCCACTTCGAGGGGTCGCCAGCGCGCTCTAGGGCGGCAGCGCTGCTCGCGAGCGACACGCTTGCGATGATGGCGAGCACCGTGACGGCTGACACTGCGAAGCCGAAAATTCTGGACATGCGTTCCCCTTCCCCCGAAGGCCGCAAAGACGAGCTCCGCGCGGCGTGCGCACCGAGTATAGCCGGCGACCCGCCACCGACCCGCTCTTACGCTTGCTGACTGGCTGCCTCGCCGGCTGCCGCCCTGCTCTCGCCGCGCAGCACCCATGCGAGCATCAGCACGCAGGCCGCGCACGCGAGCATCGGCACCATCAGGACGCCCAGCACTTGAGTCGGCGGCAGTTTCTGGCTCATGAGCCAGGCTAGCCCGAGTGGGCCGAACAGCGAGCCCGCACGCCCGACTCCGTTCGCCCAGCCCACACCCGTGGAGCGCGCCTCTTCGTCGTAGAGAATCGTCGCGAGCGGAGCGTGCGTGAGCGACGTACCGATCGCACCGAAGGCGTACATCACGAGCAAGCCCGCCCACACCCAGAACCCGTTCGGGTTCGTCGCGCAAAGCGCGAGCGACAATGTCGCCACGAGATAGGCCGCGCCGAACCCGAGCGCGATGCGGCCGCGGTCCACGCAACGCGACACGAAGATGCAGCCGGTGAGCGCGCCGATGACGAGCACCGACATCACGCGCGATGCGTCCGGCAGCGACCAACCGTTTTGCACGAGCAGCGTCGGCAGCCAGCTCGTGACGCCGTAGTTCGCGAACAAGTTGAGCGCGTTCAATAGCCACAGCAACACGGTACGGCGCCACGTGCCTGTCGCGAATATCAGCCCGAGGCGAGGCGCACCCACGGGCGCTCGAACGTGTCCCGCCTGCTCCAATGCAGGGGCGGCGGCAGGGCGGGTATTTGGAATGCCGTGCGCGACGAGAGCGGCGATGACCAGCGGCAGAATGCCGCCGTACGCGAACATGCCGCGCCAGCCCCAGTGCGCCGCAAGCAGCGGCGTGATCAAGCCCGCCGACGATGCGCCGATTGCGAACCCACTCGCCGCGAGCGTCGCGATCGACACGCGCCTGCCCGCGGGCGCGTATTCCGCGCAGATGCCGATCGTTACGGGCACGGTCGCGCCGAAACCGCAGCCGGCAATCAGACGCCACAGCGTCATCTCGAACGGCCCGCTGGAAAGCATCGCGAGCAGCGTCGCGGCACCGAATAGGACGAGGCTCACGACCAGCAACGACCGGCGGCCGAAACGGTCCGCGAGCGGGCTCAGGAACAGAGCGCCGACGGCCATGCCGGCGAGCGACGCCGACGCCGCGGGTGCGAAGGCCGTCGGCATTACCCCGAACTCCTTCGCCATCAGCGGGATCGCCATTGCGAACATCTGCGCGTCGTAACCGTCCAGCAGAACGGCGAGCGCGCACAGTACGATCGGCCACCACCGGATCGGTGTGTCTGCTTGCATGATTCCCCCATCGGTTGGATCGCCGAAGTGCGGCCGATCACGCGGCGAATAGTACCCGCGCGATCACACGCGAGTCTTGCCCCGGGGCCGCGACGTTTTCCGCGCTAGATCAGATAGGCGCGTGTGAGCTCGGTCGAGACCTGCCACAGCTTCGCGGCCATGGCGGGATCCTTCTGGTAGGCGCTTTGCTCGGCCGGATTGCAGTCGGCGAAGTACTGGCCTGTGACGCGCGCGAGCGCGGGGCTGCTTGCGAGATAGCAGCTCGTCGCCGCGCCTTGTGCCGGCGTTTCCATGCCACCGAAGCCGCCACCGCCGCCGCGGCTCATGTTGCGCATGATGTTCGTCGCGACGACGCCGGGGTGCAGCGAGTTCGATGTCGCGCGAGTACCCGCAAGTCGCTTAGAGAGCTCGAGCGAGAACAAGCCGTTCGCGAGTTTCGAGTGGCCGTACGCTTGCCGCTCCCAGCCCTTGCCAGACAGATTGTCGAATTGAATGCCGCCTGGTGGCACGAACTGGTGCGCGACGCTGCCGACGACGATCACGCGGCCCTGCGGCGCGGCGACCACGCGCTCCCGCAGACGATTCACGAGGATGAAGTGACCCAGATGATTCACGACGAACTGCAGCTCGAGCCCGCGTGCCTGCTGTAAATCCGTGAGCAGCAGACCGGCATTGCATACGAGCGCGTCGATGGGCGTGCTCATGGCGCGAATCGCGTTTGCGCACGCGACGACGGAATCGAAGTCGGAGAGCTCGAGCACCACGGGCGTGGCCTTGCCCTTCACGCTCGCGCACGCTTCCTGGCCGCGCTCAAGCGTGCGCGCAGTGCCGATCACGTGCGCGCCGCGCAGCGCGAGCACGCGCATCGTCTCGAGGCCGATGCCGGAGTTGCAACCCGTGACGACGATGGTCTTGCCGGAGAGGTCGGTGCCGGCCGTGACTTCTTCGGCGGTAGCGCCCGCGGCAAACGAACTGCGCGGTGCGTCCTGCGCGCCGGCGCGGCCGGCGTACGCGGCGAGTGCTAGAAGTGTGCTGTTGGCGATGAACGTGCGGCGATCGATCGAGCTCATCGTTGTCCCTCGGAAGACTTATCGATGGACGAGCGCGTCAAGCGCGGTGCGCACCTGGCCGTCCCACAGCTCGGCGACAGCTTGGCCCGCCGGCAGATCGCTCCAGGGCCGACGGTATGCGACCTCGCCTTTGCCGTCGACGATGAGCAGGCCCGGTATGTAGCGGATGCCGTACGCCTTCATGATCTCGTTGCCGTCCGACTCCGCTATCGCAACCGGTGTGAAGCCGAGACCCTTCACGTACGCGCGCGGATCGCCGCGCCCGTCTTCTTTCACGTCGACGGCGATGACTTTGACGCCGTGCTTCGCGTAGTCGGCTTCGATGTTCTTCAAGTACGGCATGAACGCCTTGCAGTACGGGCACCAGGTGGCCCAGAACACGACGATGGCCGGTTTGCCTTGCGCGACGGCAGGAAAGTCGACGGTCTGCCCCGCGAAATCGTGCGCCTTCCACGGCGGGGCCTGTTCGCCTTGCTCTACCGCAAACGCGGAGCCAACGGCGGCCACCGCAAACATGGCGGCACCGAGCCATGCGAGTCGTCGTGTTACGTGCTGCATTCGCCGATCGTACGGCCAAAACGTGTCGCCGGCTATCGGAAAACGGAACTACCGTTTCTGCAGCGCACGTGACGTTACGTTTGCCAATGCCCGTTCGCCGGTATTCGTTTCGATGGTTCGAACTTGTTGATAAGCTCGCAGCCTGGCTTCGACGATCCGCTGCCGTGGGAACGGCCGCCGCAAGGCCCGAGCCCGCCGCCCTCCACTTACCTCTTAGAGTCACTGACATGCATCGATCTTTGTTCGCCTTGTTGCTCGCCGCACTGATACCGCTATCGCCGGCCGCCGCCCACCACTCGTTCGCCGCCGAGTTCGATCTCAATCAACCGGTCAAGCTGCGCGGCACCGTCACGAAGGTCGACTTCATGAATCCGCATTCGTGGATCTACATGAGCGTGAAGAAGGACGACGGCACGGTCGAGGAATGGGCCGTCGAAGGCGGCACCGCGAACACGCTGTTCCGCATGGGCGTGAACAAGAACTCGCTGCCGCTTGGCACGGAGATCATCGTCGACGGCTATCGCGCGCGCGACGGCGCCATGCGCGCCAACGGCCGCGACATCACACTGCCGGACGGCAACAAGCTGTTCCTCGGCGGCTCGGCGCCGCCGCAGTAACCGCGCCATGACAGGGGGAAGCTGGGTGTCGACTCGTTTTTCGTGCGTTGCCATCGCACTCTCTTTAATGGTCTCTCTGCCTGCGCTCGCGCAGTCGAGCGGCAAAAAGCCGAACTTGAGCGGCATGTGGCAAGCCTTGAATTCGGCCAACTGGGAGCTCGAAGCGCACGCGGCCGAAGCGGGACCGACCGCGCTCGGCGCGCTGGCCGCGGTTGCGCCGGGCCCGAGCGTCGTCGTGGGCGGCGAGATTCCGTACCTGCCGGCCGCGCTCGCGAAGCGCAAGACCAATCGCGAGCAACGGTGGACGGCTGATCCCGAGGCCAAGTGCTTCATGCCGGGCGTGCCGCGCGCCACGTACCTGCCGTATCCGTTTCAGATCGTGCAGGGCACGGACAAAACCATGATCTCGTACGAGTTCGCGGACACCGTGCGCCTCGTGCACATGAAGGACCCCGGCCCCGCGCCGGCCGATAGTTGGATGGGCTGGAGCGTCGGGCACTGGGAAGGCGATACGCTCGTCGTGGACGTGACCGCGCAAAACGGCGACACGTGGCTCGACCGTTCCGGCAACTATCACAGCGACGCGCTGCACGTGGTCGAGCGCTACACGCTGCGCTCGCCCGACGTGCTCATGTACGAGGCCACGATCGAGGATCCGAAGGTCTTCTCGAAAGCGTGGACCGTCCGCATGCCGCTGTATCGCCGGCTCGACGACGGCGCGCAGCTGATGGAGTTCAAGTGCATTCCGTTCACCGAGCACTTTCTATATGACAAGGTCGGCCGCTAGCCGAACGCGTTCGACGCCAGGAGCTCGTATGTTGCGTACTGCAATCACCACTGTTCTCATCTGCGCCGCCGGCAGCGCCGCTGCGCAACCCGCCGCGCCCGCCAAACCGGCTGCGAAGTGGACCATGCCGCGACTCGCGGACGGCCACCCTGACTTTCAGGGCGTGTGGACGAACAAGACGATCACACCGTTCGACCGGCCGAAAGAGCTCGGCAACAAAGAGTTCTTCACGGCGGACGAAGCGAAAGCGTTCGTGAAGAAAACGCTCGAGCGTAACAACCGCGACAACCGCACGGACGACGTGAGCGATGTGATCGGCGCCTACAACGCGTTCTGGTGGGACTCGGGCTCGGCGCTGCTGCCGAACATGCGCACGTCGATCGTGGTCGAGCCGCGCAACGGTCAGGTTCCGCCGCTGACGGCCGCGCGAGCCGCCGCGATGGCCGCGCAGGCGCAAGCCGTGAAAGTGCGCTGTGAGAAGCCCGGCTGCGCGGTGTCGAACTTCGGCACGCCGGCGCCGTCCGACGAGCCGCAGGCGCTCGACTTGATGACGCGTTGCATCTCGTTCGGCACCGTGGTGCCCATGCTGCCGACCGCGTACAACAACAACTACCAGATCGTGCAGACGGAAGGCATGGTCGCGATCGACACGGAGATGGTGCACCAGGTTCGCCGCATCCCGACCGACGGCAAGCCACACCTGCCCGCAACGGTGCGGCAGTGGTACGGCGACCCGCGTGGCCACTGGGAAGGCGACACGCTCGTCGTCGAGTCGACGAACTTTTCCGGCCAGCATTTCGGCCGCATGACGGCGGCGGACGAGAACCTGAAGGTCACGGAGCGCTTCACGCTCGTGCCGCCCGGCATCCTGACGTACCGCTTCACGGTGGACGATCCCACCGCGTGGACGGCGCCGTGGACGGGCGAGATTCCGCTCGTGCCGATCGACGGCATGCTCTACGAGTACGCGTGCCACGAGGGCAACCGCGGCATGGAGAACATCTTGAGCGGCGCGCGCAAGGAAATGCAGAAGGCGGGCGCGAAGTAACTGTTAGCCGCGCAGCGCGAGAATCTGCGCGTCGTATTCCGAAGGGTCGATCACCACGTCGATCAGCGTCGCGCGCTGCGACGCGGCCGCCTTAGCAAACGCCGGCTGAAGGTCTTCCGAGCGCTCGACGCGGTGTGCGTCCCAACCAAAGCCGCGCGCAGTCTGCGCGAAGTCCACGTCCACGAAATCCACGCCGCCCGGCGCGAGCCGGCGCCGGCGTTGTTTCACGCCGATCAGAGTCAACGCGGAGTCGTTGAACACGACGACGATAGGCGCGCACTTCTCCTGAATCGCGGTGCCGAATTCGCCTAAGCACATCATCAAGCCGCCGTCGCCCGTGAATGCGACGGCGCGACGCTTGGGCTCCGCGAGGCACGACGCGATCGCCGCGGGTAACGCGAAGCCCATCGTCGACAAGCCGCGCGAGATCAACGACTGGTTCGGCTCGGCGGAACGCCATAGATGCAGCACGGGCAACATGAATGCGCCCGCGTCGAGCGTGATGCGGCAATTCGCCGGCAGCGCGGCGTAGGCGGCGTCGACCACGTGCTGTGGCGAGATTCCCGCGCCCACCGGCACTCGCGCCGCGGAACCGATCGAATGTTTCAGCGCCGCAATCTCGGCGTCGGTCCACTGCGGGCGGATCGAATCAACGAGCAACGTCAACGCGGTGCCGATGTCGCCGATCACAGTGTCGGTTGCGGAAATCAGCGGATGTTCGAACGCATGCTCGGTGAGCTCGAGCGTGGGCGTCGACGGGTAGCGCCACTTTTGCGGCGGCCCTTCCACAGGGTCGAAGCCGTACAGCACCAACAGGTCCGCCGCGCGCATCGCGGCTTCCTCGGCCACGCCGCCGATGTAGTGGCCGAGCACGAGCGGGTCGTGATCGGAGACGACGCCCTTCGCTTTGTACGTGGTGAGCACCGGCACTCTCTTGGCCGCGAGCAACTCGCGCAGCGCGTCGGGGCGACCGGGCAAACGCGCTTGCAAGCCCGCGAGCACGAGCGGGCGTTTGGCGCGCGACAGCAAATCGCGCGCGCGAGCGATGCCGGCGGCATCCAGCGTAGTCGACCCCGCCTTGCGAGGCGGCGCGGCGGCGGCCACCGGCGCGGCGCCGCGGATGCGCGAGCCCGCCACTTCGAGATACACGGGCCCCGGCGGCTGCGCCGTCGCGCTCGCGAGTAACCGCTCGAGCTCGCCGATCGGATCAGCGCCGCGCAAATGCGACGACGCTTTCGTGAGCGGCGCCAGCATGGCCGTTTGATCCACGCGCTGGTGGCTGATATGGGTATCGCTATCCTCGTAGCCATCAGCGATCAGGAGCAGCGGCGCGCGATCGAGCGCCGCGTATGCCGTGCCGTTCACAGCGGCCGCGAGGCCCGGGCCACGCGTCGTCATCGCGACGCCGGGCGTGCCGGTCAGCTCCGCTGTGACGCAGGCCATGATCGCGGCCGCCGTCTCGTTGCGCGTGAGCACGAAGCGCGC
>PMCP01000190.1:7256-10779 GCA_003155415.1 Gammaproteobacteria bacterium | reverse complement strand
CCAGCGGATTTCATCGGCCTCTCTTACGAGAACATGCAGCTGGAGGATCCGGCCTTTTTCTCGCTAGCAAATCGCGGGTTGATAGAACAGTTCCGAAATCTGTCTTCTCGTGGCGTTCTGCGTCTGGGTGGTAACACAAGTGAGTTCGGTTGGTGGAAGGCGAATGCGTCCGATCCACAGCCGGAACGCAATCTGGTTCTGAAAGATGGCTCGCGGCCCGCGCGCTACTTTTTTGCGATCACCCCAGACACGATTCATCAGTTGGACGGCTTTCTGAAAGCCACAGGCTGGAGCTGCATTTACGGCCTGAATCTAGGCTACGGGACTCCTGAGACGGTGTTACCCGAGGCGCGCTTCGTGTATGAAACTCTGGGTCCCCGACTTCAGTATTTCCAGATTGGAAACGAAGTCGACATGTTCAACAGCTACAGGTTGCGTGAACCCGCAGAGTGGAACGCAGATAGATACTTCAACGAGTGGCTGACGATCGCAAGGGCGGTACAACGCTCACTCCCCGGCGCCAAATTTGGACTACCGGACGTGGCGCGCGACGTGACTTGGCTCACCCGCGTCGCCGACTTGTGGGCGACAGTCAGCGATAAGCCGAACGTAACCACGTTATCGCATCATCACTATTGGGGAGGTCCGCCCAGTAATCCTCAGGCGAACATTCAACGGCTCATGCAACCGGATGAGGCCGCCATCATGCAAGGTGCAGTCACCCGCGCCGCTGCGGAGAGAATGCAAACCGCGTACCGCATGACCGAAGGGAACACGGTGTTTCGCGGAGGTAAGTCGGGATTGAGCGATCGGTTTGCGGCAGCGTTGTGGGGTGCGGATTATCTGTTTCAACTGATGGCGATGGGGTACAGCGGAGTGAATCTTCACGGCGGCAGCGGACACGCGCAGGCGGTGTCGGTGGGCGGCACTTTTGTCGGCGAGGCCGAGATGAAGGACCCGAATGAGCCGCATCCGAAGCCGTTTTACACGCCGATCGCGAATGAGGGCACGCTTGCGGGGAGCGGCGTGGATGGCAAGCTCAATGCGAACTATCTGCTGGAACCGATCGGCTACGGCATGAAATTCGCCAGCCGGTTTGTTGGCGCGACATTGATGAAGGTCGAGTTCGATTCGGGCTCAGTGAACGCGGTCGCCTATGGGGCTCGCCGACGGGACGGGAAACAGATCATTGCCATTCTGAACAAAGATGATCAGCGCTCGCTGAGTGTCAACTTGCCTCGGTCACGAGTGATAGAAGTGCTGACTGCGCCCTCGCTCGATGCGAACGAAGCGCAGTTGCTGACCGGTTCCGCTGCGGGAGCCCAAGTGAAGCGAGCCGGACAAGAGGTACTAGTGCCGAAGCACTCCGCGCTGCTCCTGGAACTCTGACGCGGAGTGCGCCGTCCCCTCCTCGCCCCACTCACGCCGGTGCGCGAGTGGTCGGGAACATCGCGCACCGTTCACCACAAGGCGCTTACGGGAATTTACTCAGCTTTACATCTCACGCCTCAAGTCTGGGGGCTGCCCTGCCGTTATTGGCAATAGGAATCGAGTTGCCTGTACCCAGACCAGCTAGGGAGATCAGTATGTCCATGTCAATCAGTTCCGTTGGAAACGGAAGTGGCGGCGGGTTCGATCCATCAAAGATGGCCACCATGATGGCCTCCAAGATGATGAGCGACCTCGATCCCAACAACACGGGCAAGATTACAAAGGATCAATTCATTTCTGGCTTGACCGCCAAAGGCGTGTCCAGCGCCGATGCCAAAAAAATGTACGACTCCATTGACACGAAAAAAACCGGAAGCATTGGCAAGTCGGACATTGAAGCCGCTATCAAGAATGGCAAGCTGAAACCCCCCTCAGGCGGCCCGCACGGTGGCCCGAGTGGAGCTGGGAAATCGGGCGGAGCGGGTGGCCCTGGTGGAGCAGGGAAATCGGGCGGAGCGAGCAGCTCNNTTCAACCACCGAGGGCACCAACACCGACTCATCGAAGTTGGGCAAGAACGTTGACAACATGGTCTGACGCACAACCACCCGATTACTCAACAGCAAGCGTCCGGTCTCGCGCTGCGCGTGCACAGCGCTAGCGTCGGCCGGCGCAGTCACCAGGTCAATGGAGCGCGGGGTTCAGCGCCGCGCGAGCCGCGAGTTACCGCTGCACGCGTCGAAGTCATCGCGGCGTGCAACGCTGCGTTTGCTACCGCACAGATCGTGGCCCAACGCTATCGCATATCCTCGTGGCGCAGGTGCCGAGCTTTGGCGCCGAAGCAAACACCGGAGAGACCATGACGATCACGGGAAGTTGTCATTGCGGGAAGACCGCCTTCCGTGTCGAGGGCGATATTCCGGCGAAACTTACCCGTTGCACGTGTTCCTTCTGTGCCAAACGCGGCGCGCTGCTGGCGTACTACCAGCCGAGCCAGTTTCAGGCGACTGCTCCGGCAGCTGACCAGGCGACCTATCACTGGAATACGAAGCTCGTGGCGCATCACTTCTGTTCCAGCTGCGGGTGCGCCACATATTCCGACAGCCCGGACTTCAAGCCGGACGGCAGTTGGGACAAAAAGACCCGGCGAATAGGTGTCAACGCACGTCTGTTCGACGACTTTGATGCAGCCATGGCGCCTGTCGAAGTGATCGACGGCAAAAATCTCTGGTAGCAATCCATCTGACCCTCGAGGTCTTCAAAAGGAATAGTTTTACCGCTTCCTCGAATTACCTTCAAAGCGACCCGAAGAAATTCGCGACGAAAATCGACACGCTCTACACTGGACGTCCGCGGTCAGTGCGGGCCGTCGCTCGACCCGTGCGGAAACGGCGGCCAGGGATGATCGTGCCACCATGGCACGACCTGCACGTAAGTGCGGAGGCGGAGCGAGCCACCTAACCGCGGATCATCGACCGTAGTCTCGAGATCGATCCGGCCGAGGCTGCGCGCATGCCAGTCGATCTCGAAGGCGTTCTCCCGGCGGTCGTACCGCATGCAGCGATCGACGGGGTTCGGACCGCTGACGCGCAAGCGCACGCACACGTTCGAAGCGATGTCGTCGGGCAGGCGCCGGCCATAGCTGTCGACGATCGCAACCTCCAGCTCGAGCTCGTGGTCCTTGCGGACGTACGAGCCCGGCGGCGGCCAGTGCCGCGGGACCAGCGCGTAGTTCGCGACGGCGCTCGCAACGGTGTATGTCACGGAGGCGGTCGCCGCGTTGCCGGCATTGTCGCGGGCCGTGCACTTCAGCGTGTGCTGGCCCACGGTCGTATCGACCGCGTCGCAGGAGCTGGAAGCAACACCCGACGTCACATCGGTGGCATTCGCGTTGGCCGTCGCCGCACTGGCGGGCTGCACCGGTTGCGGGCTGATGGTCGGCGCGAGCGCAGGCGCCACGGAATCGATCTTGAACGGACCGGCCGCTATGCCTGGGTTGCAGTTGTTGGCGGAGTCGCACACGACGCCGGACATGATCGTCACGGCGGCGCCGTTGGCGGCGGCACTGCGCGTGAAGGTGCACGAAGCGCCGGC
>PMCP01000190.1:0-7241 GCA_003155415.1 Gammaproteobacteria bacterium | reverse complement strand
CGATGATGCCGACGCCGTAGCTCGAAAAATGACCGACGACACCCTCGAAGCGTAAGAAAGCCGGCTGCCCTGTCGTCGGTTGGTGATTGGCGTCGAGCACGCTCACAGCCGCGCAGGCGTTCAGCACGGGCGTCTGCGTGCCGATACACACCGGGAACGCGGTGTAGGTGGCGCCCGCCGCGTCGCTCTTGCCGATGATCGAAGCCGTGCCGCTGGTGACGGTGTTGAGGATCGTGGCCGCGTCGCCTGCGTCGAGACCCGATAGATCGATCGTGAAGGCCAGGTTCGCATCCCGATTCAGCGTGGGAACGGAGAAGACAAACTGGTACGAGAATATCGGATCGATTGTCGCCGGCGTTCCGTCAGCCGCCGTGCCCGTTGCCGGCGGATCCACCGCCAGTCGGGTGATAGTGAATGGAACCGGGCTGGAGAACGCGCCGGCCGGGATCGACACTTGCATCGCCGCCGAGCCATTCAGCAGGGTGACGTCCGTGCTTCCGGCAGCGGTGGTGCCGACCACCTGCCCCGCGTCGGTTTCGAGGCCAAGGTGGCCGCCGATCTGTCCGGCGCCACTGTCGACGACCCCCGAGCCACTCATGTCCGTGATGTCAACGCTGCCGCCGATCTGTCCGCCGCCGGCATTGATGAGGGCGGAACCGTTGTCGGTGATGTGGAGATCGCCATCAACCTGATTCGTTGAACCGGCGTCGACGACCGTCGCACCAGTGTTGCCGCTGATGTCCAAGTTGCCGGCGACGGACACCAATGACCCGACGTCGATCACCGTTGCGTTGGTGTTGCCCGTGATGATCAGGTCGCCCTGCACGGACACAAGGTTCGGCAGCAAGACCTGCTGACACGGCGGCAAGTTCTTGATGACCAGGTTGCCGGCGACGGTGGTCAGACTGGCCAACAGCGGATCGCTACAGTCGGCGACCACGATGTCGTTCGACGGCGCGAACGGGTTGTTCCAGTGATTGTCGACGACGTTCTCGCCCGACGCCGTGTAGCCGGCTGGCAGGTTGTTGAACAGCAAGCCGGTCGGACTGAAACTGAGCTGGGACTGCGTCGCCGGGTTGTAGAAGTCGCCCTCCTGACTGCCGGTGCCCAAGCCACCCCCCGCCAGTGTCAGCGCCAGTGTCAGCGAGAACGGGGTGTTGGAGAAGACGCTGATCGGCAAGGCAATGTCGCCGTGCACATGTCGGCCGCCGGGGATCGCGTCGACGATGAGCCCGGGCAAGTTATTGCGGAGCGGGTCCAGTCCCAAATTGGCGCTGATTTCGGTGTGGCGTCCGATCGGGGCGTCGAGAAACACCGCGATATCGCAGACTGAGCCAACGCCGCAGCTCGTGACCGCCAACGTGCCCTCGACGTGCAGGTTGATCGACGTATCGACCACGACCGTCGCCGGACCGCTGATCAGCAAGTCCGTCGCCGCCGCCGCCTGCACGTGGGGATTGAAGGAGAAATTGTTCACGGTGCTGTGTGAGGAACGCAGCGATGCACGCGTGATCCCAGGTCCAGCGGCAGCCGCGAAATTGGCTGTGCCGATGGCGCCTTGCTGGCCAATCATGACGCCGTTGCCTGAAATGGCGGCGGATGAAGTCTGATCGATGGCCCCGGTCACACCGAAGTTCTGGTCCCCCCCCGACTCCACACGGAAGCCGTTTGGCGAAGCCAACGCCGTGGGTGTCGTGGCTAACTGCAACAACGTGGCGCCGAGGACGAGTGCGGCAAGCGACGTTGAGGTGCGAGCAGAGCGGTACTGCAAGACCGTGCCGGGTGAAGCCGTCATGGGGCCCCCTTCTTCTTTGGGCCGACATTACAAGAACCGGCGCCCCCGCGGCAATCAACGTACCTTATGTTGACCGCGTCTTGGTAATGTCCGCGGAAGCGTATTTTGGTTTCGTGAAAAAGAAGAACACAAACGCCGAAGTCCAAGGGTTCGAGCGCGATGTGCTGTCGTCCCGTCGCGGTACGTAGTCTTCAGTCGGTTGCGTAATCCGTCCTTGCCGTCGCTCTTCGAAACAACCTGGATGAAGTCAGGGTGCCCGTTCGTCGCTTTGCGGATCACCACGTTGACGAGGTAGCCGTCGTCCCGCAGATCGTAGCTGCGCGTTTCGGACGCGAGCAGAAAGTGCGGAACTTGTGCCAGCGCGCTCGTGGCGTACAGAAACAGCGCACACCGTGCGTGATGACAATGTCGCTGGCTCGCCGGCCGATGAACAAAACGTCGTTTGTCCGTACTATCCGCACCCATGCGTAAAGAAGAAGCCGTCCGGCTGGACGTCCGGCCGAATGCTGCCGCGCTCGGCGCGGAAGTCAAAGGAGTCGATCTGCGTGCACTGGACGAAGCGACATTTCAAGCCGTCCATCGCGCATGGGTGGATCACCTTGTGCTGTTGTTCCGCGGCCAGACGTTGTCCGACGACGACCTGATCGCCTTCTCCCGGCGTTTCGGCGACCTCGATTGGGCGCCTGTCCAGGAAACCGGCCGCCGCTTTGTCGACGGCAAGCCCGAGATTTACGTCGTCTCCAACGTCATCGAGAAGGGCGAGCCGATCGGCAGCCTGGGCGCCGGCGAGGCCGTCTGGCACACCGATATGTCCTACATAGAGGACCCGCCGAAGGCGAGCATGCTCTACGCCCTGGAAATCCCGCCGTCCGGTGGTAACACCGGTTTCGTCAACATGTACGCCGCCTATGACGCGCTACCGGCCGCGCTCAAGCAGCGCGTCGAGGGGCTCGTGCTCAAACATGACGGCACCTACAACAGCGGCGGTTATGTGCGTCAGGGAATTACTGCCACCGATGACCCCGTCACATCTCCAGGCGCGGTGCATCCGCTGGTTTGCACGCATCCCGAGTCCAGGCGGCGCGTGCTGTATCTCGGGCGGCGCCGCAACGGTTACATCTTAGGTCTGCCGCTGGCGGAGTCCGAGAAGCTGCTGGACGAACTCTGGAGCTACGCCACGCGTGACGAATTCACCTGGCACCATCAGTGGCGCGTCGGCGATCTGGTGATGTGGGACAACCGCTGCACCATGCATCGGCGCGATCCCTTCGATTCGTCCGCACGCCGCGTCATGCATCGCACCCAGATCAAAGGCGAAGCGCGTCCGGCGGCATGACACGTTCCGGATTCATCCGTCCACCGACGGTCGTGCTCGCGCTGCTCTGCGGCATGTATTTCCTGATGTTCGTCAACCGCACCAATCTGGCGATCGCCGGGCCGCTGGTGCAGGCGGACCTGAAACTGTCCAACACGGATCTGGGTCTCGCGTTTTCCGCCTTCGGCATTCCCTACGCGCTGTTTCAATTGTTCGGCGGGTTCATCGGGGATCGCTTTGGGCCGCGCTGGACCCTGACTGTGTCGGTGTTTCTGGTGTTTGCGGCAACCGCTTGGATGGGCGCGGTTGGCGGATTCACGTCGCTGTTTCTCGCACGTATCTTGCTCGGCATTGGCGAAGGCGCAGCCTTCCCCACCGCGACTCGCGCCATGTCGGCGTGGACGGCGCGCGGCCGCTGGGGATTTGCGCAAGGCATCACCCACACCTTCTCCCGTGTAGGTAATGCAGCGACCGCCCTGATCGTTGGGCAGATGATCCTCATATTGACGTGGCGTGGCGCCTTTTATTGGCTGGCGCCGGTCAATCTGATTTGGGGCGTTGTCTGGTTCTGGTATTTCCGCGACGACCCGGCTTCGCACCGCAGCATCGAGCCGGCCGATTTGAGCGCGTTGCCGCAGCGCGCCCGTGGCGGCAATAAGGTGCCGATGCCGTGGCTGCGGCTGGCGCGGTGCATTGCGCCAGTGACGTGCGTCGATTTCTGCTACGGCTGGTTCTTGACGCTGTTTCAGACCTGGATTCCGAATTTCTTCGTCCAGAATTTTGCATTGAACCTCAACCGCACCGCGCTTTATACGGCGGGCGTGCTGTTTGCCGGCATCATCGGCGACACGCTGGGCGGGGTGCTGAGCGATTGGATCTTCCATCGCACCGGCAATCTTTCACTGGCGCGGCGCAGCGTGATCATCCTCGGCTTTGTGGGCGCTGCCGTGTTCACGGTGCCGGTGATCTTCGTGCACGATTTGACGGTTGCGGCGTTGTGCCTGTCGCTGGCGTTCTTGTTCGCCGAGTTGATCGTCGGTCCGATCTGGGCGGTGCCGATGGATATCGCGCCGCGCTATGCCGGCACGGCCAGCGGCATGATGAATTTCGGCTTCGGCGTCTCCAGCATTCTCATGCCGTGGTTCTTCGGCCGCATGATCGACCTCACTGGCACCTGGACGGTGCCCTTCACGGTCTCGATCGCATTGCTCGTTTTGGGTGCGGTGCTCGCCTATCGCATGCGCCCCGACAAACCCTTCACGGATGATGGGGCGCCGTCCAAGCCTATTGTCCCTGCTCCGCAAGCACGAGCAGCGTAAGGCCTCTCTGAAGCTGACGCTCGTCTCCCGCGCGATTGCGCTGGCCCGACCGGCCGGTCATGATTCTGCGATCCAATCGACCAGCCGCAAGGGCAAGCTCTACGCCAATGCCAGAGACGGTGCTCCGCGTCCGCGATCTTCGTAAGGCGTACCAAGACGTCGTAGCCGTGAACGGCATCGACCTCGAGGTGCAGGCCGGCGAATGTTTTGGGCTGTTGGGCCCGAATGGCGCCGGCAAGACGACGACGATCGAAATCTGCGAAGGCCTCACGCCGCGAGATTCCGGCGAGCTCGAGGTGCTCGGCCTACGCTGGGAGCGCGACACCGCCGCGCTGAAGCAGCGGCTCGGGATTCAGCTACAGGAGACGCAGCTTTCGGAAAAGCTCACGGTCGAAGAAACCGTCCGTTTGTTCCGCAGCTTTTTCCACAAAGGGCCGACGACCGAGCACGTCATCGCACTCGTGCAACTCGAGGAGAAGCGGCGCGCGCGCGTGGGCACGCTGTCGGGCGGCCAGAAGCAACGGCTCGCGCTCGCGTGCGCGCTCGTAGGCGATCCGGACCTTTTGTTTCTCGACGAGCCCACGACCGGGCTCGATCCGCAGGCGCGCCGCCAGCTCTGGGAGCTCATCGAAGAGTTCAAGCGCGCGGGCCGCACGATCGTGCTGACGACGCACTATATGGACGAAGCCGAGCGGCTCTGCGAGCGCGTGGCCATCATGGACCACGGCAAGATCATCGCGCTCGGGTCGCCGCGCGAGCTCGTCGCCTCGATCGGGGTCGAGCACGTGGTGGAGTTCTCCGTCGATGCTGCGGCGACACAGCCGTTCGATGCCGACGCACTCCGCACCCTCGAGGGCGTGCGCGACGTGCGCGCCGACAACGGCGTGGTGCGGATGCAGGTGACTGCGCTGCACAGCGCAGTGCCGGCGCTCCTGGCCGAGCTCGTGCGCCGCGGCGTTCGGCTCACGGAGTTGCGGACGCATTCAGCAACGCTCGAGGACGTCTTCGTCACGCTGACGGGGCGGCAGCTGCGCGATGGGTAACCATCCACTGTGGCAACTCACGCTCGTGCGGTTTCGCGAATTTCTGCGCGAGCCGGAAGCATTGTTCTGGGTCTTCGGTTTTCCGCTGCTGCTCGCAGCGGGGTTGGGACTCGCGTTTCGCAACACGCCGGCCGAAGTTCTCTCCATCGGCATCATCGGCACGGACCGAGCCGCATTCGAGCAGGTGCCCACGCTCGCCGTCGATCCGTTTCCTGCGCTCGAGGATGGCTTGCGCGCTTTGCGCGAAGGGCGAATCGCGCTGCTCGTCGAGCGCCCCGCGGGCGGCAATGTCGTTTATCACTACGACGATACGAATCCCGAAGGGCGCGACGCGCGCCTGCGCGCGGATCTCGCGGTGCAGCAGAGCGCAGGGCGCCAGGATCCCGTGGCGGCTGAAGATCAGCTGATGCGCGAGACGGGCTCTCGTTACATCGACTTTCTCATACCGGGTTTGCTCGGCATGAATCTCATGGGCGGGTCGATCTGGAGCATGGGGTTTGCGATCGTCGATGCTCGGCGGCGCAAGCTCATGAAGCGCCTGATCGCTACTCCGATGCCGCGTCATTTTTTCTTGCTGTCTTTTTTGATCTCACGGCTCGCGATGCTAGTCGTCGAGGTGGGGGCGTTTCTCGGGTTTGCCGTGCTCGTGTTTGGCGTGCCGATTCGCGGCTCGCTGGCGCTCATCGCCGGCATCTGTGTGCTCGGCTCGCTCGCGTTCGGAGCGATGGGCCTGCTGCTGTCCTCGCGCGCCCGCACCATCGAAGCCGCGTCGGGCCTCATGAATCTGACGATGCTGCCGATGTGGATTCTGTCCGGCGTGTTCTTCTCGTCGCAGCGCTTTCCGGACGCCGTGCAGCCGATCATCGCCGCGCTACCACTCACGGCTTTGAACGACGCGCTGCGCGCAACGATGTTGCAGGGCGCGACGCTCGGGCAGATCGCGCCGAAGGCCGGCGTACTCGCCGCGTGGCTGCTCGTCTGCTTTCCAATCGCGTTGAAGCTGTTTCGCTGGCGGTAGCGCTGGCGCTCATTGCGGGAACGGCGTCGCGACAGGCCAACCTCCCGAAAAGTCGATCACTGCCCCGGTCAGGAACGTGCCGTCCATGGTCGCCAGATACCGGATGAGCTCACCGATTTCTTCCGGCTTGCCCAATCGCCCCGCAGGGACGACTTGCGCGACATAGGCCCGCCCCGCGGCATCGTCGACGAATCGTGAGCGCGGGTAGTAGGTCTCGCTGTACAGATAGTTGGGTGCAATGGCATTCACGGGAACGCCTTGAGGCGCAAGCTCGATGCTCAGCGACCTGACAAGAGCGTTCACGGCGGCACGTGCAATGTCCGGAATGGAGCCGCCGCGGACCGGAAGTCGATTTCGATTCGACGAGATGAAAACGACGCGCGCTTTCGCTTGGTTTCTCAAGTGCGGAACAGCGGNNATGTCCTGCGCGGCCTGCACGACAGCCGCAGGCTCCTGCTCGGCCAGCGCAACAACGCCGGGGTGCGCATCACGATAGCTAGCGCGGGCTTCGGCAGAAGCGAAGGCCGGGTCGTGCGCGGCCACCTGAAAGCCCGCTTGTTGCAACGCCAAGACCGCCGGAGGTCCGGCAAAGGCTTGTGCATTGGTGACAAGGGCGAGGGGCTTAAGCAAGGCGCCGGCAACGCGAGCGGTGGGTGCTGCCGGGGCAGCGTTCTGCGCCAGCGCTGGCAAAGCCATGGCGATCATCAGTCCGGAAGCAACCACTGAAGCAATGCGCATAGATTCCCCTACT
>PMCP01000176.1:52553-58617 GCA_003155415.1 Gammaproteobacteria bacterium | reverse complement strand
TGCGCATTGCCGTGCTCGCGCTGCTCGCGTTTGCGTTCGCGGAGCCCGCGTTCTGGCGGTCGCCGAAAGCGGGTGAGCAGAACGGCGCGCGGCTGCACTTGATCGTGCTCGACGGTTCTGCGTCGATGGGCTACGGCAATCGCTGGCAGCGAGCGGTCGATGCGGCCAACGAAATTTTGGGCGGGCTCGGCGGCAGCGACCGCGCGCAGCTCGTCCTCGCCGGCCGCACGCTCGAGGTGCTCGGCGCCGCCACGGCCGACGTTGCCGCGCTCAAGCAGGCGCTGAACACCGCGAAGCCCGGTTCGTTCCGCGTCGAGTACGGGCAACTGATGCGCTCGCTCGACGGCTTGCTGCGCACCGCCGAGCTGCCCGTCGTGCTTGATCTCGTGACCGACATGCAGGCCACCGGCATGCCCGCGCGTTTCGGCGAGCTCGCGCCGCGGCGCCCGGCCGAGATCGTACTGCACGACGTTGCGATGGGGCCGGCGGCGAACTGGGCCGTCGACAGCTTCAATGCTTCGGCGCTCACGGGCGAGCTCACGGCCAGCGTGCGCAGCTTCGCGCCGGCGGCCGCGACGAAGACGCTGACGCTGACGCAGAACGGCCGCACCGTCGGCACGCGGACGGTGGACATCCCGGCCGGTGGGCGCGCGCAGGCCACGTTCCCGATGCTCGACCTTTCCTCGGGTCCGAATCGCATCGAGGCCACGCTGACGCCGGCGGATGAGCTTGCCGCAGACGACAAACGCTATCTGTCACTGAAGCGCCCCGAGCCACGCAGCGTGCTGATCGTGTCGGCAGATACGAAAGGCCGCGGCGCGTTGTTCACAAGCGCAGCGCTCGAGACGCTCGCGGGGCTCTCGTTGAAGCCGGAGATCAAAGCGCCGAACGCGCTCGGCGAGAAGCCGCTCGCGACCTACAGCTTCGTCGTGGTGACGGACTTGGGCCTGCTGGGCTCCGCCGAAAGCGCGCTGCTCAAGGATTATGTAGAAAAGGGCGGCAAGCTGATGCTCGCGGCCGGACCGCGGTCGTCGGGGCTCACGACGCTTCCCGTGACCGGTGAACGCCTCGCGTCCACCGCGCAGATGAGCGCCGACCGCAACACGTCGATCGGCGACGTCGACAGCACTCATCCCGCTCTGCGTGGTGTCGACGACCTGCGCTCGGCCCGCTTCGCCCGTGCCCTCAGCGTCGAGCCGGCGCCCGAGGATCGCGTGCTCGTACGGCTCGCGGACAGTGCGCCCCTGCTGATCGAACGCCAGCTCGGCACGGGCCGCGTGCTGCTCTTCACCTCGTCGCTCGACCGCGAGTGGAATGATTTGCCCGTGCAGCCGGTGTTCGTGCCGCTGATGGCGGGGCTCGCGAATCACCTGCTGGGCGGCGCTGGGTTCAGCAGCGAGGCGGATCTCGGCAGCACCCTTGCCGTGCGCGCGCTAGGGCTCGCGGGCGGGCAGATCTTCGACCCGCGGGGCGAGAAGGCGCTCGGCTTGGGCGCCGGCAGCGAGGACGTGCTACTCGACCAGGTCGGCTTCTACGAAGTCGTGGGCGGCGGCGCCACCGAGCTCATGGCCGTGAACTTTGATCCGCGTGAGTCGGATCTAACGCCGATCGACGCAGGGATTCTCGACCGCTGGCGGGGCCTGAGCGTGCGTGCCACGGATCAGGCCCCACGTGCCACGCCGGCCAACGCAGAGCCCGTGGCCAACTCGCTCGGGCCGTGGCTCATGATCCTATTGGTCCTGCTCGTCGCCATGGAAACGGCTGCCGGAAACTGGCATCTTAGGATTCGCAGAGGGATTGCCGCATGACCGCACAATCACAGCTCGAAGCGTACCTCGGCGATTTTAGAAAACGCCTGAGTGCGCTGATTGTGGCGCGCGGTGCGGCTTTGCTTGCGCTCGCGGCGCTCGCGATCACGTTGATCGCGGTGTACTTCGGCATTCGCCGCGCGTTCGATCCCCAAATCGTCTACACCGCCCGCGTGCTGCTGTTGCTCGCGCTCGGCGCCATTGCCGTCACGCTCGTCGCGATGCCGCTGCGCGCTCTGCACCGCACGCGCGGCATCCGCGAGATCGAACGCCGCGCTCCGGATTTCAACGGCCGTCTCACGACTTACGATGGCATCGCGCACGGCCCGGCCGAACGCGCGACGCCGTTCCTGGGGCTGCTCGCCGAAGACGCGATGAAGCTCGCGCGGGGGATTCCCGCGGCGTTGAAGGTTCCGGCGCTGCACACGCGCGCGCCCGCGGTGCTCGCGATTGCGGCCGTCGCCGCATTGGTCTGGTTTGCGTCGTATGGTCCGGCGAACTGGCGTTACGGCGTGCGTAATCTCTGGGCCGGCTGGCTTCTTTCCGACACGTTGCCGCCACAGCGCCTCGCTGTGCAGCCCGGCGACGGCACGGTGCGTCGCGGCGGAGATCTGAAGGTCGACGCCAAGGCTGAGGGTTTCGAGCCAGCGGGCATGCAGGTGTTCGCGCAGTTTCGTCCGGGCGCCGACTGGGAAAGTGCGCCGATGACGCGCCAGCCCGACGGCCGCTTCGACTTCACGTTCTTCGCCGTTCGCGAGCCGTTGCGTTACTACGTAGCCGCGGCCGGACTGCGCAGCCCCGAGTACGCCGTCGCGGTGGCCGATCTGCCGCGCATCACGAGCTTGAAGCTCACGTACAACTATCCGAACTGGACGCACTTGGACTCGACCGTCGAGGATCCGGGCAGCGACATTCGCGCCGTCGAAGGCACGAAGGTGGCCGTGGAGCTCGCGACCGATCAGCCGCTGCCGTCGTCAGAGCTCGTCGTCAACGGCCAGCGCATCGCGATGAAGAGCGACGGCGCCGTGAATACGGCAGAGCTCGAGGTCACGAAGGACGGCCAGTACCACGTGTCGACGCTGTTCAACGGCGACGCGGTCACTCTGACCGACGACTATCTGATCACGCTGATCCCGGACAACAAGCCGGTCGTGAAGGTCCTGAAGCCTGGCCGCGACTGGCGTGCCAGCAACATCGAGGAAGTCACGGTTCGTGTCGAAGCCAGCGATGACTTCGGTCTCGACAAGGTCGAGCTGCGCTACTCCGTGAACGGCGGCGAGTGGACCCCGTTGCCGTTCGACGCGAAGGGCAAGGCTGTGAGCGGCCAGAAGGTGCTGCTCCTCGAGGACATGACGCAGCAGGTCAAGCCCACGCAGGTGCGGCAAGAGGCCCGCGAGCGGTTGGGTCAGGCGGTCCAAAACGGTATCGAAGAGCTGCGCGTGTTTCCGCCACGCCGAGGCCTGCGTGGCGGCGGCAACGGCGGCGAACCGCAACCGGAACAGGCCCAGGCTCCTGAGCCCTCTCCGGCGCCAGTCCCGCAGACGGCAACAGCAACGCTCACGACTCGCAAGCTCGAGCCCGGCGACGTGATCTCTTACTACGCCGTCGCGACGGATCGCGGCCGCCAGGTGCAAACCGATCTGTTCTTCATCGAAGTGCAGCCGTTCGATCGCAGCTTCACGCAGTCGCAGCAAGGCGGCGGCGGTGGGGGTGGCGGCGGTGGTCAGCAGCAGGACGAGATCTCCCGGCGCCAGAAGGAAATCCTCGTCGCTACCTGGAATCTCATCAAGGAGCGCACCGAAGGCACGTCGAGCTACCTCGACAAGCAGCAGCTGAACGATAACTCGAAGCTGCTGGCCGACTTGCAGCGCACGCTCGCCGACCAGGCGCGCACGCTCGCGAGCCGCACGCGCGCCCGGCAGCTCACGGGCGCCGACCCACGTATTCAGAAATTCGTCGAAAGTCTCGAGCAGGCTGCCGATGCAATGGGTCCCGCGGCCGAGCAACTTACAAACGTGGAGCTCGACAAAGCCGTNNTTCCAACAGCAGCAAGGCGGTGGCGGCGGCGGTGCCGCCGGCCGCGACCTCTCCGAGCTGTTCGAGCTCGAGATGGATCTCGAGAAGAACCAGTACGAAACCGAATCGCCGACGTCGTTTGATTCGCCCCAGCAGGAACAGGACGACGCGATCCGCAAGCTCCAGGAGCTCGCGCGTCGGCAGGAACAGCTCGCGAACGAGGCCAACCGCCGCAACGGCGGGCTCTCGGAGCAGGAGCGCTGGCAACAGGAGTCGCTGAAACGCGAAACCGAGGAGCTGAAGAAGCGGCTCGAGGAAATGCAGCAGAAGCTCGCGCAGCAGCAACAGCAGGGTCAGCAGGGCCAACAAGGTCAGCGCGGACAGCAGGGCCAGAAAGGTCAGCAAGGTCAGGCGAACGGCCAGGGCGGCACGAGCGAGCAGAGCCAGCAACAGCTCCAGCAGGCCATCAACCAGCTGAACCAGGCGCTGCAGGCCATGAATCAGGCCGGTGGTCAGGGCCAGCAACAGCCAGGGCAACCGCAGCAGGGTCAGCAGCAAGGCCAGCGCGGGGATCCGCAGCAGACCCAACGCTCGATCGAGCAGGCGCGCCGGCAGTTGCAGCAGGCGTTGCAGCAGCTCACGGCCGAGCGGCAGGCGGCCTCGGCCAAGTCATTCCAGGATCTGGCGGAGCGCTCGAAGGAGCTGTACGAAGGGCAGCGACAAGTCGCAGCGGACTTGCAGAAGGCGCTGCAGCAGCTCGGCAACGGGCCGCAGCAGAACGGCCGGCGGTCACTCGACGATCAAAAGGCCGAGGACATCGCGAATCGCCGCTACGATCTGCAGAAAGAGCTCGAGAAGCTCGAGGAAGACATCCAGAAGGTCGCGCAGCAATTCCGCAATCAAACTCCTGACGCGAGTGCCGAGTTGAACAAGGCGCTCGCCGATCTGCAGGCCGTGCAGGCCGGCGCGCGGCTCGGTTACGGCGCAGATGCAATTCTGCGCGGCGCAGGCGCGCAGGTGTCAGCGACAGATACAGTCACGACGTCGGCGCTGCGCGACTTGCAGCGCAGCACCGAGGAAGCGCAGGCGCTCGCCAACAAGGAAGCCGTGGCGGGTCAGGGCGGCACGCCGGATCCGAATGCGGAGCTCGTCGCGCAATTGCAGTCACTACGCAGGCAGCTCTCGGAGTTGACGCAGCAGGCCGCGCAGAAGGGACAGGGCAATCAGCAGGGGCAACAAGGCCAGCAAGGCCAAGGCCAACAGGGTCAGCCGGGCCAACAGGGTCAAGGCCAGCAAGCCGGGCCAGGGCAAGGTCAGGCGAACGCGAACGGCGGCAACCAGCCGGGCGGGCAGTTCGGTCAGAACGGCGGCAACTTGGGTCCTGGCGGTGGCGGCGGCGGATTCTCCGATCCGCGTCGCGGCGGCGTGTGGGATCCGCGCAATCGCGCCTTCTGGAACAATCCTGAGAACGTCGAGCAGGCGCGTCAGCAACTGCAGGACGCGTCGCGCGACTTGTTGACGCGCAGTGCGGAGCTGACAAAAGGCGACAGCACGAATCGCAAGTTGTCCGACGAAGAGATCAAAGCCGTGCGCGCATTGGGCGACGCATTGCGCGGCTCGATCACGGGCAACCCAGCCCTGGTCGATCAAGAGCTGCAGTCCCTCGTGAACCTCACCGAGCAACTCGAGCTGAAGCTCGCGTCGGGCACAAACGGTGCTGAACGTGCTGCTGTGCGCGCTGAAGCTCCGGCTCCTGCCGCGCCTGGCTTCGAAGAAGCGATCGCCGAGTACTACCGGCGTCTTAGTCGGGCGCCGCAGTAAAGAGTCGCTTCGGTTGGCCGTGCCGCCGGGGCCGGCAGCATGTCGCGCCATATTCCGTGCGGGCGCCTCCGACGCCTAAGTTGCCTCGGCCCTCGTGAGGCGGATGTGGGGCCTGCGCGTGCCTTCGAAGTTGCGCAGCGTCGCGTTTCTGTGCGCAGCTTCGAGGAAGGAGCATCGAGCCGTCCCGGCCCCACGAGCGGGGCGTCGGAGTCGCTCACCCGGAACATGGCACGCCACGCCACCGGCCCCACCACCTCCGCCGAAAAGACCGACATCGCGCTGCGCGCTCGTCGCTCGCGCGTGCAGTAGTCGCCATTCCGCGATGCGCGCATTAGCATTCGGGCCATAGCAGGCCGCGCAGCGCGCAGGAAGGATAGGAAGATGGGGACGATGGTGCGATTGAAGGCGAGCGATGGGCA
>PMCP01000176.1:16559-52487 GCA_003155415.1 Gammaproteobacteria bacterium | reverse complement strand
CCGGAAGTGCTGCAGTCGTCGGCTACTGCTGGGGCGGCACTGTGGCGCATGTCGCCGCGGCCGATCTGAAGCTCGATGCCGCCATTTCGTACTACGGAGGCGGTGTCGCGAAGATGCTCGACAAGCGCCCTCATTGCGCCGTGCTGTATCACATCGGCGATCACGACCACTCGATCCCGATGGCGGACGTCGAGAAGATTCAGAAGGCGTATCCGGAAAGCGCGCTGTACGTGTACCCCGGCGCGCAGCATGGCTTCAATTGTGAAGACCGCGCGAGTTACAGCGCTGCGGATGCGAAGCTCGCATTCACACGCTCGATCGACTTCCTGGGTGAGCAATTGGGCTAGTACTTACAGTCGGTTACGAGCGTCGCGCCCAGTAGTCTTCCACTCAAGAATGCTATAGGTATGAGCGTTTTCCGCGAGCGTCGGCACGCAGCATCGGACGCAATGCCATAATTGCCGCCGCTTTCGGTGGCGCTGCCTGGCCCTCATGGAACCGACGATCCTCACTCACAATCTGCAACGCCGATACCGCATGGGGGATGAGACCATCCACGCATTGCGCGGCGTCGACTTGACCGTGCAGCGTGGTGAATACGTCGCGATCATGGGCCCCTCGGGCTCCGGCAAGTCCACACTGATGAACATGATTGGCTGCCTCGATACTCCGGACGAGGGCGAGTACTGGTTGAACGGCAAGCTCGTTTCGTCGATGAACGATCGCGAGCTCGCACACGTCCGTAACAAGGAAGTCGGTTTCATTTTTCAGACGTTCAATCTTCTGCCGCGCGTCGACGCTCTGCACAATGTCGAGCTGCCGTTGATCTACGCGGGCATGAAGCGAAAAGAGCGAGTCGCGCGCGCGCGCCAATCGCTGGAGCGGGTGGGTTTGGGCGAGCGAATGTCGCACCGACCCAGCGAGATGTCGGGCGGTCAGCGGCAGCGCGTCGCCGTAGCGCGGGCGCTGGTGACGGACCCGAGCATCCTGCTCGCGGACGAGCCAACGGGCAATCTCGATTCCGTAACGAGCCGCGATATCATGACGCTGTTCAATGCGCTGCACGCGAGCGGTCACACCATTGTCGTGGTGACGCACGAGGCGGACGTTGCGAAGCATGCGCATCGCATCATTACGTTCCGCGACGGTAAGGTCTCCGAGGACGTCGCCAACAAAGAGCCACTGAACTGATATGCGAATCACTTTTTTGATCGTGTCGATAATCGTGCTGCTCGGTTGCCAGAAAGCGCCGAAAGCCGTCGCCCCTGCCGTCACTTACGACGCGGCGTCGGTGGAGACGCGCAAGATCGAAGTCACGGTCGATGCCTCGGGTGTGGTGGAGCCCGAGTCCACCGTGGAGGTCAAGTCGAAGGCCTCGGGCGAGGTGCTGAAAGTGAACGGTGAGACCGGCGACATCGTGACCGCCGGTACGCTGCTCGTGCAGATCGACAAGCGCACGCCCGCCAACAATGTTTCGCAGTCCGAGTCGGCGTTGAAGGCCGCCACAGCGCGGCGAGCGATCGCCGACACACAGTTGAAACGCGCTGAATCGCTGTACAAGAGCCAGACGCTGACGCAGGCCGACGTCGAGAAAGCGCAGCTCGAGTTCGCAAACGCCGACGCGCAGGTCGTGACCTCGAGGGTGGCACTCGAAAATGCGCGCATCACGCTCGAAGACACGGATGTGCGTGCGCCGATCACCGGCACCATTATCGAGAAGACCGTGGAGCCTGGCATTGTGATCACGTCGCCGACGCAAGCCGTCAGCGGCGGCACGGTGCTCATGAAGATGGCGGATCTGAATTCGGTGCAGGTCCGCACGCGCGTGGACGAGACCGACATCGGCAAGATCCGGCCCGGGTTGCCCACGAAGGTGACGGTGACGGCGTATCCGAATCAGCCGTTCGATGGCGAGGTACTGAAGGTCGAGCCGCAGGCCGTCGTGGAGCAAAACGTCACGATGTTCCCGGTGCTGATCAAGATTCCAAATCGTGGCGGGTTGCTGAAACCCGGCATGAACGCCGATGTGAAGATTCAGATCGCGAACCGCGATTCCGTGGCCGCGGTACCGACGGCGGCCTTGCGCGCGGAGTCTGACGTGTCGGTAACGGCCAAGATGCTCGGTGTCGACCAGGACGTGCTGCGCAAGCAGATCTGGCCCGACGGCAAGCCCACAACGGATTCCGCCGGCGGCAAGAATGTGCTGTCGCTGAATGGCCGCGAGATTGCGCTGCCGCCCGGGGTCGACGCCGACAAGGTGCGCGAGCTCATGGCAAAGCGCCGCGGCGGCCAGCAGCTGACGCCGGAAGAGCAAACGCTGATGCGCAGCGTGTTCCAGGGTGCCGGGGGAGCCAACGGCGGTGGTAACGCCGGGGGCGGCAATGGCGGCGGTCAGGCTCGCGGAGGCGGATTCGGTGGCGGCGGCCCGCCCGGAGGATTCCCCGGCGGTGGGTTCCCCGGTGGCGGGCTCATCCTTGGCGGCCCCGGCGGCGCGGCCCCGGCGAAAGCCGCTGCGAAGGACACGAGTTACCTCTTCGGCGGCAACTACTGGGTCATGCTGCAGAAGGGCGACGAGGCCGTTCCCGTCGCGGTGAAAACCGGCCTCACGGACCTCGAGTTCAGCGAAGTCGTCGCGGGCTTGGTCCCGGGTGATCGTGTGCTGCTGATGCCGAGCACGAGCCTGTACGAGCAGCAGGAACGATTGCAGCAATTCATCTCGCAACGCTTCGGCGGCACGCCGTTCAGCCAGGGCGGGGGACAGCCGCGTCGCTGAACTCCGTGCCGAGCGAACGTCGATTCCAATTGCCGGGACTCCGCTTGGCCGCCCGAGTCTGGGGCGAGCCGGGCGGGCGCCGGGTGCTCGCTTCACACGGCTGGCTCGATAACGCAGGCACATTCGATTTGCTCGCGCCGTTGCTCCCNNGCAATGCACGTTGCTCGGCCACTCGCGCGGTGCGGCGATCTCGTTGCTGTTCGCCGCTGCGTTTCCGCAGCGCGTCGAGAGGCTCGTGTTGCTCGAGGGTGGTTTGCCGCTGACTGGCGAGGCGGACGACGCGCCGGAGAACCTTGCGCGCGCGTTGCTCGACCGGCGTTCGCTGCGTGACCGACAGGGCCGTGTGTTCACAGAGCGCGGCCGCGCGATCGAGGAGCGGGCGCAGGGTTTCACGAAGGTCACGCTTGGCGCGGCGGAGATCCTCGCGCGCCGTTCGCTGCGCGAAGTGCCGGGTGGATTCCAGTGGCACGCGGATCAGCGCCTGAAGGGCGCGTCGGAATTACGATTCACAACGGAGCACGCGAAGGTGTTCGCGCGCCATGTCGCGGCGCCCGTGTTGCTCGTGTTCGCCGACGACAGCCCGTTCTCGAGCCGGCCGCTTTACGCCCAGGCGACGGCACTGTTCGGGAAGGCCGAGGTCGTCAGGTTACCGGGCGGCCATCACTTTCATCTCGAAGGTGCGGAAGGCGAGATCGCCGCGCACGTTGGCGAATTCCTCGCGCGCGCGCCATAGCGCGAACAGGGCAGCAATTGTTCGCCGCTGGCGAACCGGCTAGAGTCGAACTCCATTTTCGGGAGCACGCTCATGAAAGTCTTCACCGTTGCGCAGGGGACCACGTCGCTTGAAGGGCTCAAAGCCAGCGAGCGCGAACGGCCGAGCCCGGGCGCGGGCCAGGTGCTTGTGCGGATGCGTGCCGCGTCCTTGAACTTTCGCGATCTCGCGATCGTCGCTGGCAAGTATTTTCGCGGTCCCGTCGAGCGCGACACTATTCCGCTGTCGGACGGCGCCGGTGAGGTCGCGGCCGTGGGCACCGGTGTCACGGAATTCGCCAAGGGTGATCGCGTGGTGGCTGCGTTCACGCAAGGTCATCCGCCGCTCGCGCTCGGCTTTCCTCTCGACGGCACGCTGACCGAGTACGCCGTGTTCCCGGCCGACGGGCTGCTGCGCATACCGGCGCACATGTCGTTCGAGGAGGCCGCCACGTTGCCGTGTGCCGGCGTCACCGTGTGGAACGCGTTGATGCACGGGCCGAAAAGTTTGCGTCCCGGCGAGACGGTGTTGACGCTTGGCACCGGCGGCGTTTCGATCTTTGCGTTGCAGATCGGCAAGATTACAGGCGCACGCGTGATCATCACGTCCTCCAGCGATGCCAAGCTCGAGCGCGCGCGCGCCATGGGCGCCGATCACTGCATCAACTACAAGACCACGCCGAACTGGGAGGAGAAGGTGCTCGAGCTCACGGACGGGCAGGGCGCGGACCACGTGATCGACACCGGCGGTGTGGGCACGCTGCCGAAGTCGTACCTTGCGGTGGGCCCGGGTGGAACCGTCAGCGTCATCGGTGTCATGACTCGGCCCGATGGCGATCTAAGCCCGTATCCGCTGATGGCGAAGTTTGCGATGGTGCGCGGCATCTTTGTCGGTGCGCGTGAGCACTTCGATGGATTGATGAAAGCGATCGTGGTCAACAAGCTGCATCCGGTCGTCGATAGGACGTTCCCGTTCGACGCGGCGCCCGAGGCTTACAAGTACATGAAGTCCGCGCAGCACTTCGGCAAGATCGTCATCACGATCTGACCGGCCTCACGCCACACGGCTGGCGGCAATGACTGCCGCGGCCTACGTACAAGTCCTTATCAGCTTGGGTATGCGACGGCCCTAGATTGGTGGTCTACAGCATTCAGTGCCGTTACCGACCAGGAGAAGGGTGTGAACACCAAACTGTTGCTCGTCGTGCTGTCGTCGTTTGCGGTCGCATGTGCGGCGCAGTCGGCCAACACTGCCGAGAAGGACGCGACCAAGGCACCGGCCACGCACGCGCAAATGGAAACCATGCAGAGCCAGATGCAGGCGATGCGCGGGCAAATGGACGCAATGCAGGAGCAGATGCGGACCATGGCTGGCCAGATGCGTGAGATGCGCGACATGCACACGCAGATGCAGCAGAACATGCAAAGCATGCGCGGCATGATGGGTCAGGGTGGCGCTCAGCCGAAGTCTGAAGCGAAACCCGAGCTGAGACCGGACGCACCCGCCGGCGGCGATCACGCCACCCACCATTAGCGGCGCGTTACAGCACTCCGGGACCTTGGCCCCCTAGCGTCGTGCCGTCGGGTAGCTTGACCGAGAGGAACTGCCCGCCCTTCTCGTTGTTGCGCAGCGGGTGAACGACGATCGTCACGGTGTCGCCGGGCTTTAAGGTCGACGCGCGCCAGCCTTCGCGCGCGAGATTGTTCGCAGGGTTCATCTCCACGCCCCAGTTGCTGATCTCGCCTTTGTCGTCCTTTACGTCGAGGTGGATCCACGAGTGCGGATTGCCCCATTTGAATTCGGTGACGGTGCCCGTGATCGATATTTTGAGCGCCTGGTCGAACACGACCGGCGAGTGGTGGGCGAATGCGATGCCTTCCCCGATAACGGCGGTGGCAAACACCAACAGCAGTGCGCTTCGCATCGTAACCTCCGTTAACGAATCAGCGACGACGACGTCGTCCCAGGCAGGTTCTCGTTGATGTCCGGCGTGCACTCCACTTCGTCGATGTCGACGTCGTGCTTGCGATTGAAGCGCTTCGTCATCTTCCAATCGCCCTTCCAGCTCTTGGCATCGGTCATCGTGTACTCGATCTCGATCGTCTCGCCGTTCTCGATCAGCTTCATGCGCTCGACGATGTGCAGCGCGTCGCTCGCGGGAATGCTCGCGCCACCCTGGTCGAGCCAGTGGTGGTGGCCCGGAAAATACTTCGTGTCGACGACCAGCGTGCCGCCTTCCCAATGGCCGATCGATTCGCCGTTGAAGCTCGGCACGACGATGTCGGGATCGCTGTGTGCGCGGCCGTCGAGATAGATGATCCGGATGCTGTTCTCGAAGCCGGCGATCATGTAGATCGCGGTCGGATACTGCATCAGCACGAACGGGTGTACGCGCGTCATGATCAGCGGCAGGCCGGGCGGCCAGCATTGGCCGATGTCGTCGCGGTACACCTTTCCTTCAGCTGTCGCTGCGCGTCCCGCGTCGTAATGCTTCTGAGCTTCCGGCGTGAGCTCGAACTTCTCCGGCACGAACTTCCACGACGGCCCGCCGCGCAGCTCGTGCTGCCACGTGCCCGTGAGGTCGAACGGCGCGGCCGGCCGTGATTTCTTCAGATTCTCGGGCGACAACGCGCCGGGAGGGAGAGTCTGCTTGGCGGATTGAGCGAGCGCCGTGGCGCCGAACGCTAGCGCCATCAATAGCACGGCGCCTGTGAAACGAACCGGCATACGCGCAAAGCCCCCTCTGCGATTGCTGACTCGACGGTCAGCATAACGCGACCGCCATGGATGGCGGGAGTGCCGCGAGAGTGCAGGGATGCACGAAGCGGCCGACGAGCCGGGACACGCGACGGAGGGCTAGCCTAGAATGCTGCGAAAGAGGAAAGGATTAACGATGGCCACTTCGAAATCACGGGCCCGGGCGGCGGCGTCCGGCCTCCGCAAGGAACGCGCGGGCACGCCGGTTTCCGACCGGATCCGCGAGCGCATCAAGAAAGCCGGCGGGCGGTTTTTCGCGAACGACAACATCGCGCAATACCTCGAACCCGGCGACATGGACGCGCTGGTCGACGAGGTCGAGGGCGAGTTCACGCGCGTGCTGAACGCGCTCGTCATCGACACCGACAACGACCACAACACTCACGACACGGCGCGCCGCGTCGCAAAGATGTACTTGCGCGAAGTGTTCGGCGGGCGGTACGTGCCGGAGCCGCGCGTCACCGAGTTCCCAAACGTGGGGCGGCTCTCCGAGCTCATGATCGTGGGCCCGGTGACCGTGCGCAGCGCGTGCTCGCATCACCTCTGCCCCATCATCGGCCGCATCTGGGTGGGCGTGATGCCGAATGAGGGCTCGGCCCTGATCGGGCTCTCGAAGTACGCGCGGCTCGTCGAGTGGATGATGAACCGGCCGCAGATCCAGGAAGAAGCTATTGCGCGGCTCGCGGACTTGCTCGAGGACAAGATGCAGCCGGACGGGCTCGCGCTCGTCATGGAAGCCGATCACTACTGCATGCAGTGGCGCGGCGTGAAGGACATGGACTCGAAGATGACGAACAGCGTCATGCGAGGCGCGTTCCTGCGCAACTCGAGCCTGCGCCGCGAGTTTCTGGCGCTGATGCCGGGCAAGGGGAAGTAACGTGCTAGTACGTCTCGTCTACGCCAGCCGCGCCGCTCGTGCGATCGATGATGGGTTCATCATGGGGATCTGCGACGTCGCTTCCTCGCGCAACGCGTCGAAGGGCATCACGGGCGTGCTGGTTACGCAGCAGGGTCAGGAATTGTTCCTGCAAGTGCTCGAAGGCTCGCGCACCGACGTGAATTCCTTGTACGCGAGCATCGTGCGCGACGCACGACACCGCGATGTCACGCTGCTTTCATACGAGGACATCGAGCAGCGCCGGTTCGCAAACTGGCGTATGGGCATGGTGGACCTGAAGCGCATCCACTTGGGCACGATTTTGCGCTACTCGGATCGCGCGGTGCTCGAACCGTACGCCATGACGGGCAAGGCTGCGCTCGCGCTGGTCGAGGAGCTCGTCGCGTCCGGCGCCATTACCCCGCGCGAAGAGCGCTGAGCTTTTGAAGCGCTAGGCCACGGACAGATGTACCCGTCCGTGGCCTAGACAGCGTTACTTTTTCCCTTTCTTCGCGGGCTTCGCCGAAGACTTCACGGCAACCGGCGTTGCCGGAGCCGCCGCTGCGGCCGTGCGCTTCACGTCGAGCAACGTGAGGTTCGGATCCGCCGCGATGCACTCGGCCTGATTGATACCGAGTTCCCCGCGAACGATGTTGGTGCCCTGGACGAGCGACACCATCTTGTACAGCGCGTGCCGGCGAGCCATGCCCTCGCGGCCCATGCCGCAGTCCGACGACAGCACCAGCCGCTCGGCTGGAATGTGCTTCAGCGCCATCCGGATGTGGTCCGCCACTTCCTTCGGCGTCTCGACCTGCAACGAGTGATGGTCGATCACGCCGATCGCCACCTTCATGTCCGTGATCTCCCGGCCAATGGCCTCGAGATCCATGCCCTGGTTGCTGCAGCTCTCGAACGTGATCACGTCCGCATCGACCTTGTTCAAGATCTTCAGTGCCGGCTTGTAGCTCTGGACCTGGGCGAACATGCGCTGCTGGGAAGGATTGCCCCAGCACGTGTGACACCAGACCTCGGTCTTGTCACGCAGGCCCCGCACGGTGTTGTTGAACACCTTGAGCATGAACTCGGGGTTGATGACCTTGTCGACCACCCCCCGGGCGGCCAGCAGGTGAATCTGCGGCTCCTCCATCTGGATGACCGGGCAGCCGGCATCCGCCAGGGCATGCAGCTCTTCGTTGAAAGCGTCGGAGATCGCCCAGATGCGCTCCTGCACGTCCTTGTAGTAGAAGTCCTGAACCGCGAAGGCCACGAGCTCCGGCGTCACGGTGCCGAACTTCACGGGCTTGGTGGTCTGGCGCTGCGCAGCCTTGTACATTTGCGCGTACTGCATCGTGCCGCGGCCAATGGGCCCCACGATGCTCGGCATGAGCCGGGCTTCGATGTAGTCGTGAAGAATGTGACCGCGCGGGAAGCCGATGCCACCGCCGCCGACGGGCGCCATCTTCGGGATTCCGTCAAACCCCGACATGTGAAACGGCGGGTAGCTGGTCCAGCTCTGGCCGCCGATGTCTTGAGTAAAGCGCACGTCGCCGTCGGTCACGATGTCGAGGCCGGCGATCAGCTGCTCGTTCAAGTAGACGGACAGCGCGTCCTCGTACTGCTCACGAAACCGGGTCTCGACCATCGCCTGAAGGAAGCTCTTCAGGCCCAAATTCTCCGTATACCAGCTCGGCCGCGGCAGCGACCCCGTGATGGTCGTGGGCAATAACTGATTCGCCGTGGCGCGTAGCATTGGTAGTAACCCCTCTGTATCGTTGGTGGTCGGCTCAAGCCGACATTTCTTTCGGAGCCGGCTACAATATTGTAGAAACTGTTTACCGACAACCCTAAACGGCTTGAGGCGTGGTGCGTTTCGTCGCTCCGCGGGCTCCGCCGCCAAGCAAGCAGTTTCTTAAGATCACCGCCGCGGCTTAGGCCCGGGAAGCAAAGGAGACTTTTTCATGCAGTTGGGCAACGGCCTCGGCCATTTGACGTATTCGACGCTCGTGCATCCGGGGGACACCTGGGCCGAGATGTGGGACAGCCTGAACCGCTACGTGCCGCAGGTGAAAGCGCGCGTGTCGCCGAACAAGAAGTTCGGCGTGTCACTGCGGCTCTCGGCCGCCTCGGTGAAGACCCTTACCGGCGATCCGCAAGAGCGCGACCGCCTGAAGGAGTTCCTAAAAGCGCACGACATGTATCTGTACACGGTGAACGCGTTCCCGTACGGGCCGTTCAAGAACCGCGTGGTGAAGAAAGACGTGTACGAGCCCGACTGGAGCACGGACCTGCGTTCCACCTACACGATGCAGGTGGCGGACATTCTGGCCGAGGTCGCCTCGCCGGACGTGAACCCGTCCATCCAGAGCCCGCCGCTCGGCTTCAAGCCGAACGTGAAAGGCCCCGAGTACGTCAACGAATTCACGCGCCACGTCATCAAGACCGTCGCTCACATGGTCATGCTCGAGAAGCGCACGGGCCGCACCGTCACGCTCGCGCTCGAGCCCGAGCCCGCGTGCTTCCTCGAGACCACCGAAGAGGCCGTCGACTACTTCAAGAACCATCTGTACGCGAGCGAAGCCGTGCGCCAGCTCGTCACGGCCACGGGCCTGAGCAACTCGCAGGCCGAATCCGCGCTGCGCCGGCACTTAGGCATGGTGTACGACATCTGCCATCAGGCGGTGGAGTACGAGGATATAGGCAAGTCGCTCGGCGATCTCGATGCCGCCGGCATTCCGGTGTTCAAGCTGCAGGAAGCCGCCGCATTACGTGTCCCTGACGTCACGCCGGAAACCGTCGCTGCGATGCGCCCGTTCGCGGACACGGTGTACCTCACGCAGACCGTCGAGAGGATCGACGGCAAGCTGAACAAGTACTTGAACCTCGAGGACGCGTTCGCCGCGTTCGAGGCGAACCCGAAGCTAAAGCGTGAGTGGCGCACGCACGTGCACGTGCCGGTGTTCCTCGACAAGATCGGCCAGCACTTCGAGACCACGCGGTTCGCGATCGAGGATGCGCTGAAGTACCACAAGAAGCACAAGAGCTCGCCGCAGCTCGAGATCGAAACCTACACGTGGGACGTGTTGCCGGACTCGATGAAGACCGGCTCCATCGTCGACTACGTAGAGCGCGAGCTCGACTGGGTCCAGGATCAGCTCAAGTAACCGGTTGGGAGTACAAACAATGAAGGTCGGATTCCTGGGGCTCGGCCGCATGGGCCAGGCCATGGCCGGTCGTGTGCTCGGCGGCGGGCATGATCTCGTGCTCTACAACCGCACACGCGACAAGTGCGCGGAGCTCGAGAAGGCCGGCGCGAAGGTCGCGGCCTCGATGACGGAAGCGTGCCGCGGCCGCGAAGTCGTGATCAGCATGCTGACGGACGACAAGGCGCTGCACGAGGTCGTGAAGGACGGCATCGTGCCGGGCCTCGCGAAGGGCGCCATCCACGTGGCCATGGGCACGCATAGCGTGGCTGCGCTGCGCGAGATCGAAGCCATCCACACGGCCGCGGGGCAGGTGTTCATCTCCGCGCCCGTGCTCGGCCGACCGGAAGCCGTGGCGGCCGGTACNNGTCACCATCGTCGCGGGAGGTCCGAAAGACGCTGTCGCGAAGGTCCAACCGCTATTCGCGCTGATTGGCCGCCGCACGTTCGATTGCGGCGTGAAGCCCGAAGGTGCTGCGGCAGTGAAGCTCGCGAACAACATGGTGCTGGGTTGCGCGGTCGAAGCGATGGGCGAGGGCTTTGCGCTCACGCGCAAGTACGGCGTGGACCCGGCCGCGTTTTTCGAAGTCATGACGGACGGCTTGTTCAACGCGCCCGCGTATAAGGTGTACGGCAGCATCATCGCGAAGGAAGGCTACGCCACCGCTGGTTTCACCACGGCGCTCGGTCTCAAAGACACGAACCTCATGCTCGCCGCCGCGCTCTCGGCCAACGTGCCGCTGCCGAGCCTGAACGTGTATCGCGATCGGTTGCTCACGGCCATGGCGAACGGCGAAGGCGACCTCGACTGGTCGGTCATCGCCCGCGTGCAGGCTCGTGCCAGCGGCCTCAAGTAAGTTTTTTGGGAGTTGCACAGTGATCAACGCAGGTATCGTCGGACTCGGCTGGTGGGGCAGAACTCTCGTCGAAGGCGTCTTCGGCTCGAGCAAGGAAATTCAGTTCGTCGCGGGCTCCGCTCGCACGCACACGGAAGACCTGAAGGGCTTCGCGAAACAGCACAACTTCCAGCTCTACAGCACGTTCGACGACATGCTGAAGCATCCCGGCCTCGACGCCGTGGTGCTCGCCACGCCGCATTCACTGCACGTTCCACAGACGATTGCTGCTGCGCAAGCCGGTAAGCACGTGTTCTGCGAGAAACCCTTCGCGCTGCATGGCGCAGAGGCGCGCGAGGCGGTGAAGGCGGTTGAGAAGGCCGGTGTTACGCTGGGTCTCGGCTACAACCGCCGCTGGCACCCCGAGATGACGAAGCTGCGCAGCATGATCGACAGCGGCGAGCTCGGCGTGATCCTGCATTGCGAAGCCACCATGACGTTCCCGAATGCGCTGCAGCTGAAGGCCGATGCGTGGCGCGCCAGCCGCGAGGAGACGCCGTGCGGCGGTCTCACGCCGATGGGTGTGCACGCGGTCGATGGAATGATCGATCTCTGCGGCCCGATCGACGAGGTCTATTGCCAGAGCTTCCGGCGCGTCGTCACGGTCGACGCCGACGACACCACGTCGATCCTGTTTCGCATGAAAGAAGGCATGTCCGGCTACCTCGGCACCATGACGGCCACGGGCGGCGGTTTCAGCTTCCAGGTGTACGGCTCGAAAGGCTTCGTGCGGCTCGAAGGCATGACCCACGTGGCCGGCGCGGGGTCGGAAGAGCGCCGCACGCGTCTCTTCGGCACCTGCACCTTCAAGCCCATCGCGGGTCCCGCGAAGGTGTGGCAGGCCGAGGGCCTCGACGTGACGCGCGCCACGCTCGAAGCGTTTGCGCGCGCTGCTCAGGGCAAGGAGAAGTTCCTGATCCCGACCGACGAGATGGTGCACGGCGCGGCCGTGACGGAAGCCATCATTCGCTCGGCGGACACGCATCTGCCCGAGAAGGTTCGCAAGGTTTAGACGCAAGGGGGTTCCATGAAGTCTTTCGTTCGCCCACTTATCGTGGGCACAGCAGTGCTCGGCACTGCGCCGGCGTTCGCCCAGGTCGACAATCTGGTCGAGCAGATGCGTACCACGCCGATCACGACGCAGAAGATCGCCGATAATTTCCACGTGCTATTCGGCGTAGGCGGCAACATCATCGCGTCGATAGGCAGCAACGGCACGTTGATCGTCGACGGCGAGTTCCCGCAGATGGTGCCGAAGTACAAGGCCAAGATCGCCGAGCTCGGCGGCGGCAAGATCGAGTTCGTGATCAACACGCACTGGCACTTCGATCACTCGGACGGCAATCTGACACTGGGCCCCGAGGGCACGTGGATCGTTGCGAACGAGAACTCGCGGCAGATGCTGCTGAAGAACAACGTGATCAACCTCGTGGCTTCGAAGCGTGAGCAGCCCAAGTATCCCGAAGCTGCGCTGCCCGTCATCACCTACGACAACTCGATGCGCTTCCACTTCAACGGCGAAGCCATCGACCTGCTGCACTACGGCCCGGCGCATACCACGGGCGACACGGCCGTCGTGTTCCGCAATCACAAGACGGTGCACATGGGCGACGTGTACAACAACGCGGGCTATCCGTTCATCGACGCCGACAACGGTGGAAGCCTGAACGGCATCATCGAGTTCAGCTCGAAGGTGCTGGCGCAGATCGACTCGGACTACATCGTGGTGCCCGGCCACGGCCCGGTCGCGAAGCAGCAGGATCTCGTCGACTACGTCGCGATGCTGACGACGATCCGCGACCGCATGAAGGCGTTGATCGACACCGGCGCCACATTGCAGCAAGTCACGGCCGCGCGCCTGACCTCCGACTGGGACAAGAAGAAAGGCGACCCCGCGAGCTTCCTGAACCGCGCGTATACGAGCCTCACGCGCAAGTAGCGCGCGCCGCTTACGCCGCGGCGAGCGGCGCGTCCGGCGAATGGCGCGTGTCGCTCACGATGCGGCCGTCGACGAGCTCGATCGTCCGGTCGCAGGTGCCGGACAGGCGCGGATCGTGCGTCACGACGAGCACGGCGCAGCCGTAGTCGCGGTTGATGCGGCGGAACAGCGCGAACACGCTTGCTGCCGTCACGGTGTCGAGATTGCCGGTCGGCTCGTCGGCGAGCAGTAGTCGCGGTCGGGTCATCAGCGCTCGCGCTATTGCGACACGTTGCTGCTGGCCGCCCGAGAGGTTCGACGGCTTGCGGTCCGTAAACTCTGCGAGCCCCACGTCCGCGAGCAGTCGGCTCGCAAGCGCGATATCGTCGGGCCGTGGCCGCCCGTGCGTCAGCATCCGCGGCAGCAGTACGTTCTCGAGTGCCGTGAACGCCGGCAGCAGATGATGGAACTGGAACACGAAACCGATCGTGCTGCCGCGTAGTGCGGTGCGCGCATCGTCGTCCATCTCGCGGGTCGGCTGCCCGAGCAGATAGATCTCGCCGTCGGTCGGCGTATCGAGCAGGCCGAGCAGATTGAGCAGCGTGCTCTTGCCGGAGCCCGATGGCCCGATCAGCGCCGCGAAATCTCGCTGCGCCAGTATGAGATCGGTGCCGTGCAGCACCTCGGTTTCGACGGGAGTGCCGACGCCATAGGACTTGCGCAGCCCGACGAGCCGCAGCACTTCGGTGTCGGGCGTCGCGGGCTCAGACATAACGGATCGCCACGACCGGATCGAGCCGCGCTGCGCGCCGCGCGGGCGCCGCCGCTGCGACTACGCCGACGAGAGTGGCGATCGCCATCGCGCCCGGGATCAGTGCCGGCGCCACCGGTATGTAGAACAGGCCGGGCCCGAACGTGTTGAAGATCCACACGAGACCGTAGCCCGCGGCCGCGCCCGCCGTGGAGCCTGCGAGGCCGAGCACTCCGCCCTGCAGTAGGAACACGCGCTGGATCTGCCGGCGCGGGCCGCCCATCGCACGCAGGATGCCGATCTCGCGCGTGCGTTGCACTACGCTCACCGCGAGCACGCTCGCGATGCCGAATGCGACGGAGATCGCGACGAACACGCTGATCATGACGGTGGACAGGCTCTGCGAGCGCAATCCGTTGACGAGCTGTGCGTTGGTCTCGATCCAGCTCTCCGCTTTGAGCCCCGTGAGCCGCGCGATGCGCGCCGCGTAGGTTTCGGCCGCGAAGATGTCGTCGATCGTGATGTCGATGACCGTAACGCCGCCGGGCAGGTCGAGCAGCGACTGCGCCTGCTTCAGATCGAGGTAGACGTAGCGCGTGTCGAGCTCGCTCACGCCGAGCTGAAAGATGCCCGTGACGTTCAGCACCGCCGTTCGGCCGCCGCTAGCTTCGAGCCGCAGTTTGTCGCCGATCCGGATGCCGAGATCGTCGGCGAGCTTGCGACCGATCAGCGTATCGCCCGCGCCGACCCGCAGGCTGCCGGCCACGAGGTATTTGCTGAGCGGAATGATGCGCTGATAGCGGACCGGGTCGATGCCGAGCACCGCGACGGATTTCACCGCCACGCCGCGCACGCCGAATGCGGGTCCGGCGACCACCGGCGACACGGCTTTGACGCCCGGCAACCCGTCCAAGGTCGCGACCACGTCCTGCCAGCTCAGAATCGAATGCAGGCGCTGGGCGCGCCGATCCTCGAGCGTCAGCAGCGCCGGATTGCCTGGAGGCGTGACGGTTAGATTGATCTCATCGGGCGGCTGCACTTTGATGTGCGCCTGGGTGCCGAGCGTGCGCTCGATCAGGTTGTCCTGGAGCCCCGTGATCAGCGCCGTGATGAACACGATGACCGACGTGCCCACGGCGATGCCGATCACGATCAGGAGTGTCTGCGCGCCGCTCTCTCGCAGGAACTTCAGCGCGATGTGCCACTCGACCCACATGCTCAGTTGGGCGGCATCGGCAGGTCGCGACTTGCGGTGCCCCCGGCCACGAGCGGCTGCGCCTGAACGGCGACGCGGACGCGGCGCCCCTCTGCGACGGTCGGGTCGGCTAGCACGATGTCGCCGGCGGCCAGCCCGCCGACGACTTCGCTGAGCGTCAGGCCCCGCAGGCCGAGCTGCACCGGCACGCGCTCGGCCCGGCCGCTGCGAACCGCGAGCACGGTCGCGCGACGGTCACTGCCGAGGAGCAGTGCATCGTTCGAAATCGCGAGCGCGCTGTCGCGGCGCGCCGCTTCGATGTTGACGGACACGGTCATGTCCTCGCGCAGGAACGCCGGCATCGGGTTTACGCTAAGGCGGACGTCGACCGTGCCGCGCAGCGGATCGATCTTTGGCGCGATCAGGCTCACACGTGCCATGAACACGTCGTTCGGATAGGCGTCCGCAATGCACTGCGCCGTCTGGTCGAGTGCGACCGCACCGAGGTTCTTCTCGTCGAGCGGCACGAGGATCTCGGTACCGCCGGCGCGCGCGATCTCGAACAGGACTTTGCCCGGTTGCACGAGGTCGCCGGGCTCGGCGTTGCGCGAGAGCACGGTGCCGGCGACGCCCGCGCGTATCTCGGTCCTGGCAAGGGCGGCCTGCGCGGCGGCGAGCCGCTCGCGTAGCACGGCTTCGTCGGCGTCGCCGAGCGCCAGGCGGGCGAGCTGCACGCGCGCCGTATCGGCGGCAGCGCGCGCCACGATCTCGGCCTGCTCGGCTTGCTCCAACGATTCACGCGCGATCAGCTGGCGATCGAACAGCTCGCGCCGGCGTTGCAGTTCCCGCGCCGCTTGCACGAGCTGCGCGTCGGCCTCGCGAAGGGCGGCTTGCGCCTGTGGGCGCGCGGCACGCTCCAGTTGCTGGAGGTTGGCTTGTGCTTCGCGTGCACGGGCCGCGAGGTCGTCGGCGCGCAGCACTACGAGCACGTCGCCGACCGCGACCACGTCGCCTTCCTGGACGCGGCGCTCGAGCACAACGGCCGTGATCTCGCTGCCGACCTGCACGCGCGTCGGCGTGACCACTCGGCCGGTGGCGATGACGGTTTGGACGAGCGGGCGCGTCTCGAGCCGATACGCCGGCATCACGGGCCCTTGCCACTGACGCCAGAGGACTGCGCCGACCACGACGAGAAGCCCGAGCCCCGCGAGGGACCACGCCTTGCGCAGGTTCCAGTTCCGAAATTTGATACCCACGGCTCGATTGTACGCAGCGCGCCCCTCGTTGGATCGTGCCCATCGAGGACGAGACGGCAGCGGACCTTGCCACCCTCGGTGGGGACAGGTAGCGTGGGACACGAAAGCGGCGCGTCCGATGACGCCGTCTCAAGGGGGAAGAATGAATCGTTACCGATGGCCTTCGTTGCTCGGCGCGGCGTCTATGTGCGTGCTCGCGTCGATGACGCCAAGCAGCTTTGCGGCGGTCGACGCGAAGGGTTTCACGATCCTGAAGCCCGACGAGCTCGTGTGGCAGCACAACGCCGAGGGNNCCCGGTGTCATGTCGAAGCCGCACTATCACCCCACCGATCGCTACGTCACCGTCATCTCCGGCACGTGGTGGGCCGGCACCAGCGCCGACGGCGATAAGAGCAAGACAGTGCCGCTTACCGCCGGCAGTTACATGATCCACCCGGCCGGCGCCGTGCATTTCGACGGTGCGAAAGACGTCGAGGCCATCGTCGAGATCAAAGGCATAGGCCCAGCGCCATCGATACCTGCAGGAAAGTGAAATGAAGAAAGACCTATCCTCTGACGCGCTCGAGCCCGTCGCCGGCAACGGCCTGTTGCACCGCCGCCTGTTCCTGACGCAGGGCGCCGCGGTGCTCGGCAGCGGCGTGGCGCTGATGACGGCGCGCAACGCGTCCGCCGCGCCGCTCGAAGTGCCCGCGACGATGAAGACACCGGGCGTGCCGGCCAGCGGCTACGGCGAGCGCTCGCGCTTCGAATCGAAAGTGCAGCGCATCACGAACGGAGCACCGCCCACGCCGGGCACCGGTGGCTCACGCACGCCGCTCGAGTATCTCGAAGGCATCATTACGCCGAACCCGCTGCATTTCGAGCGCCACCACAACGGTGTGCCCGACATCGATCCTGAGCAGCACCGGGTGCTGATCCACGGGCTCGTGGAGCGGCCGCTCGTGTTCAGCCTCGACGCGCTGTCGCGCTATCCGCTCGTGTCGCGTATTCAATTTCTCGAATGCTCGGGCAATAGCGCGGGCATGAATACGCCCGAGCCCGCACAGCAGGGCGCGGGTGGGTTGCACGGCCTCGTGTCCTGTGCGAATTGGACTGGCGTGCCGCTGTCGATCCTGCTGCAGGAAGCGGGCGTGAAACCCGAAGGCAAGTGGCTGCTCGCCGAAGGCGCGGACGCGGCTGGCATGAGCCGCAGCGTGCCGCTCGCGAAGGCCTACGACGACGCGATCCTTGCGCTCTACCAGAACGGCGAGCGCATCAGGCCGTCGAACGGCTACCCCGTGCGGCTGTTCTTGCCGGGCTACGAAGGCAACATGAACGTGAAGTGGTTGCGGCGCATCAAGATCACGGCCGAGCCCACGATGACGAAGGACGAGACGTCGAAGTATACGGATCTCCTGCCGAACGGCCGTGCGGAAATGTTCACGTTTCCGATGGGCGTGAAATCCGTCATCACGTCGCCTTCGGGCACGCAGAAGATGCAAGGCGCGGGCCTGTACCAGATCTCCGGCGTCGCGTGGTCCGGCACCGGCAAGATCCGTCGCGTCGACGTCTCTGCCGACCGCGGCAAAACCTGGGCACAGGCGAAGCTCGACGAGCCTGTGCTGTCGAAAGCGATCGCGCGCTTCCGACTGCCGTGGCGTTGGGACGGCAGCCCGAGCGTGCTCATGAGCCGAGCGACTGACGAGGCCGGCAACGTGCAGCCGACGCGCGCGAAGCTCATGGCCGACCGCGGTCCGAATTACCGCTATCACTACAACGCGATCCAAAGCTGGAATGTCACGGCAGCGGGGGAGATCGGCAATGTCTACGTGTAAGCCGATGGTCGCAGCGTTTGTGCTGTTCGCCAGCGCAGGGGCTGTCGCGCAGGAAGGGCCGCACCTTGGCGTGCCCGTATCGCCGGCCGACGTTGCCGCGTGGGACATCAGCATCGGCCCCAGCGGCGCCGGGTTGCCGCAGGGCTCCGGTAACGCGAGCGCGGGTGCCAGCGTGTACAACACGAAGTGCATCGCGTGCCACGGCGAGAAGGGCGTGGGCAAACCGAGCGATCAGCTCGTCGGCGGCAACGGCACGCTGCACGATGCGGCGCCGGTGCGCACGGTCGGCAGCTATTGGCCATACGCGACGACGCTGTTCGACTACATTCGCCGCGCGATGCCGTGGCCGCAGCCGCAGTCGCTTACGCCCGACGAGATCTATTCGTTGACGGCCTACCTGCTGTTTCTGAACGGCGTGGTGGGCGAAACGGATGTCATGAACGCGACGACGCTGCCGAAGGTCGTCATGCCGAACCGCGACAACTTCGACGTCGCTTACCACGAGCCGCGCCGCCGCTGATCAGGAGACTGAATCCAAGCGACGCTGAGCCGAGCAACTCGATGCGGATGCTGGTGGCTCTGTGCGCAGTGGTGGCTCTTCTAGCCGGCTGCGGCTTATCGAACCGGCATGATTCGCATGCCGCAGTGTCGAAAGCGATCAAGTTTTTCGAGGGCTCGCGTGATCCGGATGCGCTGCTGTGGCTCAAGTGGATGCACGGCCGTTTCGGCACACCTGAGTTCGCCGACGCGCTGCAACGCTACGACGAGATCCTCGTCGAACAGCCGCAACAGGCCCCCGTGCGGCGCGTACTGCGGCGCATAGCCGATCGCAACAATCCGATTCAGGCGGAAGATTGGGCGTCGGTGGTACATCCCTCCGATCGCATCACTGTGTCGGCGCTCTATTGCGATCAACTGGGTTTGCCGCCGACTTTCGCCGATGCGCTCACCAATGCTTTCAACATGGGCGGCTACTATTTCCCCCACGTCTTGTTGGCGGTGTTCTGGATTCACGAAAACCATTGCAAGCTGGCCGTGCGCGATGGGTTTGACGACGACGTGTACAAAGCCAACGCCGCCATGATTCACGCCGACCCGGCCGCCGTGACCGATCTCACGCTGGAGGCCGCAGCGTTCTTGTACCTGGCGGGGCAGGGCGCGCTCGTGGATGACGCGTTTGTCGGCAACGTCATCTCGAAGCAAAATTCTGACGGTGGCTGGGGGCAGTCTCCTACTCGGCCGGGTCACTCGGATTGGCACTCATCGGTGCTGGGGCTCTTGCTGCTCACGCACGTGCGGGCTCTTGCCGACTCCGCGCCCGGGGGCCGCGCGCCCTAACGCGCTTCTTTCTCAGGCGATCCAGCCGACCTTGCGGCGCCACTCGAGCTCGGCAGCGGCTTTCGCGGCCGGGTCGCCTGGGCGCGGCGGATCGGGTTGTGCTTTCGCGAGAATCTCGGCAAGCGGCGGCAGGCCGACGTCGCGCCGCAGCCGCTCGACATTCTCGGGCTCTGCGAGCGGGCAAGGTTCGAGGCGGCCGTCGGCGCCGGGTCGCAGCTGCGTGCCGTAACGTTGCGGGCGGTCTTCCGAAACGTTGATTCGATCGTCGAGATACGCGAGCTGCCACGCGGGCGCCGCTCCGGCTGCTACGGTGACGGAAAGCAACTCACGACAGCGACGCATGAACGGCGGTTCACTGATCGCGTGCTGCGCAATCAGAAATGCCGCCTCCGCGCCGCGCATGCCGACGAGCGGTGTGCCGGGCCAGCCGTGCTCGGCGATGATTTCGCGCAGGCGCGCGGCGTTCGCGCGATGCACGATCTCCATGCGCGGGTGGTAACCGTCGAACAGCGAGCCATCGCTCGCGAGCTCCGCGCGCATCGTGAGATCGCGTTCGCGCAGCGCAATCAGCTCGGCGGCGAGTGGCTCGTTCATGCGCCGGCGAGCTTGCTGCGGAACACGAAGTAGACGGCGCCGAGCACGCACAGCGCGGCCCAGAGATAGTCGAGCTTCAGCGGTTCCTTGAGATAGAACACTGCGAACGGCACGAACACCATCAGCGTGATGACTTCCTGTAGCAGTTTCAGTTGCCCGACCGAGAGCACCGTGTAACCGATGCGGTTGCCGGGCACCTGCAGCATGTACTCGAAGAACGCGATGCCCCAGCTCACGAGTGCCGCAATCACCCACGGCCGCTGGCTCATCTCTTTCAGATGCGCGTACCAGGCGAACGTCATGAAGACGTTGCTGCACCCGAGCAGCAGAACCGTGAGGCCGATGTTGCGCATGCGTTTCGCTCGGATTTCGAGAACCCTGCTCAGTATCGCATTTTGGACGGAGCAGTTGACGGCGCGGCCGTTGCCGTTAGGCTTGCACGATGGCCGATAACCCCGCCGACCGCCCCAAGGGCAAGTCCCTGAAACCCCTGCGCGCGCTGGCGCCGTATCTCGCACCGCATTGGCGCGTGCTCGCCGTGGCGCTCGGCTCGCTCGTCGTCGCGGCGGCGGCGCAGCTCGCGCTGCCAGTGGCCTTGCGCTACCTCATCGACGAAGGTCTCGCGGTACGTGATGCGGCCACGATCAATCGCTACTTCATCGCCTTCCTGGCCGCGGCCGTGATCTTCGGCGCGTTCGCGGCGCTGCGCTTCTACCTCGTGAGCTGGCTCGGCGAGCGCGTCGTGGCCGACATGCGCAACGCCGTGTACGCGAAAGTCATTCGCATGGACCCGACGTTCTTCGAGGTTACGCGCACGGGTGAAGTGCTGTCGCGGCTCACGGCCGACACCACCCTCGTGCAATCCATCTCGGGTGTCGGCATCTCGATCTCCCTGCGATCGGCGCTCACGCTGATCGGCTCGCTCATCATGCTCGTGGCGACGAGCCCGATGCTCACGCTGATGATCGTGGTGCTGATGCCGCTGATCGTCGGCCCGCTCCTGATGCTCGGCCGGCGCGTGCGCACCCTGTCGCGCGATTCGCAGGATCGCGTGGCCGACGCGAGCGCTCTCGCGGGCGAAACGATCAATGCGGTGCAAACGGTGCAGGCGTTCACGCTCGAAGCGTTGCAGACGCGCCGTTTCAGTGAGGCCGTGGCGCATTCGTTCGGCGTGGCCGTCGCGCGCATTCGCATTCGCGGCTGGCTTACGGCGCTCGCGACGACGCTCGTGTTCAGCGCGATCACGCTCGTGTTGTGGATCGGCGCGCATCAAGTGTTGGCGGGCACGCTCACGTTCGGCCTCCTGAGCCAGTTCCTGTTATACGCCGGGTACATGGGTGTGTCGGCCGCGTCGCTGTCGGAGATGTGGGGCGAAGTGCAGCGCGCCGCTGGCGCGATGGAACGACTCGTCGAGCTCGCGTCCGCCGAACCCAACATCAAAGCGCCGCCCGTGCCCGTGCCTCTGCCGAGCCCAAGCCGCGGCCGCATCCAGTTCGAGCATGTGAAGTTTCGGTATCCGTCGCGGCCCGAAGCCGCGGCGCTCGAGGATTTCACGCTGACGATCGAGCCCGGCGAAACCGTGGCGTTCGTCGGCCCGTCGGGCGCGGGTAAGAGCACCACGTTCCAGTTGCTGTTGCGGTTCTACGATCCCGGTTCCGGCCGCCTCTTGATCGACGGCGTGGACATTGCGCAGGCGGTGCCCGAGCAAGTGCGCAAGCTGATCGGCCTCGTGCCGCAAGACACAGTGCTGTTCGGCGCGTCGGCGCGCGAGAACATTCGCTACGGCCGGCCTGAAGCGACGGATGCCGAGATCGAGGCCGCCGCGCGCGCCGCCGAAGCCGATGAGTTCCTGCGCGAGCTGCCGGAAGGCTACGACACGTTTTTGGGCGAGCGCGGCATGCGGCTCTCCGGTGGCCAGCGCCAGCGCATCGCCATTGCGCGCGCGATCTTGAAGAACCCGCCGATTCTGTTGCTCGACGAAGCCACGAGCTCGCTCGACGCCGCGAGCGAGCTGCTCGTGCAGCAAGCACTCGAAAAACTCATGCGCGAGCGCACGACGATCATCATTGCGCATCGCTTGGCCACGGTGCAGAAGGCCGATCGCATCGTCGTGATCAATCACGGCCGCATCGTCGCGAACGGCAGCCACACGCAGCTGCTCACGGCAAGCCCGCTGTACGCGCGGCTCGCGGAGCTGCAGTTCGGCGCCGCAGGCGCTGCGCTCGAGGAGACGCCCGATGCGGTTGTGGTCGCTGGAAGGTAACCGCCAGCGCCTCGACGGCGGCGCGATGTTCGGCAACGTGCCGCGCGCGCTGTGGCAACAGTGGCTGGTTCCGGACGCAGAGAATCGACTCGAGTTCGCGTGCCGCTGCCTGCTCGCCGAAGATGTGGACGGCGCCACCGTGCTGTTCGAGACCGGCATCGGCGCGTTCTTCAACCCGAAGCTGAAAGCGCGATTCGGCGTGCTCGAGGACGAGCACGTGTTGCTGCGTTCGCTTAGCGAGCGCGGCCTGCGGCACGAGGACGTCGACTTCGTCGTGCTGAGCCATCTGCACTTCGATCATGCGGGCGGATTGCTTTCGGCGTTCGAGGAAGGGCAGCCGCCGCGGCTGCTGTTCCCGAACGCGCGGTTCGTCGTGAGCAGAACCGCGTGGGAGCGTGCACTTGCGCCGCATCCGCGCGACCGCGCGTCGTTCATTCCCGAGTTGCCGGAGCTGCTGCGTGCGAGCGGGCGGCTCGAGATCGCGGACGGACCAGAAGTGACGAGCCTCGGCTCGCGCGTACGCTTCGAGTACAGCGACGGCCACACGCCGGGGTTGGCACTTGCAACGGTGGGCGGTGACGGCGGCGTCGTTTTTTGCGCGGATCTGATTCCCGGGCGGCCGTGGGTACATCTGCCCGTGACGATGGGCTACGACCGCTACCCGGAACGGCTCATCGACGAGAAGCGGCGGTTCCTGACGGACAAGATCGCGCGCGGCGTGCGCCTGTTCTTCACGCACGACCTTACCTGCGCCGTGGCCACGCCGCGGCAGGAGGGCGAGCGCTTCGGCGTCACAGCCGAACGGGGCAGTCTCGACGGCGACGAGCTGTAGCACTCAGCGCTGGCCAAGCGCGGGCCGTTCGGCCCAGAATGGGAAAACCAGCGACTGGGGGAAATCATGCACCGGACTTCGTGGTCGATCGCGGCCGCCTTCGCGTTGCTCGCGGGCACGTGCGCTGCACAGGTCAAAGACCCGCTGCCGAACGTCGAGAAGAAGGGACTCAGCGTAGAGATCAAAGACGTCGTGCGTTTGCCCGACACGCGCGGCGTGCGACCCGCGGACCAAGACGTGAACCCGAGTGGCTGGTCGCGCGTGAGCTTCGTGCACGAGCTGCCCGACGGCCGGCGCTTCGCGAACGACTCGCGCGGCTTCCTGTACCTGGTGAACGGCGACAAGACGAGCGTGTACGCCGACGTGGGCGCCGCGTTCCCGCTGTCGTTCTACGCGCGGCTCGAGAGCGGCTTCATCGGCTTCGACTTCCACCCGGACTTCGCGAAGAACGGGCTCTTCTACACCGTGCATCTCGAGCGCGCGGCCGGCAATCCGGGCAAGCTGAACTTCATTCCGCCTGGCTTCGGGCCGAAAGACGTCACGTATCACAACGTGATCACGGAATGGCATGCCACAGATCCGAAGGCGAACACGTTCAGCGGCACGCGGCGCGAGCTGTTCCGCGCGGCGCATGTCGTTACGAACTCGAGTCATCCGCTCGGCTTCGTCGGCTTCAATCCCACGGCGAAACCGGGATCGCCGGACTACGGTCTGCTGTACACGAGCGGCAGCGATTTCGGCTTCAGCAACGGCGGCGGACCGAACTCGAGCAACGCTTCGCAGACACAGCGTCTCGACTCGATCATCACGGCAATACTGCGCATCGATCCGCGTAGCCCGTCCGAGTCGAAAGGCACGAAAGGCCTCGGTGACTACACGATTCCCGCCATCAACAAATTCGCGGCAGACAACGACCCGAACACGCTCGGCGAGATCTATGCGTACGGCTTGCGCAACACGCACCGCATCTCGTGGGACCTGACCGACGGCACGATGTACGGCGCCGACATCGGCATGAGCAACATCGAAGAGATCAACATCATCCATGAGGGCCTGAACTACGGCTGGATGGCGCGCGAAGGCACGTTCGAGAATGGCCGTTACCGCGGGGGTGACCTCGACCAAGTATTTGCATTGCCGGACGACGTGCTGCACGGCAAGAACAAGGATGCGTTCACGTATCCCGTGGCGATGTTCGACCACGGCGACGGCGTGGCGGTGAGCGCCGGGTTCGCGTACCACGGCAAGATCCAGCAGCTGCAAGGCAAGTTTGTATTCGGCGACGTGAATCGCGGCCGAATCTTCGTCTCGGACATCGCCGCGATGAAGGCGGCTGACGACGGCGTGCCGGCCACGGTTGCGCCGGTGGAGGAAGTTCAGCTGTACGTGCGCACGGCCTCGGGCGCGCGCGTGTACACGTCGTTCCGCGAGCTGGTCGAAGGCACGATGGGCAAGTCGCTGACACGCACCGACCTGCACATCTCGCAGAGCCGCGACGGCGAGCTATTCCTCACGTCGCGCCAGGACGGCATGATTCGAATGCTCGTGCCCGACGCCAAGCGCTAGCCGCGGGATGCCGACGAGCGCCGGTCCGGTCGTCGCCGCACGCAGCGTGCCGGCCGGCCGCGGCTGGCAGTGGATCGTCGAGGCGTGGGCGTTGACGGCGGGTTATCGGCCGCTGTTCGCCGGGCTCGTCCTCGCGTTCATGGCGTTGGCCATGGTGGCGAGCCTGGTGCCGTTCGTTGGCACGATCGTGGCGGGGCTTCTTACGCCCGTGATCGAAGCCGGCCTGATCCTGGGTTGCGATGCGCTGCATCGTGGCGAGCCCCTGAAGGTCGATCATCTATTCGCCGGTTTCGAACGCCACACCGGCAAGCTTGTGATGCTCGGCGGCGTGTCGGTCATTGCCGGCCTCGTCATGCTGATCATCGGTGCGGCGATCGTCGGGCCATCGGCGCTGGGCCCGATGATGAGCGGTATTCCGCCGGCGCCAGATCAGATGGCGGACATGTTCGTGCGGATGTTGCTGGCTGCGCTCGTGGTGATCGCGTTGAGCCTGCCGTTCTACATGGCGGTGTGGTTTGCCGTGCCGCTGATCGCGTTGCGCGGGGTCGATGTCGGCGCAGCCATGTCCGCCAGTTTCACTGCGTGTCTAACCAACATGCTGCCGTTCCTGGTCTGGCAACTCGCCACGCTCGGCCTCGTGGCCGTGTCTTGCCTTCCATTGCTCGTGGTATCAGTGCTGCATCTCGGCGTGATGCTCTTGCTCGTGAGCGCGTTGCCGATAATGCTCGCCGGCATCGGTGTGGCGGCGTTGTTTTTCGCGTCGCTGTATACGAGCTATTTGGATGTGTTCGCCCCAGAAGTTCGGAGCCCACATGGATAACAAAGACGAACCGAAAGATTCCGCCGTCAACCGCCGCGCGTTCATCGCCGGCGCCGCCACGGGCGCCGCCGTCGTGCTGGCGCAGCAGGCGTCGGTCGCGAGCGCGCAGGAAACGGTGAAGCCCATCGTAGAGCCGAGCGTGCAGGCCAACACACGCCCCGCGTCGGACTACATGGTCGACATCTTCAAGTCGTTCGGCATGGAGTACATGTTCTCGATGTGCGCGTCGAGCTTCATCGGCATCCACGAGTCCGTGCTGAATTACGCGGGCAACAAGAGTCCCGAGGCGATTGCTTGCACGCACGAAGAAATCTCGGTGGCCATGGCGAACGGCTACGCGAAGATCGAGGGCAAACCCGTGCTCGTGTGCGCGCACGCCACCGTGGGTGTGCAGCACGCCGTGATGGCGGTGTACGACGCGTGGTGCGACCGCGTGCCCGTGTACCTGGTGCTCGGCAATACGAACGACGCGGCGCAGCGCAACGGCGACGTGTACTGGGTGCACAGCGCACAGGATCCGGCGGCGCTGATCCGCGACATCACGAAGTGGGACGACAACCCGGCATCGATCACGCATTTCGCGGAGTCGGCCGCGCGCGCGTACAAGATCGCGATGACGCCGCCGTACGGGCCTGTGGCCATCGTCGTCGACGATCACATGCAGGACGAGCCGGTGCCGAGCAATCTGCGGGTGCCGAAAGTCGCCGTGCCGAGCGCGCCGTCCGGCGATTCGGCCGCCGTGGCGGAAATCGCGAAGCTGCTCGTCGCGGCCGAGAGCCCGACGATCATCGCGGGGCGCGCCGCGCGCACGCCCGCCGGGCTTCAACACATGATCGAGCTTGCCGAGGCGCTGCAGTGCAACGTCGTCGACACGCGCCAGCGCATGAATTTCCCGAACCGCCATCCGCTCGCGGGCGGTAATGCGGCTTCGGCCGACATCGTGCTTGCGCTCGAGCCCGGCGACATCTCGAACCAGACGCGCGCGGCTCACCAGCGCAACGCGAAGGTCATCAGCGTGAGCTCCGGGCACTTGTTCCAGCGCAGCAACTACCAGGACTTCATGCGCTACGCCGAAGTGGATCTCGCGGTCGCGGCCGATGCCGAGGCTACGCTGCCGGCGCTGATCGAGGAAATAAAACGCCAGACCACGGCCAATCGGCGCGAAGTGTTTCGCCAGCGCGGCGATAAGCTCGCCACCGCGCATGCGCAAGCGTTCGAGCGCACGAAAGCCGAAGCGGCGAACGGCTGGGACGCGAGCCCCGTGAGCACCGCGCGCCTTTCGATGGAGCTCTGGGCTGCGCTCAAGACCGAGGACTGGTCGTACGTGACGGGCTGGGTCAACTGGCCCATGCGGCTCTGGGACATGACGAAGCACTACCAGTACATCGGCCGCGCGGGGGGTGAAGGCGTGGGGTATCACGCGCCGGCATCGGTAGGCGCTGCGCTCGCGAACAAGAAGCACGGTCGCATCAGCGTGTCGATCCAGCCGGACGGCGATCTCATGGTGGCGCCGGGCGCGCTGTGGACCGCGGCGCGGCATCAGATCCCGATCCTGATGGTGATGCAGAATAATCGCGCGTATCACCAGGAAGTCATGTGGTTCCAGCGCGAGGCGCTGTCGCGCGGCCGCGGCGTGGAGCTCACAAATACGGGCTTCGGCCTCGCCGGCCCGGACATCGACTTCGCGAAGATGGCGGCCAGCATGGGCGTGGGGTCGTCGGGACCGATCACGGATCCGAAGGATCTCGCCGCTGCGATCAAGCGCGGCCTAGCCGTCGTCAAACGCGGTGAGCCGTACCTCATCGACGTCGTGACGCAACCGCGATAACAGGAGACATCGCAATGAAACGCTGGTTGATCGCGATGGCCTTTCTCGGTTGCGGTGTCTCGGCGGTGGCGCAGCAAACGGCAAGCACTCATCGCCCGTCCGCTGCGCACGGCCGCGAAGTATTTCTGAAGCTCGGCTGTTTCGCGTGCCACGGCACCGTGGGACAGGGCGGAGCCGGCGCAGTGCTCGCGCCGAACACGATTCCGTTCGCCGCGTTTCAGGTGTGGGTGCGCAACGGCACGCCAGGCTGGTCCGTGACGAGCGGCATGCCGGCGTGGTCGCCGCGCATTCTCCCCGACGACGATCTCGCCGACGTGCGCGAATATCTCGCGACATTGCCGGCGCCGAAGGCCGCGAAGGACATCCCGCAGCTGAACGACTAGCTCGGTTTCACTTGCGTCCGATCGTGCGGCTCGCGAGACGACCTCTCGATTATCATGGCGGCCCCATCACCCTTCGAGGAAAGGACGCCGTGTACAAGCTCCCGCATCTGTTCGTGATCGCCGCGCTCGTTACCGTTGTCGCGGCACCCGTGTCCGCTGCGGACAAAAACAAGTGGGCGCGTGAGGCCAACGACCGTGCCGAGATCCAGGCGCTGATGTGGCGCTATGAGCGTGCGCTCGACACGCTCGACGTCGATGCGTACGTGGCCGTGTTCACCGAGGATGCGCAGTTCGGTAACGCGAAAGGGCGCGAGGGAATTCGCGCGCTGATCGCGGGCGTCAAGGCTGCGCGCGAGAAGAACACGGAGCCGGGCAAGCCCGTAACGCCGACGTATCAGTCCGTTACGAACATGAACATCGAATTCGTCAACGAAACCCGCGCGGTCATCAACGGCTACTACATGGCGCTGCTCGGCACGCAACCGCCGCGGGTGGCGACCGTGGGCATGGAGCGCGACGAGGTCGTGAAGATCGGTGGGAAGTGGCTGATTGCCGTGCGCGTGGTCTCGCCCTAAGCGAATCCGGACAAGAAGCTTTCGCGCTGAGGCGCCCCGTTCGCGGGGCGCTCAGCCGCTACCGGCGCTGCGCTACCGCTTGACGAACTTCGTAAGTGTCGCGTTCACCGTGTCGGCGACGTAGATATCGCCCTTCGGGCTCACGGCGACCATGTGCGCTTCGCCGAACTCGCCCAAGCCTGTGCCGGGTTTGCCCAACGCGGCAACCACCTTGCCGTCGAGGTCGAGCTCGAGGAGTTGGCCCGCGTAGCCGTTGACCATGAAGATCGAGCGGCGGCCGATCTTGAATCCGCACGGCAACCCCGCGTACTTGATCTCGCGCACGAACGTGCCGTCGGTAGTGAAGATCTCGACGCGCTGATTCTCGCGATCCGCGACCCACAGCCGGCCTTTGTGGTCGATGTCGATGCCGTGCGCGACCTGGAACTGCCCCGGACCCGAGCCCTTGCCGCCCCACGACTTGATGAAGCGGCCGTTCTTGTCGAACTTCAGCACGCGCGCGTCACCGTTCGGGCCGGGCGTGTGGCCTTGCACGACGAACACGTCGCCGTTGGCGCCGATCGCAATGTCGTTCGGTTGGTTGAATTTGTGCGAGCCCGCCGCCTCGTTCCATTCGCCGGCTTCGCCTTTCGTGCCGAGCGTGAGCAGCACGTCGCCACGCGGATTGAACTTCACGACGATGTGCGCGCCGACGTCGGTGGCCCAGAGATTGTCGTCGCGATCGATCCGCAGCCCGTGCGAACGCGTGAAGAGCTTGTCGCCGAACGCGCGGATGAACGTGCCGTTCTTGTCGAACTCGAAGAACGTCTTGTCGCCGCGCGTCAGCACGAACATGTGGCCGTGCGAGTCGAAGGCGACGCTGGCGGGCGGGCCCATCGTCATGCCGGCCGGCAGATCGAAAGCCTTCGGCGCGGGCACGTAGGTCAGCGCCGGGGCGACGGCGGGAACGAGCAGGGCGGGATCGGTAGGCCGTTGCGCGAAGGCCGCCGGATAACAAAGGAGCAGCGCGACTGCGACGACGGCCGTTCTCATTCTTGTCTCCCCCTGCGAGATGGGCTGAAGTGTACGGCAGCCCAAAGGGCAACGCAGCGGGGTTGGTGTGGTGGTGATGGGTGGAATCGAACCACCGACCTGCGGGTTATGAATCCGCCGCTCTAAACCATCTGAGCTACATCACCGCCGGGGCCGGAATTGTATATCAGTCATGCCGATCTGGCAGTGAGTCCAAGGGCGTTTCCCGCGACTATCGCCAAGCCGGCGCGCCCGGCAGGCCCGGCTCTGGCGGTCGCGCCGCAGATTATCCGCGCTTCGCGAAGTACCGGACTCCCTGCACGCCGGCGAAGTCGGAATCCTGGGTCCAGAGAGTCGCGCCGTGGCGTTGTGCCGTCGCGAGCATGATGCTGTCCGCCATCGGAATGCGATGGAGCAGGGAGAGACGCGCCGCTTCAAGTGCGGTGGCTCGGTCCAGGTCCACGACTTTGCCTTGCTCCATCACGGCGATGGCGCGCAGCGCTTCGTCCTCGTCCCGCTGCTGGCAGACGCGCTTGAATACCTCGAATAGCGATAACGATGGAACCAACAACGTAGCCACAGTCTGGATGGGCTTTGCAAATGCGGAGGCATTGGGGCCGTCGGCGAAATACTCCAGCCATGCCGACGAATCGACTACGTTCATGCCCGGTCGGCGTCGCGCGGTACGTCGGTGTCGATGCCCTTAAGTGAGCCCCGCGCGGCCTTCGTACGCCGGATCGGCACCAGTTCTATTCTGCCGCGATACTCGATGGCGTGCAGTTTTTCCCCCGGCTTGATGCCTAACGATTCACGGATGCGCGCGGGAATGACGATTTGGAATTTGGAAGATACCGTGAGCGTAGTCATACGAAATCCTTATCGATAACCACTTGGTAAAGCGACGAGAACTCTACCACGAGGCGTCCTGGATCGCGACAGGTCCATCGTCCGGTTGAATGTGCGTTTCGGAGCGGGCGGCAGGGCGATATAGACGACGCACTCAGAAGTCACTGTCGAGCTCCGTTGGGCTCTTAGTGCGTGCTCGCTCACGCTGCGCCGACCGTGCGAATCCTTCGCGATCCGAGCCCGGGTCGGCGACCGTTTCCATCGGCGCCAGCAGGTCGTAGGCCCACAGCAGCGCCATGTAGACGGCGGCACTTGTGGAGGCTTTTCCCTTCTCGGCGTCCGAAACGGGCTTGGGCCCTGTGCCGATCTTCTGTGCGATGTCCTTGATCGTCAGGTTCCGGCGCAGTCGGGCGGTGCGTAGGTTCGCGCCCAGGCGCTTGAGCGCCTGTTCGACCGGGTACGGGGGAGCCGTTGTCAGTGCGTTTTTCGCGGTCATATTCCCTTAAGGGTAACTTAAGTCTTAAAGAATCCCGCGCCCCTGGCGATACAGCCTAGGTGAGTTCCGCTAGGCCACCGCCATCGGATAACGCGTTTTCGCGAAAGCTCAGGGATGACATCGCCGCAATTCACTATCGATCCGCGCGAAGCGGTCCGGTCGGCAGCGCCCGCCGCAGCGACCCCTTTTGATCTTGCCGCCGAGGACGCCGCCATCGGGCTCGCGGTTCTCGACGCGAACGGTTCCCTGATTCACGCCAATCCCGCATTCCAGCAGCTCCTCGGCATCGATGGGGCCGCCGGAACCCAGGACTCGCTGGTGAGCCGCCTTGCGGCGTCCTCCACCATGACGCCGGCCGAGCTCGCTGTGCTGCTCGCGGACCAAGCGGCGACGACGTTGTACTTGCGTCCCCCGCGCGGTGCGCCGCTCTTGCTGCATCTGTCTGCGCGCCGAAAAGTGATGCGCATCGCAGTGCTCGATGCTGCGTCGAACCTGCCGACCACCTGGCTCGAGACGCGCGGCGCCGACCGGATCGATCCGTTGACCGGTCTTGGCAACCGGCGGTTGTTCGAGGAGATCGCGGCTAACTGGGTGCCGCACGGGGACGGCGGCCCGGCGCTTGCAGCCGTGATGGTGAATCTCGACGGCTTCAAGCAGGTCAACGAATCCCTCGGCCACGACGCGGGCGACGAGTTGCTGAAGCTCGTTGCGAACCGCATCCGGTCCGTAGTGCGCAGCTTCGACGCGGTGATCCGATTGGGCGGCGACGATTTCCTCGTCGTGCAGACGAGCGTAGCGCAGCCGGCCGGCGCGCAAGCGCTTGCCGAGCGTCTGGTCGAACTGCTCGCGCGACCGTTTCTCGCGCGGGGCGAGCAAATCAACGTCGACGTGAGCGTCGGCATCGCGATCGTCGGTCGCGGCACCGAGAGCTCGGACGATTTGCTGAAGCACGCGGATCTCGCACTGCGCGAAGCGAAGGCCGCGGGCCGCGGGAGCTATCGCTCGTTCGAGCCCGAACTAGAGCAGCGAGCGCGCGCTCGGCGCGAGGTCGAGGTGCATTTGCGCCGCGCGCTGGCGCTCAAGGAACTCTCGTTGTTCTATCAGCCGCAGATGCGTTTACGCGACAAGCGGATCTGCGGTTTCGAGGCTTTGATGCGCTGGCACAACCCGCAGCGGGGCTGGGTTTCGCCCGCAGAGTTCATTCCGCTAGCCGAGAAGATCGGCGAGATCGATGCGATGGGCGCATGGGCGCTGCGTACCGCTTGCCGCGATGCGATGCAGTGGCCGGGTGACTACAGCGTAGCCGTCAACGTGTCGCCACTTCAATTCGCGAGCAACGACCTCGTCGAGGCGGTGCGCGGAGCGCTCGCGGACAGTGGCCTGCCGGCCGAGCGGCTCGAGGTGGAAATCACCGAGGGCGCGCTGTTGNNATGGACGACTTCGGCACGGGGTATTCGTCGCTCGGCTACTTGACGCGATTTCCGTTCTCGAAAATCAAGATCGATCAATCGTTCCTTCGCGGCGAACAGAGCGCGCGCTCGCGCGCGCTCGTGCATGGCATCCTCGCCCTCGGCGACAGCCTCGGGATGACTACGATCGCCGAAGGCGTCGAGACCGAGCAGCAGCTCGCGGATCTCGGGCGGCACGGCTGCATGTTGGCGCAAGGATTTCTCATCGGCCGCCCTTTGCCGTTTGACGCTGTTACGAAGTTCATAGCAGCGCACGAGGCCCAGTTACGGGAGCACCCCTATGCCATCGGCAAATGACCTCTACCGGCTCGTCTACCTGAGCCGCAATGCGCTGCGTGGAACGGGCGCGCCGATGCGAAAAGAGATCGAGCAAATATTGGCTGCGGCGCGGCGCAACAACTCGCGTCTCGGAGTAACCGGCGCGCTGATGTTCAACGCCGGCTGTTTCGCACAAGTGCTCGAGGGCACGCACGATTCGATCCAGTCCACGTTCGAGCGCATCCAATGCGATCCGCGTCACTCGCACGTGACGGTGCTCGCCTTCGAGCCCGCCGCACGGCGCGGCTTTGGCGACTGGTCGATGGCTTACGTCGGGGAGCAGCCGATCGCGTCCGACGAGTTCAAGCATTTCGAGCTCGAGTCGGGCTTCGACGCGGCCAAGCTCACGGGCGAGCGGGTATTCGAGTTGCTGCGCGAGCATCTCCTCGAGGCGGAAGCCGCGGCGAGCTGACTTCCAGGATTGATCCGAAGCCGGTCGAGGCTACCCGGCGTTTTCGGCCGCGTTTCCCTCTATTATCGCCAAGCCGGCGTAGCGTACCGTCGCGTCTGTTGCGCTCAGGTTGGGGAGGCCTGGGGCGAGCCCGACATCTACAATCGAGAAGCAGGCGAGACCGTCTGCGATCCAGCGAGTCAGAGCGCGCCGAAAGGATAGAAAGATGTCGAACAAGTTTTTTGCCGTCACGCTCCTGGCGCTGCTATCCGCGACGCGCACGTTCGCCGCAGCGTCGAATGCCGTCACGGCCGACGCGTTCACGGTGGAGCGACCGACACTGCTATCGCTGGGCTTCGAATGGCGCATTGACGGAGACGACAATCGCAATGCGTCCGTCGAAGTGGCCTATCGCAAAAAAGGCGAAACCAACTGGCAGGCCGCGCTGCCGATGCTTCGAATCGGGGGCGAGCGGGTCACCGGTTACGCCGCCGGTCCAAGCCGTTATGGCGTGCGCGCAACCTCCATCTACGATTACACGGCGCCGAACATGTTTGCCGGTAGCATTCTCAATCTCGAACCGGACACCGAGTACGAGTGCCGTTTCGTCTTAAGCGATCCGGACGGCGCGAGCGGCACGCTTGCACAAAGCGTGTCGGTCCATACGCGCAAGGCGCCTGCTCCCGCCCCGGGTGGCCGTGTCTTCCACGTGTATCCCGCCGGCTACAAAGGCGCAGTGCAGGAGCCTGCCTTCTACAGCCTCATGGCCGCTTACTATCTCGGTGCCGACGAGTCCGATCATTCCATTGCGTATCCGCCTCGGGTCGAACCCGGGGACACGATCCTCATGCACGCGGGCGTCTACAAAGACGCGCGTTTCGACTATTCAGGGTTCGATCCGAACGCGGCGTCGTATGGCACGCCCTTCGACGGAACGTATTTCCTCACCGCCAGCGGTACGCCGGACAAGCCGATCGTGATCAAAGGGGCAGGGGACGGCGAAGTTGTTTTCGACGGCGACGGCAATAACAACCTGTTCAATCTGCTTGCCGGGAACTACCACTACTTCGAGGGCATTACGGTACGCAACACGACTGTCGCGTTCCTCCTCGGTTGGAAGTCCATCGCCGGCGCCAGCGGCTTCAGCCTAGTGCGTTCGCGCGCGATGGACGTCGGCCGCGTAGTGCAGGATGAATGGGCCGGCTCCAAGGATTTCTACATCGTGGACAACGTGCTCATCGGCCGCCACGACGCCAACAAATTGCTCGCGTGGTACTACCGCCCGGAAGTGTGGTCGAAATTCCCGGGTTTCCCTGCGCCCATTACCTCGGAGTACGCGATCAAGGTGTACGGTCAGGGTCATGTCGTGGCCTACAACTATGTGGCCAACTGGCACGACGGCATCGACTTCTCGACCTACGGCACGCCGAGCAGCGACCCCGACAAGAATCCCAGTGCGAATGACTTCTACAACAACGATATCTACAACATCGCCGACAACTGCATCGAGGCAGACGGTGCAGCGCAGAACATCCGCGTGTTCAACAACCGGTGCGTGAACTCGGTAACCGGCGCCCTGAGTGCGCAGCCGATCTTCGGCGGGCCGGCCTACTTCTATCGCAATCTCACCTTCGTCGGCACCTCGGGCGGTCCGCTCAAACTGATCGATACTCCAAGCGGTGTTCTGATCTATCAGAACACCTTCATCGGGGCGGGACGCCTGATGGGCCCGGCGAGCAATGCCCACTTCCGCAACAACCTATTCGTCGGCGACAACTGGCAAGAAGCAGTCTTCAATTTCTCGACGTTTACGAACTACTCCAGCTCCGATTACAACGGTTTTCGCCCGAACCCCGGCGTAGCGGAAAATTTCGGCTGGAACTCACCCGACTTCGCGGTCGCGGCTGATTTCGGCAAGACGGTGAAGCGCTCGTTCACTACTCTTCGCGACTACTCGACGGCGAGCGGTCAGGACAGGCACAGCGTGCTGGTGGATTTCAACGTGTTCCGCAAAGTGAGTGCGCCGGATCCGAACGATCCGCAGCGTCTCGTGAAGCCGGAAGATTACGATTTCACTCTCGCGCGCGGCTCGGCAGCGATCGACAAGGGGGTCGTGTTGCCCAACATCACCGACGGTTTCACCGGCCGGGCCCCCGATCTCGGGGCGTTCGAATACGGCCAGCCGGTACCGCATTACGGGCCGATCCATTGGCCGACCGGTAGCGTACCGGCTGATACCCCGCGATCCATCACGGGCCCCGCACGGTAATCATTTCAAGCTTCCATAGCCGCGGTCCGCGAGTCGGTTTCCGGAGTTTGAATATTCCGGTTGCGCAAGATCACGGCGGCGAGTACCCCGATCCACAGAAGGAAGACGCCGGTATTGATGCGCTCGTAGACCCCGGCCCAGGGAGTCGGCAGGTTCGCCTGCACTCTCGGAGCGGCCAGTGCCGTCAAGATGCCGAAGGAGAGGAGTGTCAACAGGCTCGCAATTGTGTACAGGCGAAATCGTTTCCCCAAGGCCGCCGCGCCGAATCCCATGATCAAGACAAACAGCAGGACCGTCACCCCGGCCCACACGAGATGCAGCGTATCGGTCAACGTGCCCCCACTCACCGCCAGACTTTCACGCAGGTGCATAGGCGGCCAGTAAAGGTTGAAGGCGGCATAGATGAGGATCAGGACCCCAACGATATGCAGTCTGCGATTACCAACCGCCGATCTGACGACGCCCCACCCGAACGCGGCGAACAAGACAACGTAGGGTACGACGGCCCCCACCCATAATGACCTCGTCGGAGCTCCGATCGCGGAAAGTTCGCTTACTGTTTGGTCCACGATGCTGTACTCCGGCCACTGCAACGGCACGAAGATATTGAGAAGCACGTAGTGAAGCGATGAAAGGACACCGCAGACCAGAAAAATCCTAGTGAGGGTCGGTCTCATTGCCGGGCAACATCAGCGCAGGGGCTGAAATTCTATGTCGTTCACGCGAGACCTGCAGGCTTC
>PMCP01000176.1:2738-16478 GCA_003155415.1 Gammaproteobacteria bacterium | reverse complement strand
TTCATGACCGTGTTCACGCATCGAGGCGCCGGCAAGGCCAAGGTCGCGTTCGCGGCGCCGTATCCCGGCACGATTCTGGCGCTCGACCTCGACGACTACGGCCAAAAGCTCATCTGCCAGAAGGACGCGTACCTCGCCGCGGCGAAGGGCGTGTCGATCGGCATCGCCTTTCAGAAGCGAATACTCACGGGCCTGTTCGGCGGCGAAGGTTTCATCATGCAGAAGCTCGAGGGCGACGGCCTCGTGTTCGTGCACGCGGGCGGCACGCTGATCGAGCGCGAGCTCAAAGCCGGCGAGGAGCTGCACGTGGACACGGGTTGCCTCGTGGCGCTCACGCAGACGGTGGACTACGACGTCGAGACGGTCGGCGGCGTGAAGTCGATGATCTTCGGCGGTGAGGGCGTGTTCTTCGCGCGGCTGCGCGGCCCCGGCCACGTGTGGTTGCAGAGCCTGCCGTTCTCGCGTCTCGCGGGCCGCATCATGGCGAACCTGGGGCCGGCAGGCCGGCGTACGGACGAAGGCTCCGTGCTCGGCGTGCTCGGCAACATCATTCAAGGGCGGTAGCGCCCGCGGCCTCACCCATGGACGAGGCTCGGTGGCCAGAGTAGCGTACCGCCACGCACGTGGTTCGCAGTTTGGGGGAGGAGCATGCGCCCGACTACCGTGACGACGCGATTGCTGTTGCTCGGCGCCGGAGTCGTGGCTCTCGTCGCGACCGCGCACGCGGACATCAACGATTCCATTCGCGGCGCGGCGAGCGAAGCCAACCATTTCATCGCCACGCCGAAGGGCTGGAAGCACCCGAAGACTCCGTGGGGCGAGCCCGACATCCAGTCCACATTGAATATGATGCAGACGGCGTTCATGCCGCTCGAGCGCTGCGGCACCAGCTACCGGCCGACCAGTCCGCCGTGCGACATGAACAAGCAGTGGCTCACGGAAGAGGAATACAACCAGCGCGTCGAAGCGGCGAACAAGACGGGCGATCGCAGCCGTGAGCTGTTCAAGCAAGGCAACATCGGCGGCGCGCTGCAAGCTGGTGCAACCGACAACGGCATCCCGCAGCGGCAGACGAATCTGATTTTCGACCCGCCGGACGGGTTGCTGCCGGCTCTGACGCCGGAGGGCAAACGCCGCGGCCTCTTGATGCGCAGCGACTGGGCGTTACCGGGGCAGGACCTCACATTCGACGGGCCGCAGGATTTCGACAGCTGGGATCGGTGCATCACGCGCGGCATGCCGTCGTCGATGATGCATTACTACTACAACGGCGGCTTCAAGATCTTGCAGTCGCCGGGCGTCGTGGTCTTCAGCCTCGAGATGATCCACGAGGCGCGTGTCATCTACACGGACGGTCGCGCACCGATTCCGTCGGCGATCAAGCAGTGGATGGGTGAATCGCGCGGACACTGGGAAGGCGACACGCTCGTCGTCGAGACCACGAACTACCGCGAAGGTCCCCCGCTGATGAATCTCGCCGTCGCCGGTTCGCCGCCGGGAAATCATTTCCCGATGAGCGAGCAAATGAAGACGACGGAGCGCATCACGCGTCTCAACGACGACTCCTATTTATATGAGATCAAGACCGAGGATCCGGTGGTGCTCACGCGCTCGTTCACCGTGCGTTACCCGATGCGCAACGATCCGAGCTATCTGATGCCGGAATACGCGTGCCACGAGGACAACCAGATCGTTCCGAATTACACGAAGACGAACCGCTACGAGCGCGCGCACCCCACGCCGGAGCCGGCACAGCCCGCGGTGACGGTGGGCGCCGGTGTCGCCGACGCGTTGGCGGGAACGTGGGTGGGCCGGCCGCGCATCGTGACGATCGACGTCGATATCCAGCTTCAGTTCACGAAGAACCGCGACGGCACCGTGAACGGCAAGCTGATCGGCACGAACTTAGGCAAGATCGACAAGCCCTTGCGCAACTTCAAAATCATGGACAAAACAGTCAGCTTCACCCTGCCGAACATCGACCCGTGGAGCTTCCAGGGTGAGCTGAAGCCCGACGGCGGCCTCACGGGCGTGGTGTTCAGCTCGCAGGGCGGCTTGCCCGTGAGCTTCAAGCGCACGGCGCGATAGCGGCCGACGATCGCCTCGGTTCAGAACGGATAGACGATGGGTGTCACGACGAGCGTGACGGCGCAGACGATGAGGTTCAGCGGAATGCCGAACCGCAGATAGTCGGTGAACTTGTAGCCGCCAGGGCCGTAAACCATCAAGTTGGTCTGATAGCCGATCGGAGTCGCGAAGCCGCACGAGGCGGCGATCGTGAGCGCCACGATGAACGGCAGCGGATTTACGCCGAGTTGCTGCGCGGTGGCGACCGCAATCGGGTACGTCAACACCACGGCCGTCGTGTTGCTCAGCACTTCCGTCAGTACCATCGTCGCGAGATAGATCACGACGAGCTGGTGAATCGGCTGCGGCCCGGCCAGGGAAACGAGGCCGCCGGCGAATGCCGCTGACAGGCCCGTGGTGCTCAGCGCGGTACCAATACCGAGCGTGGCTGCGATCACGATCAGCACGGGCCAGTCCACCGTGCGGCGCACGCTGTCGGCGGAGCAACATCCCGTGAGAAGCATGAGACCGCCCGCGAGCAGCGCGGCGTGCAGCATGCTGTAACCGCGATCGACGAAATACGGCAACTGCTCGAACACGGTGGCGAGCACCACCATGCCGACCAGAATCAAGAGCGCGACCGGCGCGCGCTCGTGGCGCGGCGGCGTCGAGCCGTCGAGCGAGCTCACGAGGAAGAAGTCGCGGGAGTTACGCTGCTGCTGCACGAACGATGGGCGCGCTTCGAGCAGCAGTGTGTCGCCGGTTTGCAGCACGATGTCGCCGATCTTCTGGTGCAGCCGCTCGCCGTTGCGTGCGGCCGCAATCACCACTGCGTTGTACTGCGTGCGAAACCGGCCTTCGCGAATCGTTTTGCCGAGCAGCGGACACGTGTCGGATACCACGGCCTCGATCAACGTGCGGCCGTTGCGGCGGCCATGCAGCTTGAACATCTGGTTCGTCGCCGGGGTAAGGCCGCGGAACCGCTGGAGCTCGACGACCGAGTCCACCACGCCGACGAAGACGAGTTGGTCACCACCCAACAGGCGCATGTGCGGGCCGACGGCCGGGATCACTTCACCGTTGCGCTCGATCTCCGCGAGATACATGTCGCTAAGGTGACGCAGGCCGGCTTGTTCGATCGTTTTGCCGTCTATTGGGCCCTTTGGAGCGACGCGCATCTCGACGGTGTACGCGCGCGGATCGTCCGGCGCGCGCAACGTGGACTGGCGTACCGGCAGCAGCCAACGGCTCGCGATGGCCATGTACGTGATACCGGCCAATGCGCACGGCACGCCGACCCAGCTCAGCGTGAAGAAATTCATCCCCGTGGCTAGCACGCCCGCGTCGACCGAGCGCTGCACGAGGCCGGCTGCGATTACGTTCGTGCTCGTGCCAATCAGCGTGCAGAGGCCGCCGAGAATGGTCGCGAAGCTGAGCGGCATCAGCAGCTTCGAGGGCGGAATATTGAATTTTTTGCCCCACTCCGTCACGGCGGGCAGCATCGCGGCCACGAGCGGCGTGTTGTTCATAAAAGCGGACAGGCCGGCCACGGGCAACATCATGCGCATTTGCGCGCCCGTGACGGTTTTCGGCTGGCCGAAGATTCTGTGCGCAATCCACGAGACGACGCCGGTTTCGCGAAGCCCGGCCACGACGATGTATAACACCGCCACTGTCAGCATGCCGTCGTTGGCGAAACCGGCGAACGCTGCCTGCACCGACAGCACGCCCGTGAGCAGCAAAACCGTGAGCCCGCCCAACATCAGAAGATCGGCGGGCAGCGAGGTGGCCACGAGCAATCCCAAGAGGCCAAGCACAACGATCAATGTCACCCAGGCATCGGGATGGAATTGGCTCACGGGACGCTTACCTTGTTTCTTATTGGCGGGAGCGAAGCGCGGCAAGCCTACCGGTTTTCGACCCTGTCGTCGCGGCATGTCGCCGGCGTGAGAGCGGCTGTCTCGGCGTGACGCCGCGTGGCCGGCACGGCCGGGAATCGCGTCGCACAGCTTGCGCCAAGCGATGCCAGCCCGAAACGCTTCTGCATGACTTCATCCGCCGCGATGCAGCCGCAGTACATCTGCTGCCGCTGCGCCGCCGCATCCACGTCGAAAATGCTGAGCGGATTGGAATTCCGCCGCAGCGGCGAGATGACGGTGATCTCGTAGGGCTTCGCCGCGCCTCCGTCCGCTCCGCGATTGAACGAGCCCAGCGGAAACACCGGCGAGCCGGCGCCGCTGCCGGGCGTGCGTGACTGCCAATCGAGCAGGTCGTTGAAGAGCAGCACATCGTCGAGGTCGTCACGGTGCAGCCGGTCGACGAGCACATTGCCGAGCGCCGCGAGTACTTTGCGACCGTCGTCGAGTGGCCCGCTCGCGGCGTCGCGCGGTTTGCGCTCCGTGTTGGGTCCGTACGGGCTCGTGACGACGACGAACAGCTGCTCGACCCGAGAGTGCGGCGGCGTGTCCGCGCCGGTCAGCGGTATGCACTCGGGAGCGGTGCTGCTCGCCTGGCTCGTGCAGTGCTGGAAATAGCTCGTGACGGGCACAGCGTGGCGAAAGCCGCCGTCGCCCACCTGCATCGGCGTGTCGGCCCCCGGTGGCGTCATGAGCGGCGTGCGGCCGAAGACCGGCACGACGGCGCTGGCGAAGATAAAGCCGTGCGCCGTTGCGGAATCCACGACACCGTTCGCGTTGATCGCAATCTCGCGGTAGTGGCCGTCGTCGAGTGTCATCGTGCCGACGCGTAGCGCGCGACCCGTGCGGAGCGCGTCGAGCGCGACGCGACTGCGCACGAAGTCGTGCAGCGGTTCGAAGTCCATGAGGCTGTCGAGCCCGAACAGGGCCACGCGCACCTTGCCGAGCGTTCGGGGGCGCATGACGTCACGTGAGTCGCGGATCGATTCCCATTGCGTGACGACATTCTCCGCGGCCGCCTGCAGGTTCGCGAGCGACCGCGCGCGGTCGTCGCTGCGGGCGGCTTGCGCGAGCAGCGCGGCGTTCAGCGCGCCGATCGAAGTGCCCGCGATTTCCGCGAAGTCGCAGCCGCGCTGCACGACGACGTGATAGACCGCGCCCACCTCGAATGCGCCACGCGAGCCGCCGCTGCCGAGCACGAGCGCCCGGGCCGCGTCGCCCGCACACGGGTCGGCCGCGCCAGCCGCGAGCGGCAACAACAGGGCTGTTACCCACACGAGGGGCAGGAGGCGGCGGGTCATCAATGGGGGCGTCGAGGCATGCCTCTGCATCTTGTACAGCCGCCGCCTCGCATACAAGCACGCGCGAGCCCGCGTTGGGCGATGGTGCCAAACGGGATGGAGACGCGTGTGGACCCCTCGCGGGCGTGCGACTAGCCTCGGAGGCCGAGGCGCGATGGTCTGGCGCGCGTGCCCGGCGCATAATCGCCGCAAATCAGAACGCTCCGGGGGGACGTCATTATGTTGCGATTCAAGCTTGTCCTGTGCGCCTTGTTGTTGCCTGCGGCCGCGGCCGTCGCGCAGCCTGCGGCGAACGGTTCCGCGCCCGCGGCGGCCCCGTCGCTCGATTTCGAATTCTTCAAGGCGCGCATCGAGCCCATCTTCACGACGAAGCGCCCCGGCAACGCGCGCTGCATCTCGTGCCACGGTGATGGCACGCCGATGAAGCTCACGCCGTTGCCCGAGGGTTCGGCCGCGTGGACCGACGCCGAAGCACGCTCGAACTTCGATTTGATCCGCGCGCGCGTCGTGCCCGGCAATCCCGACCAGAGCCGGTTGTTGCGCCATCCGCTCGCGGAAGAAGCAGGCGGCGATCCGCACCACGACGGCGGCAAGCACTGGACGTCGAAGACTGACCCCGAGTGGCAGACGCTCGCGGCGTGGGTCAACGGCGCGACGCTCACGAGCGCTGCGGCGAACACTGCGCCACTGCACGCGCGCATCGTGCAGACGAACAGCGCGGGCGACGACGTGTCCATCATCGACCCTACGACGAACAAGGTCGTCGGCCGTGTCGTCGGCATCGAGGTCAATCATGGCGCCGCGGCTGCGCCAGACGGCAGCAAGATCTACGTCAGCAACGAGGCGAACAGCACGCTCGACGTCGTCGACGCGCGCACGCTGCGCGTCATGAGCCGCATTCCGCTGTCGGGCCACCCGAATAACATCTCGATCAGCCACGACGGCAAGCGCGTGTACATCGCGATCCGCGAGCAAAAGGGCGTCGTCGACGTGGTGGACACCGCCTCGCTCGCGCGCGTGAAGAGCATTCCGATCAAAGGCGCCGGGCACAACACGTACGTGACGCCGGACGGCCGCTACGTGGTCGCGGGCTCCGTGGCCGGCAGCAGCATGACGATCATCGATCAGAAGACTGAAGAGATCGTGTGGGACATGGTGTTCGACAAGGGCGTGCGCCCGCTCGCGTTCGAGCAGAACAAGGACGGCTCGACGAAACGCATCTTCGTGCAGCTGTCGGACTACAACGGCTTCGCCGTCGTCGACTTTGCCACGCACAAAGAGGTGCAACGCATCGCGCTGCCGAAGATCGCGGCCGGCAAGAAAGAAGTTCTGGAAGGCGGCAACACGTCGCACGGCATGGCCGTGACGGCGGACAACACGCGCCTGATCGTGAACAGCCGGTTAAACAGCGCCGCGTACATCTACTCGCTGCCCGACCTCAAGCTCGTGGGCGGCGTGGACGTCGGCATCGCGCCGGATTGGGTGACGTTGACGCCCGACGGCAAGATGGCGTACGTCGCAAACGCGGGCTCGAACAGCGTGTCCGTCGTCGATATGGGCGGAGTGAAGGAAGTCACGCGCATTCCGGTGGGGCAGGTACCGAAGCGCAACATCACGGCGATGTTGCCGTAGCGCGATCGGCGCGTAGCGGGAGAGTGAAGGTGAGCAGTGGGGTGCGTCTGCGTCGGCGCGTTGCGGCGACAACCGCGGTGCTGATGACGATCGGCCTTGTGCCGATCGTGGGCGCGCAGCACGCGGGCCATCCGCTGCAGCCGGCGGCCACCGAGCTCTTCCCCGGCGTCGGCACGTATCACTTCCCGATCACCACGACGAACCCGGAAGCCCAGGTCTACTTCGACAACGGCATCGGGCTCCTGTACGGCTTCAATCACGACGAAGCCGCGCGCTACTTCCGCCGCGCGGCCGAGCTCGATCCCAAGGCGCCGATGCCGTACTGGGGCCTCGCAATGTCGATCGGCCCGAACTACAACGACACCGCCGTCGACGCCGCGCGTGCGGCGGCCACGTTCGAAGCCGTGAAGAACGCGCAGCAACGCGAAGCCGACGGCAGCGAGCGCGAGCGCGCGTACATCGACGCACTCGCCAAGCGCTATCCCTCGCCGGAGCCCGCGGCCGACTGGCTCGGCTTCCACCGCACGTATAGCGATGCGATGCGCGCGATGGTGGCTAAATATCCGGACGATGTGGACGCCGCCACTATGTTCGCCGAGAGCCTCATGATGCTGCGCCCATGGCAGCTCTGGTCGCTTGCGGGCGAGCCCGCGCCCGGCACTCTTGAGCTGGTCTCCGTGCTCGAATCCGTGCTGCGCCGCAACCCGAACCATCCCGGCGCGAATCACTTCTACATTCACGCGGTGGAAGCGTCGCCGAACCTCGAGCGCGCGATCCCGAGCGCCATGCGCCTGATGACGCTGACGCCGGGCTCTGGCCACCTCGTGCACATGCCGGGGCACATCTTCCTGCAGACAGGCGACTTCGACCTCGCCGCCGACACGAACGTCAAAGCATCGGATGCCGACCGTGCGTTCGTGCAGCGCACCGGCGCACAGGGCATGTACCCGCTGATGTACTGGACGCACAACATCCACTTCATCGCGTATGCACGCGCGCAGCAGGGTCGCTACGAAGACGCGAAGCAGGCCGCGCTCGACATGGTCAAGAACGTGGGCGATGGCGACCACGAGATGCAGATGCTCGAGGGCTTCCGGCTGTATCCGCTCATGGTCGATCTGCGTTTCCACCGCTGGGACACGATCGTGAAGGAGCCCGCGCCTGAAACGGCGCGCGCGTTCAGCCACGCGTTCTGGCGTTTCTCTCGCGCCATGGCGCTGGCGGGGCAGGGCAAGGCGCGCGACGCTGCGGCCGAGCAGAAGCGGTTCGAACGCGAGCGCAAAGCCATGAAAGCCGATTCAATGTACCTCCTGAACAATAGGGCGGGCGATCTGCTCACGTTGTGCGCCGCGACGCTCGAAGCGCAAATCGCGGGCGCGCGCAAAGACAACGTCGCCGCCATCACGGGCTGGCGGCTCGCCGTCGCGATCGAAGACACGCTCCAGTACGACGAGCCGCCGCCGTGGATCTACGCCGTGCGGCAAAGCTTGGGTGCCGCTCAGCTGCGAGGCGGCGATGCGGTCGCCGCCGAGAAGACGTTCCGCGAAGCGCTCGCGACGCATCCGCGTGAGGGCCGCCTGTTGTTCGGGCTCTGGCAATCGCTGCTCGCGCAAAATAGAGCCAGCGAAGCGCAGCTCGTCGAAGCCGAGTTCAAATACGCGTGGCGAACGGCGACCGTGCCGCTCGTGCTCGCCGACCTATAGACGGAAGGAGAGACTCACCATGAATAAGATGAAGTCCGGTTTGTGGTTGTCGTTGTCGATCGCAGCGACCCTCGCTGTACCGCCCGCGCTTGCGCAATCCGCGACGCAGCTTGGCGACACGATGGCAAACTTCGCGAAATGCCAGAACCAGTCGATCGGTCACAGCGAGCATCTGATGGCGGACCGGATCGAGGCCAAGCTCGCACAGTCGCCCGCGCTTACGCCGGAGATGCGCACCATATGGCTGGCCGAGATCAAGGCGTTGCGCGCGGTAACGCCTGATAGCCCGTACAAGGCGCCCGACCCCAAGAACTCGCAACGCTACTTCCTCGGCCTCACGGAGAAAGAGCAGCAGTCGATCCAGACGATGCACGCACGCTTCACGCAAGAGAACAACGTGGCGTGCGAGAAGAAATATGGCGGCATGACGCGCTTCTCGCCGGGCTCGGATCAGTCGGGCCAGAAGAAGTACGAGAAAGATCTCGCGTCGAACATGCAGACGCCGATCGACATTGCGACGATTCCGATTACCGCACTGGCGAGCCCGTTCCCGAAGACGATCGAGGAGCAGCACGCCGAGCGCCACGCACAGCAGCAAGCGCGAATGGCACAGCAGCATGCCGCCGGGGCGGCCGCGAACCAAGGCATCGTTGCGAAGGTCACGGCCTGTCAGCAAAAACTTCAGGGCCTGCGCTTGAGCATCATGGCGGATCTCATGCAGAAGAACATGGCCGCGTCGACGGGCCTATCGGCAAAGGACAAAGCCGATTACGAGGCGGACATTCGCTCCGTGCGTGAGGCGGCCGCGGCAGGGCAGCAAACGTTCGCGTCAGCCGATCCGGCCAATCCGAACCGAGCAATGATGCGGCTCTCGTTGCAGGATCAGATGGCGATGAGCACCGAGTTCGGCACGCAGTACGCGCAGAAGATGGCGGCCTGTCAGGCACAGTAGCGTGCGGCGGCGGGCGTGGCTACTGCCAGGCGACACCCGTCATCCAGTCGTAGAACACTCGACCATACCCATCGGTCGGAGTGCCATCGACGTCTTTGATGAGCACATTGTCCTGGTTGGCAAACACATCCCAGCAACAGCCAATGACCGACCAGTTGTTGGCGCCCGCAAACGGTAGCAGTTGTTGCAGGAACGGCGCGCCCGCGGTGCCCGGCGCGTTGTGCTCGCCCGTCTCCGATAGGATGACCGGCACGTGAGCCGATAACGCCTGCACGGCGGCCCAATTGGACGGCATGCTCCACGTGCTGGAAAGATTCCCCCACCCGCCCAGCACAAAAGTTGCTCCGGTGCCGGAGCCGCTCGTTGCGGCCGCCGCTATCGGCGCAGTCGGTAAGGAGGTTTGCAGGTACCTTCCCCCCGGTGTGACCGTGACGGCGGTGACCGCATTGTTTACGCCGACCGACGAGACCTGCAGAACCGCAGGAGAATAGACGGTGTTTGGCTGCGTCAGCGTGATGGTGTCGCCGACCGCGTAGCCCGACCCGCCGGTCGAGATCGTTGCGGAAGTCGGACCTTGAATCGGCGGATAGGGATGCCACACGGCCGCCGTTCGATTGAGCACGTCGTGCGGCATGTTCGCGAGCCAACCACTCAGGTTGTTACCAAACTCCACGCCGCTGACCAGCACGACGTTGGTAGCGCCCGTCCCGCGCACAGCATCCAGCATCGCTTGCATGCCGACGGAGCTCCAGGTGACGTTGATGTTCTTGTAGTTGCTAGTGCCGCTGGTTGCGGGATAGTAGCTAAACGTTCCGCCTCGCATCAGCGCGCTCCATTCGTCTGCGGGCGAGCTCAGCCCGAAGAAGAAGGGTTCGTTGTATAACGAGAACAGCACGGACGAATTGCCCATGAACGCGGTTGCAACGGACGTCCAAAAGGCGACGGAATGATCCATGTTCGCCATCTGCGTCTGCACCATCGGACACGTGTTGCCGGGCGCCGACCAGTGCAGCTCGAGAATGACGTACAGTCCTGCGGCGTTGGCTTCCTGCACCTGAGTTGCGACGGCCGAGCGATAGTTGCCGCCCGGGTCGCCATTACGCGTGATGCCGTCCGTATCCACGCACGTCAGGCCCAACCAGGAGGTCTCGTTGAGCGTGATGCGCGCGGTGTTCGCATGCCACGCTTTGACGGCCGCCCACTTCGGGCCATCGGGTTGCCCCGCTTGTCCGCCCGATGGATCGGTAGGGCTCCAGCCGCCTATTGCAACGAACTCGAAGCCGCTGAAACTGATGCCGCGCAACTGCAATACGTTGCCTGCAGCATCGATCAGACGATTCCCCTGTACGCTCACTGCCGGCGCCACGGCTGCGGTGCCGGCAATGATATTGACGGTTGCGGTGGCGGGCGCGCCCAGTGCCAAGGTGTTGGTCGGGCTCGATAACTCGACCGTGAAAGTCTTGTCGCTCGAGTTGGGTGTTGCGTCACTGATCGGCAGGGAGATCGTCTTCGCCGAAGTGTCGCCGCTCGCCCACACGAGCGTGCCGCTCCGGGCGGTGTAGTCGGTGCCAGCGATGGCGGTTCCGTTTGCAGTGGCAAAATCGACGGTCGCATCGCGTGAGCCAGCCGCCCGATTCACGGTGACGGTCAGCAAGCCGACGTTTTGGGCAACGGAGTAGCTGGTCGCCGACAGCGCAACGGTACCCGCGGGCAAAGGCGGCGCGGGCGGCGGACTACTGCTACCACCGCCGCCGCATCCTGCGATGAGCGTCACGGTGGCAAGGGCTAAATAGATTCGCATGGATGACATGTGGGCTCGCAGTAGGGGCTGAAATCGATTCAGCCTTATGTGCCGAACAGGACATAGCCTGTCGTGCCGCGAGCGCGCGCTCTGTACGACAGCGCACGTTGTGGGCATAGCCGCCCATTGCGCGNNGGCTGCTTCAGGTACCGGCTACTGCCACGCGTAGCGGTGCACGGCGCCTTCGATCACGCGCTCGCCGAGGGTGACGTAGAGATGCCCGCTCGTCACGGAGATCGCGAACGTCATGCGGCGCTGCAAGGATGCGACCAGCGCGGCGATGAGCGCGGGATCCACCGCGTAGAGCTCGAGCTCGTCGGCGCGATGAATGCGTTCGCCGCGCCAACGTTCCGCCAACTTCGCAGCATCTTTGTGCGTGTACACGGCCACGCGCGGCGCCGCCTTGCTCGCCTTGTGGACGCGTGCGGGTTCGGGCGCGCCCACCTCGATCCACGCGCGCAGCACGCCGGTGAGATCGCGCACCGCGAGCGCGGGCTCATCCGGATTGCTCAAGCCGTTCGAGAAAGCCAGCCCTTCCGTGTACTCGAGGCAATACGCGAGCACGCGGGTGACGAGATATTCCTCGCTCTCCGACGGATGCCGCGCCACGCGCAACGCCAGCGTCTCGTAGACGCCGCGATCGGTGTCGGCGAGCTCGATGTCGAAGGTGTAGATCGTTGCGGTCAATGCCACGACGAGACTCTCATTCGAGCGCGCTAGCCTGCTGCAGCGCCTCGCTTGCTTCGAGCCACAGCTCCTCGACTTCGCCGAGCTCGGTTTTCGAGCGAGCCTGTTCGAGCAACAATTCCTTCAATCGCTCTTTGTTCGCATGGCCGTACACGTCGCCGGCGAGCTGCGTCTCGATATCGGCGCAGCGCTGCGTCAACGCTTCGAGGCGTTTTTCCAGTTCCTGCAGCTTCTTCCGCAGCGGCTGTTGGCGTTGGCGAAACTCCGCTTCGGTGCGCTTCTTGTCCTTGCGAGATTGCGCGCTGTCGACCTTCGCGGGTGCAATCGATGGCTGTTGCTGTCGCGCGCGGCGTTCGTTCAGGTAAGTGCGGTATTCCTCGAGGTCGCCGTCGTAATCCTGCACTGTTCCGTCCGCTACCATGAGCCAGCGGTCCGTCACGCTGCGTAGCAGGAACCGATCATGCGACACGATCACCATCGCCCCGCCGAAGTCCTGCAGAGTCATGGTGAGCGCGTGGCGCATCTCGAGATCGAGGTGATTGGTGGGCTCATCCAGCAGCAGCACGTTCGGCCGTTGATACACCAACAGCGCGAGCACCAATCGCGCTTTCTCTCCGCCGGAGAACACGGCCACGGACCCCGTCGCGGCGTCACCGGAAAAGCCGAAGCCGCCGATGAAGTTGCGCAGGTCCTGTTCCCTCGCGCGCGGGTCGAGCCGCTGCAGATGCTGTAAGGGGCTCGAGTTGGCGTCGAGTTGCTCGAGCTGATGCTGCGCGAAGTAACCGATGCGCACATCCTGCGGCTCGGTTCGCTCGCCGCTCATCACGCCTTGAGTTCCGGCCAGCACCTTGATCAGTGTCGACTTGCCCGCTCCGTTGGGGCCGAGCAAACCCACGCGATCCCCCGGGACCAACTGCAGGTTGGCATCGGTGAACACGGGCTGCTGCGCATAGCCGGCGCTCACGTGCGCGAGAGAGAGCAGCGGATGCGGAATCTTCACGGGATCGCGAAACGCGAAGTGGAAGGGCGTATCGACGTGCGCTGGCGCAATCAGCTCCATGCGCTCCAACGCTTTCATGCGGCTCTGGGCTTGCCGCGCTTTGGACGCGTGAGTCTTGAAACGGTCGATGTAGCTGCGAATGTGCGCGATCTCGCGTTGCTGCCGGGTGAACTCCGCCTGTTGCCCGGCGCGTTGCGCGGCGCGTTGCTGCTCGAACGCCGAGTAGTTGCCGCTGTAGAGCGTCAGCGTCTCGTGCTCGATGTGGACCACGGCGGTGACCACGCGGTCGAGGAACTCGCGATCGTGTGAAATCAGTAGCATCGCGCCCGGATACGCGCGCAGATAGTCTTCCAGCCACAGCACGGCATCGAGATCGAGGTGGTTGGTCGGCTCGTCGAGCAGCAGCACGTCGGAGCGCCGCATCAGCGCTTGCGCGAGGTTCAGCCGCATGCGCCAGCCGCCGGAGAAGTTGCGAACGGGCGTCGCGTGTTGCGTGGCGGAGAAGCCCAAACCATACAGCAGCTGCGCGGCTCGGCTGGCCGCCGTGTAGCCGCCGTGGTGGTCGTACTGGCCGTGCAGCGTCGCCAGACGAACGCCGTCGCCGCTCAACTCCGCGGCGCGAATGTCGCTCTCGATGCTGCGCAGCTCCACGTCGCCGTCGAGCACGTAGTCGAGTGCCGA
>PMCP01000176.1:2155-2701 GCA_003155415.1 Gammaproteobacteria bacterium | reverse complement strand
GCGAACAGCACGTGTCCGCCGCGGCGCAGGGTGACGTCGCGAAACTTCAGCACGTGCGAGGATCGAGAACGAGTGTGTCGGTGAGGTGCAGCGCGCGGCTATTCCAAGCCCGACGCGCGTGCCTGCTCGCGGCCGAGCACGGCTTGATCGCGATCCGCGTCACCGTGTGCCACGGCGCCGAGCAGCCGGTCGATGTACACGTTGTGGCTCGGCATCGGCACGCGCGCGATGTTCGCGGCCGCGGCGATCAGGTTTGCGTCCTTGAGCCCCACGGTGATCGGCGAGCCGACCTGATCGAAGCTCTGGTCGACCATCTTCTGGCCGTANNAGCGCGAAACCTTCGGCCATGGCCACCATGGCGCAGCCGAGCACGGCGTTGTTCGCGAGCTTGATGGCCGTGGCCGATTCCGGCTTCTTGCCGGCCGGGAAGATTCGCTTGCCCATGACGGAGAGCAGCGGCGTGACGAGCGCGACGGCGTTCTCGGGCCCGCCCGCGACGATGCCGAGCTGGCCGGTGGCCGCGAGGTCGGGGCGGCCGAGCACCGG
>PMCP01000176.1:1848-2140 GCA_003155415.1 Gammaproteobacteria bacterium | reverse complement strand
GCGTCCTCCACCAGCATCGAGACGACGACTTCGCCGTCCTTCGCGAGGTCCGCGACGGAGGCGGCGACCTTCGCACCGGCGGCCGCCAGCGGCTCGGCGGCTTTGGCGAACATGTCGAACACGCACACCTCGTGGCCGGCATCGATGAGGCGCCGCGCCATTCCGCCACCCATGCGACCGAGACCGACGAATCCGACTTTCATGTGCGTCCCTCGCGAAAAAGAGCCAGACTTTGACCTTTGCGGGCGGCAGTTTCAAGCTGACGGCTCAGGGGGAGAAGAATATGAATACC
>PMCP01000176.1:0-1830 GCA_003155415.1 Gammaproteobacteria bacterium | reverse complement strand
ACCGATCGGCCGACATCGCCGCCGGCCTTCGGTGTCCAGCGCCTGAAGGTGCCGCACTGCAAAGTCACGGGCACGATCGACGGCTCGATCGGTTTCGAGCTGCTGCTGCCGAACGAGTGGAACGGCAAGTTCGTCATGGGCGGCGGTGGCGGTTTCGTCGGCAACGTGCAGAACCAGGCGCAAGATGGACTCTCCACCGGCCCGACGCCGCTCGAGCGCGGCTACGCCACGGTCGGCACCGACACCGGCCACACGGCCGCCATCACAGACGCGAGCTGGGCGCGCGACGACGCGCAGGCGCGCGAGAACTTCGCGCATCGTGCCGTGCACCGCACGGCCGAAGTCTCGAAGGCTATCGCCGNNAACGATCTGACGTCGCCCGTCATCACGGCCGACAACCGTAAGCTGCTCGCCACTGCGCTCAAGAACGCGTGCGACGCGCAAGACGGCGTGGCCGACGGCATCTTGAGCGACCCGCCGAGCTGCAAGTTCGATCCCGCATCGCTGCCGCGCTGCGCGGCGGGGCCCGCGGCAGAGTGCGTCACGGATACACAACTCGCTGCGATCGACCAGGTCTACAGCGGGCTTACGATCGGCGGCGAGCGCGTGTATCCCGGGTTTCCGTTTGGCGGCGAGAACGTGCCCGGCAACTGGGACCTCTGGATCACGCAAACGAATCCGCCCGCGCTCGGGCCCAATTTGCCGAACTTGCACTACGCGTTCGGCACGCAGTTCGTGAAGAACTTCGTGTTTGGCGATGCGAACTGGAGTTACGCCGGATACGACTTCGCCGACTGGCCCGCGCGCACGGCGGAGCTTGCGACGCTGCTGAACGCGACGGACGCGGACCTGAGCAAGTTCGCGCGCCACGGCGGTCGGCTGATTCTCTGGCACGGCTGGTCCGACCCGGCGTTGCCCGCGACGCGCTCGATTGACTACTACAACGCGGTGGCGACGCAGAACCCGCTCGTGCGCTTGTCGGCGCGTATGTTCCTGCTGCCCGGCGTCGCGCACTGCGCGGGCGGGCTCGGCCCGGATCGTGCGGACTGGCTCACGACGCTCGAGCAGTGGGTGGAGAAGGGCGTTGCGCCCGATCAAGTGCTGATGACGAAGAACGACGCACAGGGCAAAACCACGATGGAGCGTCCGGTGTGCGCGTATCCGCTNNCCCTCGCGTTAACGATCTTTTGTATGGCGTCACAGGCGCAGCCGTCGGGCGGCTTCGTCGGTTCCGAAGCCTGCAAGAGCTGCCATAGCAACCAGTACGACCGCTGGAAGAAGACGCTCATGGCGAACGTGGTCGTCGATCCCAAGACACACCCCGGCGCCATCCTCGGCGACTTCAGCAAGCCGAACGAGCTCGTGACATTCAAGCCGCGCGACGTGGCGTTCACCTACGGCAGCAAATGGAAGCAGCGGTACTTCTACAAGCGCGGCGACGACTACTACATCTACCCGGTGCAGTGGGACGTGACTCACAAGGTATGGCGCCCGTACGTTGTCGCGCCCAACACGGACTGGTGGCTCGAGCACTATCCCGACCCTGCACAGCGACCCACTGGCCCGCTCTGCGACGGGTGTCATTCGACGAACTACGACGTGAAGACNNCGGCTCGACCACACGCGCGGAGTGGACACGTGTATCCAGTGCCATTCGCAGGGCCAGCCGCGCCAGCAGCCGCTGAACGGCGTGTACTACGACTGGCCCGTGGGCTACCAGCCCGGCGACAAGCTCTCCGACTTCTGGCGGCTCGAGGAGCACAAGCTCGGCGAGGACACCTTCACGCACTTCGCAGATGGCACGGCGCACAAGAACCGCATGCAGGGCAA
>PMCP01000026.1:21563-32979 GCA_003155415.1 Gammaproteobacteria bacterium | reverse complement strand
CGAAGCGCTGCGCGCCGTGCTCGGCGAGCTGCAGGGGCTCGCGTTGCCGGCTGCGGTGTGGGAGCGCGAAGTGCTGCCCGCGCGCATCAAGGATTACAGCCCGCTCTTGCTCGACCAGCTCTGCACGGCCGGTGAAGTCGTGTGGTGGCGGCCGCGACCGAGCGGCGCCGCGCCCGGCGCGCGCGCGAGCACGGTGGCCACGTCGCCCATCGCACTCGTGCCACGCGGCACGCTTTCGCTGTGGCGCACGCTCGGCTCTTTCGACCCGGCGAGCGGAATGTCGGGTGCGGCGGAACGCATCGTCGCGTCGTTGCGCGAGCGCGGCGCTTTGTTCTTCGTCGAGCTCGTGCAGGCCAGCGGCCTGCTGCGCGTGCAAGTGGAGGAATCTCTGGGCGAGCTCGTCGCGCGCGGCCTCGTGACGGCGGATTCGTTCGCCGGTTTGCGGGCCGTGCTCACGCCGCAGAGCCAGCGGCGCGGGTTCCGCGGCCGCAATCGCATGCGCGGCACGAGCGGCTTCGACGCGGCNNCTGGAGCACGCCGCGAAGAGCTTGCTGCGGCGTTATGGAGTCATCTCCCGGCGCATCGCGGCGCGCGAGCCGATGGCGCCGCCGTGGCGCGAGCTGCTGCCGTTCTATCGCACGGCCGAGGCGCGCGGCGAAATTCGCGGCGGGCGATTCGTCGACCCGTTCGGCGGCGAGCAGTTCGCGTTGCTGGAAGCCGTCGAGGAATTGCGGCGGTTACGCCGGAACAAAGACGCGGACGAGTGGCTCGTGCTGGCGGCCGCCGATCCGGTGAATCTCATTGGCATTCTCGACGAGACGCCGCGCGCGGCCGCGCCGCATCGGCGCATCGCGTTTCGCAACGGCGTGGCCGTGGCGGCGCATACGGGCGCCGGCATCGAATGGATTACCGAGCTTGGCCCCATCGAGCAGCGGCACGCCGCGCAATTGTTCGCGCCCGGCGGTGACGCACCGTCGCCGGTGCGTGCAAGCGGCTGGTCGCGACGTTGATTTCTTCGGCATCGTCGAGTGGGACGCGCGAGGTGCAAGCACGGCTGAAGCCCACCACCATGGGCTTTCTCAACCAACCGACACGGCACCTGTTCTTCACCGGCAAGGGTGGCGTTGGCAAGACCTCGCTGTCGGCGGCCTCCGCCTTGACGCTGGCGGGCGCGGGCAAGAAGGTGCTCCTGGTCAGCACGGATGCAGCGTCAAACCTCGACGAGATGCTGGGCGTCGAGCTTCGCAACACGCCTGTGCCGGTGCCCGGCGCTCCTGGCCTGTCGCTGCTGAACATCGACCCGGACAACGCGGCCGAGTCCTACCGCCAGCGGGTTTTGGCGCAGATGAGTACGGGTGCCAGCGCGCAGGAACTGGCCGCCGTACGCGAGCAGTTGTCGGGGGCCTGCACCACGGAGATTGCCTCGTTCGACGAGTTCTCCTCTCTCTTGGCCGACGGTGCCGAAGACTACGACCATATCGTCTTCGATACGGCACCGACGGGGCACACCTTGCGGCTGCTCAGCCTGCCCAAGGCCTGGACCGGATTCCTCAAGGGCAACGATCGGGGCGCCTCCTGCCTGGGGCCGCATTCGGGGTTGAAGATGCAGGAGGTGCGATTCAAGGCGGCGCTCGACGCCTTGAGCGATCCCGCGAAGACGACCGTGATCTTGGTGACCAGGCCTGACACCGGTGCCATTGCCGAAGCCGCACGCGCCTCGGAAGATCTGCACGAGCTCGGCCTGAACAACCAGCGCCTCGTTATCAACGGCGTGTTCCACGCCAGCGAGCGCACCGACGCCGTGGCGTGCGCCATCGAGGATCTGGGCCAGCAGTCGCTCGACGGAATGCCCGCGTCACTTTGCGCGTTGGCGCAGGACCGCGTGCCGCTGCGCCCATTCGATACGGTGGGCCTGTCTGCATTGCGCGCTCTGTTGAGCACCGGCCCAAGCCCGATTCCATCGCGGACGGCCGTGGTCACGAAAGACAGCACGCGCCTTAAGGGCCTGGACGCGCTGGCCGACGAACTGGCGGCCGCCGGGCACGGGCTGATCATGGTGATGGGCAAGGGCGGCGTCGGCAAAACCACCGTCGCGGCGGCCCTGGCAATCGGGCTGATCCAACGCGGCAAAACGGCGCACCTGAGTACCACGGATCCGGCCGCGCATCTCACGGGCACTTTGAACGGAGACGTGCCGGGCCTGCGTGTCTCCCGCATCGATCCGAAGGTGGAGACGCAGCGCTACATCGACAAGATCATGGCGGCGAAGTCACTCACTCTTGATGCAGAGGAACAGGCGCTTCTGTTGGAGGACCTGCGGTCGCCGTGTACCGAAGAAGTGGCCGTGTTCCATGCGTTCTCGCGCATCGTCAGCGAGGGTCGTAGCGCCTTCGTCGTGCTGGACACGGCGCCCACTGGCCACACCATGCTNNCGGCAGATGACGCGCGAGTTCGAGGGACATGCTTCCGCTCGTGTCGTCACGCCGCTGATGAGGCTCCAGGACGCCTCCTACACCAAGATCATCCTTGTGACGCTGCCTGAGGTGACACCGGTCTCGCAAGCCGCCGCAATGCAGGCGGACCTGCGCCGCGCCGGCATCGAACCCTACGCCTGGGTGCTCAACAAGAGCGTGCTCGCGGCCGGCACGCGAGACCCCTTGCTGGCCGCGCGGCTGGCGGGTGAGCGCAAGCAAATGGAGCGCATGGCCGCCGGCCTGACGACGCGCCTCTTCACGTTGCCTTGGCTGACCGTGCCGCCGATCGGATTCGCGGAGTTGTCCAAACTGGTCAGCAAACCAGCTCCACGCACTTGAGAGCCCGGCTCTGATGGCGTTCGCGCAGTGGCCGCACAGAGCGGCGCGCTTACGCCGCGGGGGTCGCGCGATCCGAAACGAGCCTCCCGTCCACGAGCTCGATGATGCGGTCGCAGCGGCGGGCGAGGTCCATGTTGTGAGTGACGAGCAAAACTGTCGTCTTGCTCGCTGCGCTCACCTGCTTCATGAGCTGAAATACATTGTCGGCGGACTGTGTGTCGAGATTGCCCGTCGGTTCGTCCGCAAGGACCAGCGGAGGATTTAGTGCAAGCGCTCGGGCAATGGCGACGCGCTGTTGTTGACCACCCGACATGTTCGTCGCACGGCTATTCTGAAAGGGTAGCAGCCCCACCTTCTCCAGCAAGTCGCGTGCGGTGACGCGCATCTGCTCATCGGGCCGTCCGTTTGCGAGCAACATGGGCATCATGACATTTTCCAGCGCGGTGAAAGCAGACAGCAGATAGTGATACTGGAAAACAAACCCGATCGTGCGGCCGCGCAGCTGAGTGAGGGCGGCTTCGTCGAGCGTGCTGGTGTCCCTGCCGGAGATGTACAGCTTCCCGCGGGTCGGTCGGTCGAGGAGCCCCACGATGTTGAGCAGCGTGCTCTTGCCGGAGCCGGACGGGCCGATCAGGGCGGAGAACTCGCCTTTCTCGAGCACCAGATCGATGCCGTGCAACACCTCGGTTTCCGCGGGCGTGCCGAGCCCATAGGATTTGGTGACGCCCTCGAGCCGCAGAACTTCATCAACCACGAATCGCTGCAACAGGTTCGAGATGTGCCGCGCGGATGGCGGGAGTGACAGCCGCGAGCAGGCCAGTCAAGGTTGCGATTAGCGCGGCCCATGCAAACAGCTGAGGATCGATCGTCAGCGGAAACATTGCCGTGCCGTCCGGATTTCTGGCGATCTCGCGCCATGCGGCGATCAGCCCGGCCGCGATGGCCGATCCGATGATCGAGCCGAGCAAACCCACGACCGCACCCTGAATCAAGAATACGCGCAGCAGTTGGCCGCGTGAGCCTCCCATCGCGCGCAAAATGCCCACTTCTTTCGATCGTTGTACCACGGAGACGACAAGCACGCTCGCGATGCCCGCAGCCACCGACAACCCGACAAAGAAGCGGATCATTTCGCTCGTGAAGGTTTGGGCGCTCAAGGCGACGAATAGCTGATTGTTATTCGCAATCCATGAAAGCGCATCGAGACCGGTTTCGTTGGCGATCGAGCGCGCTACGACTTCGGCTTGCATGGGGTCGGGCACGGTGAGATCAATACTGGAGACTCCGCCGATCAGTTGAAGCAGGTTTTGCGCTGTGGTGAGCAGCACGTAGACGTTTCGCTGATTCACGCCTCGGCTCCCCATGTCGAACACGCCGGCGATGGTAAGTGTGAGACTCCCACCGGCTGCGGTCGCGACGCGCAGTTTGTCGCCGAGCTGCACGCCAAGATCCTCGGCGAGCTGTGTGCCGACCAGCATGTCGGAATTCGTCATGCGGAACGTGCCGGCGACGATCTTTTCCGGGATAGGCACGATCTTGACGTACTCCTCGGGATCGATGCCGATCAGCGAAATGGCCTGACTCCCATCGCCCCGAATCACGAAAGCGGGGCCGGCGACGGTCGGCGACACCGCGAGCACATCCGGCCGACGACGCATGTCGTCGCGAACCTTGCGCCACTGATCGACGGTGCTGACGCGTTGAGAAGGTTTTTGCACCGTCGCGAGCACTGCTTCGCCAGGCTCGTCGGCTCGCTGCGGGCGTGCCGCCTCCTTCGGCCGTTCGAGTGTGATGTGCGGCTGAGAGGTGAGCACACGCTTGAAGATATTGACCTGCATTCCCGAGAGAAGCGCCGACATGAAGACGATGACGGCCACACCGATAGCGACGCCGGAGACGATAAACAAGGATTGCAGTCGGCCCTCGCGCAGAAAGCGGATTGCGGCGATCCACTCGAAGGGGAGCAGATCGTTCATTTCCGTGTCTTATTTGCGGCCGGCACTGCGCGCACGCGCTTTCCTTCCGTCAAATCGGTGGTGCCCGCGGAAATAACCTGATCGCCCGCCTGCAGTCCGGCCAGAATTTCGACTTCGCCGGACCCGCGCGCGCCGACTTTCACGGTCTGTCGCTGCACCCTGCCGTCGCTACGTTTCAGTACCCACGGGGCTGCGCTGGTCGCGTCGCGGATGGCGTCGGCGGCAACGATCAGCGTGCCCGTATGTCGCGCCACCTCGATGTCGATCGATACCGTCATGTCCTGTCGCAGATACGCCGGCGGATCGGGCACCGCGAGCTTCACTTCCACGGAGCCGCGATCCGCGTCGATCGCGGGATTGATGTAGACCACCTCGGCGGGAAACTGCTGGTCCGGATACGCGTCGGCGGAACCGATAGCCGATTGCCCCAGATTTAGGCTCGCGAGATTCTTCTCGTCGATCGCCACCACCAGCTGCGTCTGCCCGGCCGGCGAGAGGACCATCAGCGTCTTGCCCGGCTGCACGACGTCGCCGCGTTCCACCTCGCGCGCGATCAGCGTCCCGTCGACGGGAGCTTCGATTTGCGTGTACTGAAGCTTGGCCTGGGCGGCCGTCAAATTGGCACGCGCTTGCTCGAGCGCCGTGTTCGCTACGGCGTAGTCGCTGCCGGTCGGCCGATTCGTCTCCACCTGCAGCTGCGCGGTGCGCACCTCGCTTTCCGCGACCTCGCGATTCATTTCCGCGTCGTCGACTTGCTGCTGACTCACGAGCTTCCGGGACTCGAGCTCCATCATTCGCTCGTATTGCTTACGCAAATTGGCTAGATTCGCTTCAGCACGGCGCAGCGTCTGTAGGGCAGTCGGAAGAGCCACGTCACGAATCTGCGCCAAGCGCGCCTCGGCCTGGACGACTGCGGCCTGAGCCGCGGCGACCAAAGCTTTGGCCTCGCTGTCCTCGAGCGCGATGAGAAGCTCGTGAGCGGCCACCGTTTGCCCTTCCTTTACGGGAATGGCGGCCACGGCACCGGCGATCTGACTGCCGATGGAGACGCGAAGCGGTGTCTCGACGCGACCGCTCGCGACGACCGTTTGCAGGATGTCTCCCGTCCGCACTGCGTACGTCAACACACTCGGGCCCTGGATCCATCGCGCGATTCCATAGACCCCGGCCAAAATCACGAAGACCAGCGCGGCGATTTGCATCCATCGCCGTGCATGAGTGGGTCGCGTCGGTGTGGAAGCCGAACTGCCGAGCGTTTCTGGGTGTAACGGCACGACGCTCGGGTCGGACGGTTTCTTACGGGCTATCTGCATGGGCTCCGCACAACGGAAAGCGGTGGGGCGCTCAGCATGGACCTATGAATGTGCCTTTGCGAACGTGTAGGCGAAGCGTCCATCGGCGCTGTGATTGCGTGCGCCATCGAACAGACGATGGCGCCAGTCGTCGACGAGCATCCGAGTTCTTTTCGATACGGGATTCGCGAGAGCCGTCGAGGAGTGCGTGCTATTGGTCGCCAGCGATCGGCGGCTCGCTGTGCCCGGAATACTTCCTCTCGCCAGCGAGCACGCTAGCGCGCAACCGGTTCTCCGGCAGCGGAATAGGACACGTCGTGAACGGATTGAACGCGCACGGCGGGTTGTACGCCTCGTTGAAATCGAGAATCGTTGTGTCGTCGTCGCGTAGCTCGGCGGTAAGAAATCTTGCAGCCTCGTAGGTCTCGTTGCCGCTCGTCGCATCGTTGAACACGATGTAGAAATGCTTAGGTCGAGTCGTGAACGGGCGCAGGCTCAGTTGCTGGCCGTTCAACGTGAACTGCAAAACACCTTCGCTTTGGTACGTGTCGATGTCGCCGAACGTGTTCACGACATGGTCTTCGCGCGGTTTCACGTCGCGAATGAAGCGCGCGCCAACGCGATAATCGCTGGTGATCGGAAACCAAGAGAAGCCGCGAAACCCTCGCGCGCGTTCGCCATTCGGATCCCGCACTCGCAGCGCGATGCGCTCGCCGCTGCGATGTACGACGACGCTCACACCGTTCGCCTGGATCTCGTCGCTACGGTCCTCGCCGTCGTCACGTAACGTCGTCGCCGGCGTCGGCGCCTTGCCGTTGACGTTAAGCGCGGCCCCGGGCTCGGCGTCGAACACCACCTTGCTGTTCGCGACCGTGAACTGGCCAATCCGCGGCGGCAACGCGGCCGTCAGCACGAGGTCGTTGTCCGCGGCGCTACCCGCGGTGTGCGTGCCCGGCGAAAGGAAATGCAGACCCTCGATCGTGGCCCAGTCGCGCCGGTAGTCGGCCTCATGCTGTGCGCGCCAGGCCTCGATGCCGTTCACGACGTAGTCGTTCCACTGCATGTCGAGCGATGTGCTTGGACCACAGCCAACTGTCGTGACACTTGCCGCAAAAGCGAGACCCGCGAGCAGAGGCGCCTTCGTGGTCATCACGTTATGCGTTCAGCGCCCGGGACCCTGCGGAGCGCCGGCGGCCTGCACCGGCAAACCCGCTTTTTTCCACGACTCGATGCCGCCGCGGTACCACAGCACGTTTGTGTAGCCGAGATTGATCGCGCGCAGTGACGCGTTGTACGACATCCAGCACTCGGGCGAGAGGCAATACATCACGATCGGATGTTGCTTGTTGCCGCCGGTGGCCTGCTGCAGGAAGTTTCCGAACTGCTGCTGAATCTGATCCGCGAATGAGCCGGACTGCGCGGCCGGCACGGCATACACCGCGCCTTGAATCATCTCCGGGCCCCCGAGAACATCGAGCGTGAGCACCGGCGCTTGGCCTCCCCGCATGAGCTCGACCAAACCCTTCGTCGTGATGACCTGGCCGCCGGGAATCGACGACGGCGTAGGGCCGTGCATCGCGCCGTCGTGGAGCGCCGATACCGGCGCGACACCGAAGTCTTGTCGTTCTGCCGCCATCAGCGTGTCGAGAATCCCGCCGTTGTTTGCGCCTTGCTGCGCGGGTGGTGCGGCAACGGGGCCCGGGCGAAAGCCTCCCGCTGGCACTTGCGGCGAGGCTGGCGCCGGTTGCGCCTTCGGCGCCGACTGCGGTAGCTGTTGCGGTGGCGGTTGGCGAGTGGCTTCACCGAACGAATTCTGTGAGGCCGCGCCACGCTCGATCGCGACCGAGCAGATCAGCACGGCCATGGCGGCAGCCGACCCCGTGAATACTTTCACTTGGTGATCTCCAGCTGCTGACCTTCGACACCGAGGTCGCGGTACGGCTGAAAGCTCGCGTCGTTCGTCAACACGTAGCTGCCGTCGTTGAGACGCCACGCGTTGTTGTACAAATTCGAAAGCTGCACGGTGCCGCCCGCCGCATTCGTATCGTTGTAGGTTTCGACCCCGCGGATCAGCTCGCCGAACTCGCGCGCACGCCGATCGGCACTCTCTTGCGATGATTTCCAGGCGTCATCGCGAATCTTCGCGATCTCGGCGTTCGAGTTCGCGATGATGGCCGCGCGCTTGCGGCCTTCTTCGAGCGCGACGCGCGCGATCGCGCCATTGTGGTTTGCGATGCGCTGACTCCACTGCGGGTTCTGCTGGATCGTTTTGCGGATCGCTTCGAAGAACGTGAGATTCAATTTGCCGTTCGGGGCCGTGACGCCGTAACCGGGGAACGCGAAGCCGCTCAGCGCATCCATCTGCTGCATCCCTGGCGCCTGAGTGCGCGTCAACGAGAACATGACGGTCGCGGTCGCCGAACCGCGCATGTCGCGGCCGCCTTCGTTGAACGAGAACAGCAGCTCACCCGCGTCGACCCAGGTCTTGGCAAAGCCCAGCGGCATCGGCGTGTTCTTGTTGTACTGCGCAGCCAGCTTCATCAGATCTTCGCGCTGGCGAAAGTCGAGCGGCCGCGCACCGGGGTGCCAGCGCTGTACGAACGCTTCGAGGTATTGGCGCGACGTCGTGAAAGTCGCGGCCTGGCAGCCGGGCGTCGACACGCCCGCGCCGTAGTTATTGCTTTCCCACCGCGTCTGCGGCAGCACCGTGATCGTCTCGGTGCCGTCCGGCGATTGCGCTTTCCAGTCGTAGTTGTAGCCGTTCGTGCACGCGAACTGATTGCCCCACTGCACGCCGCCTTGCGACTTCCAGCCGGCCGGCAAGAACAATGTGCTGGCGGCCATCGGCGCTTCGAAGCCGGTGGCGTCCACGATCATGGCCTTCTCGAAGCGCAGCACCTGGCGCGGCGGATCGGCGCTCGCAGCGATCTGTGCCACCGCGAGAAGGAGCGCCGCGGCGGTGAAGTTCTTAAAATAGGGCATGAGTGTTTCCCCAATGCTTGCGTTGCGGAGCTCGCAAAGATCGTAGCACCAGGGCCGATTCTGTTGGCAGCTAACCCGCGAGCGCGCCGGTCAGCGGGTCGCGGTGACGCCTAGCCGTGGCTTACGCTCGGCGCTCTGCGCCGTGTCGCGCGGGCCGCGAGCAGGGCCTTGCCGGCGGCGCTCAGCGTGTACGACATTTCATCGTCGGTGCCGCCCAGCGCGCGGCTCAGGAGCCCGAGCTTCCCGAGTGCGGTCAGCAACTCGTGGGTCGCGTAGACGCGAGCGCGCAGTGCGTGCGCCACCTCGCTGACGGAGAGCGTGTAGCCCGCGGCGAGCCCGGCGTACACCTGCAGCACTCTTAGCTCGAGCGCCGACAGCTCGACTTCGAGCACTTCGGTGGCAGGCTTGGCAGGTTGACGTGCCGCGGCCCACGCGCGCCAGCGTTGGCGCAGCAGCGTGAACCTGATGCGAGCGCGCAGTCGCGCCCTTGCGATGAGCCGCCACGTCGCGTTCGAGAGGCGATAGTCGAGGTCGCGCACGTAGTGGTAGGTGATCGAGGCGGCGGTAAGCGCGACGAACCACGCGCACAGCGACAGAACCCCAGAGACGAAGCCCTGTTGATCGGCCGCACCGATCCCTAACCAGCGCGCGATGGGGGCTGCATAGGCCGAAAGCGTGTGCAGGAACAGGTCACCCGGTAGGAAGAACAGCGCCCACAGGCGCTCGAAGACATCGGCGACGGTGAATTGGCCATCGCCGTTCGCGTCGAGCGTCAATTGCGTGAACGGCCACCGGTCGAGTGGATTCTCCAGGCTGTCCGTCGTCGCCATGCGTGGCTCCTGCCAGGCTCGTCTTGCGCGGTGCCATTAGACGAGCATGCGACGCACGTCACATGTGATGTAGTTCTCAATTCGGCCGCATGGCGGCCGCGCAGTTTACGTGCGCTGGGGCAACAGCGCGGCGACGTCGGCCTCGATGCTCTCGGGTTTGTCGGCCGATCCGTAGCGGCGCACGACTGCTCCGTTGCCGTCGATCAGAAACTTCGTGAAGTTCCACTTGATGGCCTCGGTGCCGAGCACGCCGGGCTTCTGACTCTTGAGCCATTGGTAGAGCGGATGCGTGTTGGCGCCATTGACATCGATTTTCGCGAACAGCGGAAACGTAACGTCGTAGTTCAGCGAGCAGAAATTCTTGATCTCCGCCTCGTCGCCCGGCTCCTGGTGGCCGAACTGGTCGCACGGGAACCCAAGCACCTCGAAGCCTCGTTCGCTTAGCTTTCGGTGCAGCGCTTCGAGGCCCGTGTACTGGGGCGTGAACCCGCATTTCGAGGCCACGTTGACGACGAGCAGCGCTTTGCCACGGTAAGCGGAGAGTGGCTGCTCGGCGCCGTCGATGGTTTTGGCGGTGAAGTCGTAGACGGTGGTCATGTGGGCTCCTCAGAAGCGGAAGTCGGCTTTCACGTAGTACAGCCTGCCGCGCGGATCGTGCACCTTCGAATCGAAGCCACCGTTCGTTTGCACGTGCGGCGGATCCTCATCGAGCATGTTAATGCCGCCGAACGTAAGCGTGGGCGCTCTTTCGGCGCTGAGCCGCAGAGAATACTGTCCGTCGACAGTAGTTTGACTGCCGATCTTGCGGAAAGACGACGCCGTTTGGCCCAGCTTCACCTCGTCGTCTACGTAGGCACCGATGAAGCGAACGAACGCGTTCACAGCGTGCCGCCCCCGCTGCCAATTCACGAACGCGTTGGTGCGCCACTGCGGCGTGGACGTGCCGACAGAATCTGGCCAAAACGTTCGAGTACAATTGCGCGGGGTTTTTGGCGGCGGGAGAAAGGCGTGAAGATCGCGGTACTGTTCGGTGGCGACAGCATGGAGCGCGACGTGTCGATCGCGAGCGCTGCACAGGTCGTCGGCGCATTGCGCAGCCGCGGTCACGACGTCATCGCCTACGATTCCGGCCGCGGGCGGCTCACGGCCGCCGACGAGCAGCGCGTGTTCGCCGCGCGCATCGATCGCGCGCCGCCCGATCAACGCTCGGTCACGAGCCTGCCCACCGTGGTGTCTGCGCCCGATCTCGCCAACGTCGACGTCGTGTTCCTCGCCATGCACGGCGGCACCGGCGAGGACGGCACCGTGCAGGCGTTGCTCGATCTCGCCGGCATCCCGTACACGGGCAGCGGCAAGCTCGGCAGTGCCATAGGCTGGGACAAGGACATCGCGAAGCGCCTGTTCCTCGCAGCGGGTGTGCCGACGCCTGACTGGGTCATGGCGCCTGCCCCGAACGACGTGGTTGCATCGCGACTCGGGTTTCCGCTGATCGTGAAGCCGAACGGGCAGGGCTCGACCGTGGG
>PMCP01000026.1:13716-21508 GCA_003155415.1 Gammaproteobacteria bacterium | reverse complement strand
ATCTTCCCCGCGAAGCTCACGGCCGAGCAGACCGCTCGCGCGCAGGATCTTGCTCTCCGCGTGCATCACGCCCTGAAGCTCACGACGTATAGCCGCGTCGACTTCCGCATGGACGCCGACGGCGGCCTCTGGTGCCTCGAAGTGAACACTCTGCCGGGCCTCACGGCCGCGAGCCTCTTGCCACGCGCGGCGGCGGCGGTCGGCATCGGCTTCGCCGAGCTCTGCGAACGCATCTGTCGCGGCGCGCTCCAGCGCCGCCGACCCGAATAAAAGACAGACGAAAGCCGACGTTCTTTTTAGCTGCGGCGCCAGGCGCTGGCGGCGAAGAGGAGCCAGCCCACCATGATCGCAACGCCGCCGTAGGGCGCGACGCTGACTATTGCCGGTGGTGCGCCGAAGGTCTTCGCGTAGATGCTGCCGGAGAAGAGCAGCGTGCCGACCGCGATCAACCATGCGGCGACCCACAACCAGCGGCCGCCGATGCCGCGTAAACCTGCCAGCACCAGCGCGATGAGCGCTAGTCCATGGAGGAACTGGAATTGCACGGCCGTTTCGAAGCTGTGCAGTGAGCGAGCGTCGAGCGATGTCAGCACGTGGCTGCCGAGTGCGCCGCCGACCGTCGCGACGAAGAGGCTCACGCCCGCGTAGCAGAGCAGCAGTTTCGCTTCGAGCGACGTGGGCGTTGCAGACGTTTGCATTGTCGTGTGTGCGATGTCGTCAGCGCGAGAGCATAGCTGATCAAGCGCTCGAGTAGGCCGTTTGGACCAACTTCGCGCTCCGCTGCAGTGCGTTGTACGCCGTGGTGACCAAAACGGGCGATGTCGTCATGCGTTATGCAAGAACGCAAGGCGCGACGCCACGTCATGCGCGCTGCGCTACATTGTCGCTCACGCAACTCGCGTGCGACGATCGCTGCGCGTTACTGCGGTATCTGACTGACGCCGCGAAAAAAATACTGCGCGTTGTCGTCATGCGCGCGCGGCACCGGAGTTTGCGAGTGCACTCTCGCAGAGCGCTAAATCGTTCTAAAAAAATGCGTGCGATGCGTTTTTGTGTCGCACTCTGGCGACGTTTGCTTGTGGCGACGACGCGGCGTTACCGTGCGCCCGTCGCATTGGCAAACCCACCGCAAGGTGGGGACGCAAAGCCTCCGGTCCGAAGTTCGGATAGCGGGGTTGCCGGCGTAAGGTCGCGCTGTTAACGAAGACCTGTCGTCGTCACCTCCCCGTTTCGCTCTGCGTCGCCGCGTGCGAGCTACGTGTCTTGAAAACAATGCGCACGGCGTGCGTCTTTAGGGGAGTTGGCAAATGGAACAGGGAAATGTCGCGAAGTCTTTCAGGATGTGGGGTGCAGCTGTCGCGCTTTGCTGCGCGGCGAGCTTGGCGAACGCAAAGACCATCGAGCTCGGCGATCTTCATGCCGGCGGAAGCTACAGCTTCACCGACGTGGTGACGTTCGGTGAGTCGTTCACCGACTACGTGGGCTTCAACCTCGGTAGCGCGTCGCAGGTGAAGTCGTTCATCAAGTCGTTCGACATGTCGATTTTTTCGTTCGATCTCCTCGGCGTCGACAACTTCTCCGCTACCTTGCAGCATCTCGGCACGGGCGGGTTCCAGAACGTGTCGTCGTTCTCGGGTAGTCCGATCTCGTTCGACGACTTGCTGGGTCCCGGTCAATATCGGATCCAGCTTGGCGGCGTAGGCAGTGGGCTCTTCGGCGGCCTCTTCCGAGGCTCGCTGCAAGTGGCGGCCGTGCCAGAAGCGGACGTGTGGGTCATGCTGCTCGTCGGCTTCCTCGTCGTGCTGCATCAGGTGCGCCGCAAACAGCGCGTGCTCGAAGTACAGCCCCTCGCGGCTTAACTTCGCCTTCCAGTAAGACTCCGAGACTCGATCCGCGTCCGCTCCTTAGGGGGCGGCGCGGATCGCTTTCGGCATCGATTTGCCTATGAACAGCGTAACGATCGCGAGACTGCGCGAGCCTGAAGGCGCCCGTCGCGGCGTGACTCGGTGGGACCCGTCGTCGGTCTTCCTGCTGAAGTCACTGCTGTATCCGACGGTAGCCACGGCTTGCCTGGCGCTCGCGGTATGGGTCTGCCGCGTGCCGTTTCGCCACGAGTACTTCCTGCTCGCGGTGCTCGCGTTTCTCGCGACGTCGGAGGTGCTCGACACGGCGCCGCTGCTCTATCGCGCGTCGCGTTCTGCGCTGCACGGCGGGCTCGTGACGATCACGGTGCAGTGGTTGATCGTCGTCGGCTTCCTCTGGGCACTGATCGCCCTGTCCGATCTTGCCGATCATTTCGACGAGCGAGTGCTCCTGGCCTGGGCCGGCACCACTCCGTTCGCGTTGTGGCTGAGCCGGCTCGGTACGCAGCTCGTGTTCCAGTCCATCGGCGCGCCACGTTTGCCGCAGAGCAAGGCCGTCATCATCGGCCGCAACGAGCTGGGTTCGCTGCTCGAGCAGAAGCTGCGCGACGACCCGTCGCTTCGGATCGAGCCGCTGGGATTCTTCGACGACGCGCCGACCACCGGACCCGCGGTTCCGCACGGCACGCTGCTCGGCGAGCCGGCGCATCTGGCGCAGTTCATCGTCAAGAACGAGGTGCGGATCGTCTACATCACGTGGCCCATGGCGCGCGAATCGCGAATTCTCGATCTCCTGGAGTCCCTGCGCGATTCCACCGTATCCATCTACTTCGTTCCCGACGTGTCCGTCGCAAGCCTGATTCAGGGCCGCGTCGATCTCGTCAACGGCATGCCAGTGGTCGCCGTGTGCGAGTCGCCGTTCTTCGGTATCCGCGGCCTTACGAAACGGCTCTGCGACATCGCAATCGCGAGCGTCGCGCTCGTGCTCGCGTCGCCCATCATGTTGCTCGCTGCCCTAGGCGTGCGGCTCACGACGCCGGGTGGCGTGATCTTCGTGCAACGCCGTTACGGTCTCGATGGCCGCGAGATCCTGGTCTACAAATTCCGCTCGATGACCGTCTCAGAAGACGGCGATCACACGTACACGCAGGTGATCCTGGGCGACACGCGCGTCACGCGTTTCGGTGCGTTCATCCGCAAGACGTCGATCGACGAGCTGCCGCAGCTGTTCAACGTGCTCGAAGGCAGCATGAGCCTCGTCGGTCCGCGGCCCCACGCGATCGCGGTCAACGAGCAATACCGGCGGCTGATCTCGGGCTACATGGTGCGGCACAAAGTTAAGCCGGGCATCACGGGCTGGGCGCAGGTCAACGGCGCGCGCGGCGGCGACGACCTGCCGAGCATGCAGCGCCGGGTGGAGCTTGATCTCGAATACCTACGCAACTGGTCACTCGGGCTGGACGTCGCGATTCTGTTGCGGACAGCCATGCTCGTGCTCGGCGACCGCCGCGCTTACTGATCGAAGGAGATTGTCGATGCGAAGATTCAACACCGCGAATCGAATCACGACGCTGGCGCTGCTCGCGGCGGTGTCCGCGTGCTCCGGCGGCCGCGGCGGGGACAAGTCGCAGGTCGTGGCGCGCGTGAACGGTGCGGAGATCACCGTGTCGCAGCTGCGCACGGCGTTGCTCGCGAAGGGCGAGGCGCAACCGACGCCGCAGGCGACACAACAGGCGCTCGACGGGCTCGTCAACGAGCAGTTGCTGGTCGACGCGGCACTCGCGAACAAGCTCGATCGGGATCCGACCGTGGTGCAGGCACTCGAAGCCACGCGCCGCCAGCTACTCGCGCGTGCCTACATGGAGCGCAGCGTGTTCCCGAAGCAGGAGATCACGGCCGTTGAGCAGACTGCGTACTACAAGGCCAATTCGGCGTTGTTCGCGCACCGCCGCGTGTATCAGCTCACGGCGTTCACGACGGCCATGCCGCAAGTGCCCGCGACAATCGTGGCGGATCTCGTTAAAGCGACCACGCCCGATGCCGTTGCCGAAGTGCTCGGCGCGAATCAGATTGCATACGAGACGCAGAACATGACTCGTGCGGCGGAACAGTTGCCGCTCGAGCAACTGCCGCAGTTTTCGGTGGCGAGCACCGGCGACGTCGTCATCACGCAGCAGCGCGGGCGCAGCACGTTGACGTTGATCACCGGAATGCAGGACGCGCCGCTCGGCTTCGACAGCGCGCAACCCATCATCCAGCAGTATCTCGAGAACGTGCGCAACGCCAAAGCGCTCGACACGCATCTGAAGCAGGTGCGCGCCTCGGCCAGCATCAGTCAGCCCGATCCCGGCCTCGTGGCCGCGGCGAGTGCGCCCACGCCGCCGCCGGAAGCGCCCTTGCAGCAGAGCGCGCTCGATCACGGCGCCGCAGTGCTGAACTAAAGGCTTAGCGATGAACAGTCGTTCGATCGGTCGTGTGTTGCGGTGGCTCGTGGCGCTCGCGCTGCTGGGCGGAACCGGCGCTCGCGCAGAGGCGCCCGACTATGTGCTCGGCATCGGGGATCGCGTGCGCGTGAGCGTGTTCGGTTATCCCGACATGACGGCGGACGTGCGAGTCGACGAGGTGGGCAGCATCCGCTACGCGCTGGTCGGCTCGTTGGTCGTGACGGGCCACTCGACGCGCGAGGTGGAGACCACGTTGGCACAGCGCCTCTCGGAGGGCGGCTTCATTCGCAATCCGCAGGTGTCCGTGCTCATCACGGAGTACCTGAGCCGCAAGGTTGCGGTCATGGGGGAGGTGTCGAAGCCCGGGCAGTACGCGCTGACGCAGCGCAGCAAGGTGCTCGATCTGCTCGCGGAAGCGGGTGGTGTGGTCACCGGAATCGCATCCGATGCCGCGACGCTGCTGCGTGCCGATGGCAGCAAGATGGATATCGATCTTTTTCGGCTGTTCAAAGGCGACGCGGCGGAAAACGTCGTGATCGAGCCCGGCGATACGTTGTACGTGGCCCGCGCCTCGCAGTTCTACGTCTACGGCGAAGTGCAGCGGCCGGGCACGTATCGCCTCGAACGGCGCATGACGGTGTCGCAGGCCATCTCCGCCGGTGGCGGCCTGACCCCGCGCGGCACCGAGCGCCGCGCGACCGTGAAGCGCCGCGATGCGAGCGGCGACGAAGAGGTTCTTAGCGTTCGCGGCTCCGACACTCTCCAACCGGACGACGTGCTGCAAATCAAAGAGAGCTTGTTCTGATATGACACCAAGACAGATCCTGCTGATCCTGCGCGCGAGGCTTTGGCTCGTGCTCGGCGTTTTGTTCGCAGTCGTTGCCGTTGCCGGAACGCTGAGCCTGGTGCTGCCCAAACGCTACGTGGCGACGGTATCGCTGGTGGTCGACAGCAAAGCTGCAGACCCGTTGACCGGCGCGCTGTTGCCGCTGCAAATGTTGCCAGGCTATCTCGCCACGCAGCTCGACATCATCGGCAGCCACGCCGTCGCGCTCAAGGTCGTGGATCGGCTCAAGCTCGCGGAGCTGCCGTCGATCGGCGAGGAATTTCGCGCGGATACGGGCGGCGCCGGGTCGATCCGCGATTGGCTGGCCGACAAGCTGCTGCTGCAGCTCGACGTCAAGCCCTCGCGAGAGAGCAGCGTGATCGGCATTGCGTACAGCAGCACCGATCCTCAAGTCGCCGCCGAGATGGCCAACGCCTTCGGCGATGCCTACGTGCAAACCACCCTCGAGCTCAAAGTCGATCCGGCGCGCCGCCAGGCGGGCTGGTTCGAAGCGCAGGTGGGAGAAGTGCGTAAGGGGTTCGAGCAGACGCAGCAACGTCTGTCGGAGTACCAGAGCGACCACGAGATCGTGGTCAGCGAGGTCGACCGCATCGATCTCGAGAACGCGCGCCTCGCCGAGCTGTCGAGTCAACTGATCGGGGCGCAGACGGCAATGTATGCCGCCGGCACTCGCCAGAAGCAGATGGGCGATGCCGTGCACCGCGATCGCATGGACGAGCAACCGGACATTCTCGGCAACGCGCTCGTGCAAAGCCTGAAGGCCGAGCTCGTGCGCGCCGAGGGCAAGCTGGCCGATTACAGCAGCCGCTACGGCACGAACCATCCCCTGTACGTGAGTGCGGTGGCGGAGCGCGATTCGCTGCGTGACAAACTCACCGCAGAGCTCGCGACGGCGCGCGGCGGCATCGATCAGGCGGCGCAGATCGCAAGCCGCCAGGTTGGCGCGCTGCAGGACGCAGTGGAGCGGCAGAAGGCGCGCGTGCTCGAGCTGAACCAGCAACGCGACTCGCTGGCGGTGCTCACGCGCGACGTCGATAGCGCGCGCGGCGCCTACGACGCGGCCATGCAACGCAAGGCGCACATGCGACTCGAGAGCGAGGTCAACCAGACGGACATCGCCGTGTTGAATCCTGCCGTGCCGCCACTTCTGCCCGCGTTTCCGCTGCTGAAACTGAATGTGGCGCTCGCCTGTGTGCTGGGCAGCCTGCTCGGCATCGGTACGGCGCTGCTCGCCGAGATCTCCGACCGGCGCCTGCGGATGCGCACCGATCTCACGGATCTCGCCGGTGTGCCCCTGCTCGCCGTGCTCCGCGCTGCATAAAGAGGAAGAGGGATGAACGCCATCGTGCAAACGACCGAAACCGTCGCCCGGGTCCCACGGCCTGCGCAACGACCGATAGGGCAGATCGCGTCGAGCGCTGCGGTGCTGCATCGCTCGTTGGTCGCCGCGCTCGACCCGGCCGGCGCAAGTGCCGAAACTTTGCGTGAGTTGCGGTCACAGCTGATCCTGCGCTGGTTTGGCGACCAGCGCGCGCTGGCGGTGCTCGGCGCGAGAGCAGAAGACGACGCGGACAGCGTCGCCGCGAACCTCGCGATCACGATGGCCCAGCTCGGCGAACCGACGCTCATCATCGACGCGAATCTGCGCGCGCCGCGCCAGCACGAGCTGTTTGGGCTGAAATCGGTTTTCGGCCTCTCCGATCTGCTGCGCAATCGTGACGTCCACGACCAGGCGATTCTGCCGGTCCAGGCCGTCGACAACCTGCACGTGCTCTGCGCAGGCGCAGTGCCCGCGAACCCGCAGGAGCTCGTGAGCCGCACGCCGTTCCAGTATCTAATGAAGACGCTGCCGGAGCGGTTCAGGGCGATCATCGTCGCGACGCCGCCGGCGCTGTCCTGTGCCGACGCGCAGATCATCGCGGCGCGCACGCAGGGGTGCATTCTGATCACGCGCCGGCACCAGACGCGCGTCGCAGAGGTCGAAGAGATCAAGGGCAGGCTCGCGTCGGGGCGAGCCACGCTGGTCGGCGGAGTCATTCGCGAATGACGATCGGAACCACGATCCTGATGCCGGGGCGGCTCGCGCCCGCACGCGGGAGCGGCGCCATGTGGTGGCCCGTCGTTGCGGGCCTGCTCGTGCTGTATCTGCCCACCTACCGCGATCTCGACGCCGTGTACTGGGCCCGAGAGAACGGTGCGCCGGGCATCGTGGTAGTCGCGATCTGGCTGTGGCTGCTCTGGCGCTCGCGCGGCGTTTTGCGCATACAACGGCGCACGCCCGTCGGCTCCATGGTCGGCTGGATCGCTATCGCCGCGGGCGCGGCGCTGTATGCACTCGGACGCTCGCAGCAGCTGTTCCAGCTCGAAGTCGGCTCGCAATTGCTCATCGTGCCCGGCATCGCGCTCGCTTTGCTGGGGCCGGCGCCCACCCGCCGGCTCTGGTTCGCGCTGGCGTTTCTCGCGTTCACGGTGCCGCTGCCGGGCTCGCTGATCGATTCGATGCTGGTGCCGTTGAAGGAGTTCGTCGCCGCGGCGGTCACGGACGGGCTGTTCTTCTTGGGCTTGCCGATCGCGCGTGATGGCGTCGTGATTTACGCGGGGCCGTATCAGCTCTTCATCGCGGACGCCTGCTCGGGGCT
>PMCP01000026.1:0-13618 GCA_003155415.1 Gammaproteobacteria bacterium | reverse complement strand
ACGCGTTGAGCGCGAGGCGCGGATACCGCAGGAGCGTTGCGTGACGGGCCCGCTCGCCAGAGGCCTGGCGGTGCTGGCGCTGCTCGCGACTGCGTCCTACGCGTCTGCGCTTCTGACTCCGCGACGCGAGCCCGGTCGCGATACGCCGCGTCTCGACGCGCTGATCCCCGAACGCTTCGGCAGCTGGGCCGCCGAGCCGACGGCCGTGCTGCCCGTGCTTCTCGTGCCGGACGTGCTGGCCGACGCTGAAGGTTCGCAGAGCGCAAGCTACGACGACGTGCTGATGCGCACGTACCGCCGCGCGGACGGCGCGCGCGTCATGGTGGCCCTGGCCTATGGGCGCCGCCAAACGCAGGAGCTCAAAATTCACCGCCCGGAGCTGTGCTACTACGCGCAAGGATTCGCCGTGAACGCACTCGGCGCCCGGCGAGTGCAGCTCGATTCGGCACGCGCCGTCGAGTCGCGCGCGTTGCTGACGGAGAATCGGGCGCGCACGGAGATCGTGACGTACTGGATCCGTGTCGGCGAGCGCGTGGCAAACGACGCCTGGGACATTCGCTGGGCCATCTTCCGCGACGGGCTCGACGGCCGAGTGCCCGACGGATTGCTGGTGCGGGCGTCGTCGCTGACCGAAACGCCGGCCGGAGCCGAGCGTGAGCTCGTGCTGCAGCACGAATTCCTGGCGGACCTGTACGGCGCGTTGCCTGCCGTCACGCAAACGTTTCTCGCGGGCCGCGAGGTGGTCTTGTGAACCGTGCTTACGTATTCGTCTGCGCGGTGCTCTGCGCGTGGAGTGCCGGTGCGGCGGCCGAAACGGCGAACGCGCCGTTCATCGTCGGGATCGGCCGCTCGATTCACGATAACGACGCGGCGACGGCTGCGATGTTCGCGCTCGGCGTGCAGTCCGTAAGAGTTGATGCGCCGTGGGCCAGCATCGAAGTGGCCCGCGGCCGCTACGAGATCCCGGCATGGCTCGAGACCGCCGTCGACGCCGCGCGCCAGCACGGCGTGCAACCGCTGCTGATTCTCGAGTATGGGCACCCGCTGTACGGCACGGATAAGCCGCGCACGGAGGTAGCGATCGCCGCGTTTGCCGCGTACGCCGCGTTCGTGGTCAAACATTTCGCGGGGCGCGTCCGCTTGTTCGATCTTTGGAACGAATGGGACGCACACACGGGCCGCACGACAGAGGGCAGCGCCGACGATTATGTGGCGCTCGCGCGCCGCGTATACCCCGCCATCAAGGCGGCGAACCCCGACGCCGTGGTGCTGACCGGGGGCATCACGAGCTTCGGGCTCAAGCGGGGGTGGATGGAGCGGTTCTTCGCGCTCGGCGGTGCGGCGTTCGTCGACGGCGTGTCACTGCACCCGTACAACTTCGATGAGCGAACGGCCAACACGCCGGAAGCTGCGATCGCAGAGCTCGATCGCGTGAACGTGCTCGCGGCCAGCGCCGGCCGCATGTTGCCGATCTACGTGACGGAGCTCGGCTATCCCACGTTCACCGGGCGCGGCGGCGTGAGCCGCGAGACTGCAGCCGCTTACCTCGCGCGCTTCGTGTTGCTCGCATCCACGCGGCCGTATGTTGCCGGTGTGTGGTGGTACTGCCTGCGCGATCAAGGCAGTGATCCCGCGAACAAGGAGCACAACTTCGGCGTGCTCGACTCCGCGCTGCGTGCGAAGCCTGCGGCCGATGCGCTCCGATCGGTGAGCACGTTGCTTGCCGGCGTGGGGCGCTTCAGCGCGGGCGCCGACGGGCGCGTATCGGCCACCACCGCGAACGGCACCGAGATTGCGCTCACGTGGCGCGAGGCGGATGCGAGCGCGCCCGCGCTTGCGGAGCTCTCCGCCGCCGCAGCGCGTGCGGCGCAGAGCCGGCAGGCGAGATAGAACCGATGGCGCTGACACTCACGCTGCTGCTGGCAACGCTCTTCGCGGGGGCATTGCTCGTCTCGGCTCTGGTGCCGGAGCGCGTGACCACGTGGCTCGGTTGCTCCGCCAACGTGCTGCAACTGCACACGATCTCGATTCTCGGCATCTACCCTTCGTTCGCGCTGCTGTGCTGGCTCGCGCCGTGGCGATCCGCGTTCGGCAGCAGACTGTGGCGCTGGCCGTGGACGCACGCGGTGTTGCTGCTCGCGGCGGCACAGATCGTTAGCCTGCGCTGGTCACCGCAGCCGTTGCTCGGCGTGCGCTCGCTCGTGTACTTGTTGCCGCTGCCGCTGGCGGCGCTCGCGCTGTACCGGCTGGGGCGCGAACGCCCGGCCGTGGCCGAAACCTGCCTGCGCGCGCTGCTGCTCGGCTCCGCGCTCGAAGCCGTGCTCGTGATCGCGTTCCGGCTGCTGCCGTCAGTCGAGATCGCATTCCTCGAGCACCCGGTCGCCAGGCTGTTCGTGCCCCCGAACACGCTCGAAGCGCTGTTCTACACGAGCCGCAACAACGTGCTCGACGCTGCGAAGGCAGGGGGGCTGTTCGTGAACGCGAACATCGCCTCGGCCTACCTCGGGATGTCGGCGATCGCCGCATGGTATTTGGCTGAATCGACGCGCGCGACCGCGTTGCGCGTCGTCGCGGTGCTCGACTGGGGCGCCGTGCTGTTCACCGGCTCGAAAGCGGGTCTCCTGTGCGCGCTGGCCGTGCCGCTCGCACTTGCCGCGGTGAGTGCGCTGCGTGCGCGCCGGATCAGGCCCGTGAGTGTGGTGGCGGCGCCGCTTGCCATCGCCGCGCTGTGTGCGCTGCTGGCGCTGCGCGACGATCTGTTCGACGACTTCGGCTACAACACGCTCGCGACGATCGGCTCACGCGAGCAGATCTGGCACTACGCGGTGCTGATGATCAGTCAGCACCCGTTCGCAGGTCTGGGCTTCGGCGGCTGGGAGCAGCGTTTCGAGCTGCAAGCGTCGCTGACGGGCGGCGCGCCGATCCCTGCGCACAACTCGCTGTTCATCCTGTGGCTGCAGAGCGGGTTACCGGGCGTGCTCTGCGGTCTCGGCCTCGTGGCCTGTATCTACGCTGCGCTGGTGCGGGCCGCGCGTTCTGTAGATGCGACGACCGCTGCGCTCGCGCTCGGCATCTGCGGCGCGTTCACCTGGTATTTCGTGCAGGGCCTGGGGGAGAACTTCGGCTTGCTCGGCGAGGCGCACATGACGCCGCTGCTCGGCGCGCTGCTCGGCTACGTATGTGCGCGCTACGACGCCGTCCTGGAACCTTATGAACACAGCGAAACCGTGCGTAGCAGTGCTGCGCCATCAATTATTCCTGCCGTCTGAGGGGTTCATCGCCGAGCAGGCGCTGGCGCTGAAGCGGTTCGCGCCGCTGCTCGTCGGCCGCGTGCTGGCGGGGCCGCCGCGTGCCGACATCGACTATCACGTGCCGGCGGTGAGCGCCTTCGCGCAGCTGCGGTACGTGCTGCGCCGCGATCCGCGCATGTTCCTTCCGGAGCTTACGCGCCGGCGGCCGGTGCTAGTGCACGCGCATTTCGGCGTCGAGGCCGTGTACGGCATGGAGCTCGCCGCGCGTCTCGACGTGCCGCTCGTGACCACATTCCACGGCTTCGACGCGACGCTGAAGCGAGCGGGGCTTCTGAAATCGCGCAAGCCGACGTGGATCCAATACCTGCGCAAGCGCGCGGATCTGAACCGCCGCGGGGATCTGTTCATCGGCGTATCGAAGTTCGTCGTCGCGCGCCTCGGCGAGCTCGGCGTTCCCGTCGACCGCACACAGCTGCACTACATCGGCGTCGACACGAACGCGTTCGAGTCGCAAGCGGTGAACTCTGATTCAGAGCGGCTCGTGATTTTGCACGTCGCGCGCCTCGTAGAGAAGAAAGGCACCGCCTACCTGCTCGAGGCGTTCGCGAAGATCGCCGCGCAGCATCCGCGTGCGGAGCTCGTGGTGATCGGCACGGGTCCGCTCGGCGGCAGCCTCGAGCAGCGGGCCGCGAAGCTCGGCATCGGCGCGCGTATTCGCTGGCTCGGGGCACAACCGCACGCGGCGGTGCGCGAGTGGTTGCGGCGCGCAGCCGTGCTGTGCCTGCCGAGCTGCACGGCGGCGAACGGCGATGCCGAAGGGCTCGGTCTCGTGCTGCTCGAGGCTGCGGCCAGTGGCGTTCCTGTCGTCGCGACACGCCACGGCGGCATCCCCGAAGCGGTGGAGGACGGCAGCACCGGCTATCTCGTTCCGGAGCGCGACGCATCGGCGCTTGGCGCTGCGCTCGACGCGTTGTTGGCGGGGGATTCGCTGCGCGCCCGCATGGGCCGCGAAGCGCGTCGGCTCGTGCGCGAGCGCTTCGATCTGCGCCGGCAGACGGACCACCTCGAGCACCTGTACGCGGCGGTGCTATGAGCGCCGTTCCACAAATGTCAGCAACGAGTGCGCAACGGCCGCTGCACGTGCTCGCGGCCGCTCGCAGCTTGCCCTTCCACAGCATTGGCGGCATGCAGGCCATCGCCTGGGACGTGCTGAGTGGCCTCGCGCACCGCGGCCACCGCGTGACCGTGCTGACGACTGCGATCCCGGGCCGGCAGGGGGGCGAATTTTCAGCCGACCGGGTGACCGTCGTGCCGCTCGCAGACACGGTGCCTGGGCAATATTCCGGCGGCTGGTGGCGAGCGTCGCGTCTCTACGCGGAGCGCCAGCTCAGAGCGCCGGCGGACGCGGTGTTGAGCGTGAGCTCGGCGGCGGCCGGGTTGCTGCCGTTGAAACGTTCGAAGCTCGCCGTGCCGTTCGTGTTCCAGGCGCACGGCTCGTCATGGGCCGAAGCGCGCTCCAAGTGGCAGTCCTCACGGCCGCTCGACTGGGTCAAATCCGCGCGCAACGTCTATTGGCTCGCGAAGGACGCGCGCATCTACCGCGGCTTCGACAGGATCGTGTTCGTCGGCGAGACGCTGGCCGCACAGTTTGCCGCGCCGCCGCTCGCGTGGATGACGCGCGGCATTCCGCGCACCACGATCGTGAACGGCGTCGATACGACGCTGTTCCGTTACGACGCCCGCGCGCGTGCGGCCGCCCGGGCGCGCCACGGCTTCGCCGAACGCGATCGTGTGCTGGTGTTTGCTGCGCGGCTGCATGCTCATAAAGGTGCCGCTCAAGCCTTGCGTGCGCTNNGCGGGCGCCGTGTCACGCGCCGCGATGCCGGAGCAACTCTCTGCAGGCGACGCGTTCGTGTTCCCCGTGCTCGGCCGCGAAGGGTTGCCGCTGAACGTGCTGGAGGCGCTCAGCATCGGGCTGCCGTGCGTGTGCGCCGAAAGTTTGCGCGCCACCTTCGGGGCGCTCGACGGCGTTTCCTATGCGCCGCCGCGCGACGCTCCGGCGCTGGCGGCCGCGATCGCCGCAGCCGCGCTGCGTGCGGCGCCCGCTGCTTCGTTGTTGCCGGCCGATTACTCGCTCGAGCGTTGCGTCAGCGCCTACGAAGCGGCGATCGGCCGCGGTGCGGGGAACTGAGCCGTGTTCCGCGCGACGCGAACGCTGCTGTTCGGGGGCGTCGCCGGCAAGGTGCTCGGCGTGGCCCGGGAGCTCGTGACGGCGGGCCTGTTCGGCACGGGGCCTGTTGCCGTCGCGTACCGGCTCGCGCAGGCGGCGTTTCTGATTCCGCTGAATGGCTTGCTGTCGGACGCGTTCAGCGCGGGTTTTACTCCGGCCTACGCGCGCAGCGGCATGGAACGGTCGGCGGCAGGTCGCGCGCTGTTTGCGGGCACGCACGTGGCGGTGCTCGTTTCAGCGCTCGTGATGGCAGGGTTACTCGTGCTGCTCGCGAGCCAATGGGTTTTGCTTCTGGCGCCGGGGTTCGATGCCGCGACGGCGCGCACGACCACGCGCATGGTCGTCGCGCTCGCGTTCGCGGTGCCGTTCTACGCGGTCGCAAGCTTGTATGCATCGGTGGGCGTTGCGGGGGGCGACGCCGTGCTCGCGGCTGCGCGCGCCGCGTGGCAGAACGTGGGGGTGCTCGGCGGCACGTTGCTCGCGTGGTGGAGCGGAGAGCCCGTCTACATTGCGGCCGGCTTCGTCGGTGCATACGTGCTACTCGCGCTGCGCGGGTTGCACGACGTGCGCGCGCGAGGCTTGCCGCTGTGGCCGCGTCGCGGCGAATGGGCGGAAGCGCGCGACATGCTCGCCACCGTGTGGCGCAGCGTGCGCGTGCTGCTGCTAGTGCCGGTGCTCGTGCAGATTCATCTCGTCGTGGAGCGGCGGGTCGCTTCGCTCGTGAGCACGGACGCCGTGGCGGCGCTCGACTACGCGAGATTCCTGACCGACACGGCGGTGTTGCTCGTCGCGATGCCGTTCGGATTGGCAGGGCTCGGAGCGATGGTGTCGCTCAGCGAGGCGCGGTTTCGCGATGTGGCCGCGCAGTCGCTGCGCATTCTGCTGTACGTCGGAGCACCGTTGTCGCTGGCGGTCGCGCTGCACGCGGAGGCGATCGTGCGCGTGATCTATGCGCGCGGCGCGTTCGATGCGGAGTCCGTGGCCACGACGACCGCGATTCTGCGCTGGAGCGCTCCCGGGCTCTGGGGCGCGCTCGTCGGCTACGCCGGCGCGAAGTTCATGGCCGCGCGCGGCAGCAACGTGCGTGCGATGGCGGCTTACGCGGCGGCGTTCGGCGCGAACGTGGCGCTGAACCTGCTCCTGTATCGGCGTTTCGGCACCGTCGCGCTCGGCGTCGCCGGCGCCGCCAACGGCATCGTGTTCGGGTTGCTGATCGTTCGGTGCCTCGGGCTGTTCGGCCGTCTCAAGCGCGACTTCCTCACGCTCGGGGCACTGTGCGCCGTCTACGTCGGCATCGCAGCACTCGTGACGTCGTTTTCCGGCGCGAGTGACTGGTTGCCGCCGTTCGTTTTCGCTGCGTATTGGTTTTCCGCGGTTTCCTTTGTGCCGAGCTGCCGGCAGGTGATGCATGAAACTTGGGTCTCGTTCCGATCGGCCTGAAGCGAAAGCCGACATCGTGCTGCTGGCCACTGCCGACTGGTCGAATCCGTTCTGGACCAACAAGCAGCACGTGGCCATAGAGCTCGCGCGGCGTGGCCATCGCGTGCTGTACGTCGATTCGCTCGGGCTTCGCCGGCCGTCGGCTTCTCGGCAGGATTTCGGCCGCATATTGCGGCGGCTCGCGCGCGGGCTCTCGCGACCCCGTCAGGTGCGGGACCGGCTGTGGGTATGGTCCCCGCTCGTGATCCCACTGCAGGGCGTGGGCGGCGTGCGTGCGTTGAATCGTTGGTTGTTGCGGTTCGGCGTTGTGCTCTGGAGCCGGTGGCTCGGGCTGCGTCACGACCTGCTGTGGACGTACAACCCGATGACGACAGCGTTGTTTCCGACGGCCGGGTTTTCCACCGTCGTCTATCACTGCGTCGACGACGTCGGTGCGCAGCGCGGCATGCCCACGCGCGAAATCGAGGCCGCAGAGGCAGAGTTGCTGGCGCTCGCCGATCACTGCTTCGTGACGGCGGAGGACTTGCTCGAGACGCGGCGCACGCAATGCGCGAGCATTCATTACTTTCCGAACGTGGCCGACTTCGAGCACTTTTCACGNNCGTATCGGGTTCGTGGGCGCCATCACCGATCAGAAGCTCGATCTTCCCCTGCTGAAGGCGCTGGCCGAGGCACATCCCGATTACTCGATCGTGCTGATCGGCAAGGTTGGCGAGGGTGATCCGTGGACCGATGTGGAGTCGCTGCGGAGTCTGCCGAACGTGCATCTGCTCGGCCCGAAGCCTTACGAGCTGTTGCCGGCGTATCTGAAGGGCTTCGACGTCGCGCTGCTGCCGACCGTGATGAACCGCTACACGCGCGGCATGTTCCCGATGAAGTTCTTCGAGTATCTGGCCGCCGGGTGCCCGGTGGTCGGCACGCGATTGCCGGCGCTGCGGGCGTTCGGCGACGTCGCGGAGTTGGTAGAAACTCCGCAGGGATTCGTGGCAGCGGTAGAGCGTGCCGCGCGTGGCGAGGGGCCGCCGCTCGCGGCGCGGCTCGCCGTGGCGCGCGAGCACACGTACGAGCGCAGGACGACGCGAATGATGCAGCTCGTGGAGGCGCGATGAACGACGCTGAATCGATCTTGAGCGCTGGCGCGCCGCCGCGTGCGGTTGCGCTCGTGCACGACTGGCTCACGACGTACGTCGGCGGCGAGCGCGTTCTCGAGCAGATGATCGCGCTGTATCCGCAGGCCGATCTGTACTCCTCGATCGACGTGCTCGCAGCGCACGAGCGCGCGTTCCTGCAGGGCAAGCAGCCAATCACGACGTTCGCTCAGCATTGGCCGTTGGTGCGCCGCCACTACCGGAAGCTGCTGCCGCTCTTGATGCTCGCGATCGAGCAGCTCGATGTCAGCGACGCCGAGGTCGTGCTGTCGAGCAGCTCGTCGATCGCCAAGGGCGTGCTCACCGGCCCTGATCAACTGCACATCTCGTACGTGCATTCGCCCATGCGCTACGCCTGGGATCTGCAGCATCAATATCTGCGTGAAGCAGGCCTCACGCGCGGGGCGCGCGGTCTCGTCGCCCAATGGATATTGCATAGAGCGCGCATGTGGGATGCGCGGACCGCGAACGGAGTGGACTACTTCATCGCGAACTCCCAGTTCATCGCGCGCCGCATCTGGAAGACCTATCGGCGCGAGGCAACGGTCGTCTATCCACCCGTCGACGTCGATGCGTTCGCGCTGCGCGAGAACAAGGACGATTTCTATCTCACGGTGTCACGGCTCGTTCCGTACAAGAAGGTTCCGGTCATCGTCGAAGCGTTTCGGGCCATGCCGAGCCGCCGGCTCGTGGTGGTCGGTGACGGCGCCGACCTCGAACGCGTGCGCGCTCTGGCCGGGCCGAACGTCGAGGTACTCGGTCATCAGCCGACGGCCACGGTACGCGAGCTCATGCAGCGTGCGAAGGCGTTCGTGTTTGCCGCGGAAGAGGACTTCGGCATCGCGCCGGTAGAGGCCCAGGCCTGCGGTACGCCCGTGATTGCGTACGGCAAGGGCGGGGCGCTCGAAACAGTTTGCGGTCTCGACGATGCGGCGCCGACGGGCGTGTTCTTCGGCGCGCAGACACCGGCCGCAATCGTCGACGCCGTGAAAGAGTTCGAGCGCGAGCAGCACCGGATGACGCCGCGAACCTGCCGCGACAACGCATTGCGCTTCAGCGTGGCGGAATTTCGCGAACGTTACTCGGCCGTCGTGGCAGCCTGCTGGGGGCAGTTCCACGCGCGGCGCGACTCGCCGCGTTCGAGTCATGAGATTCAGAGGAGGCGCGTGTATGGATAAGCGTCGGCGGGTGGTGGCAATCGCCTTGGGGCTCGCGGTCGTCACGGCTGCGCCGCGTTGTATCGCGGCGGAGGATCAGGAGCGCCATCTCAGTGCTCGACTCGGCCAGAAGGTTGCGCAGGAAGACAACCTGTTCCGGTTGCCCGAAGGGCTCGATCCGTCCCTGTTTCTAGGGAGCGGTGCAGTGCGCGAGGACCGCGTGGACACCACGACGGTCGCGCTGGCGGGCCGCTGGCAGCGGGGCGAGCAGCGCGTGGCATTCGACGCAGACGTCGCGTCGAACCGCTTCACCGAGAATGGCTATCTCGACAACGTTGCGGGGGACGGTTCGCTCGATTGGAACTGGCGACTCGGCGGCCGGTGGTCGGGAGAACTCGGTGCCCGCACGGAGCGCTCGCTCGCAGGGTTCGCCAACACGGAGTCGCTCGCGAGGGATCTGCTGGAAACCCGTTCCTACTTTGGAATGGCGCACCTCGACGTCGGGCCTCGCTGGCGCGCTGTGCTGCGTGCCCGCGCGGCCACCACGGATCACGACAGCGAGTCGCGACGCAGCGACGACCTCAAGGTTCGGTCCGCCGCAGCGGGGCTCGAATACCACACGCCGCGCGAGAGCACGCTCGGCTGGGAGTTCCGCGAGGCCCATGCCACCTACCCCGGACAGACACTTACGGCGCGTGGAGGCACGACCAGCGACTACGATGAGCACCGCGCCGTTATGACCCTCGCCTATGTTTTCACCAGCAAGGTGTCGTTGAATGCGAACGGCGGCTACGCATGGCGCACCTATGCGTTCGCAGAGCGCGGTGACTTTGCGGGCGGCGTCTGGAGCGCCACGCTGCAATGGCTGCCGACGCAGAACGTGCGCGTTTCGTTCGAACGGTTCCGCGACATCAAGGCCTATCTCGACGCTGAGTCGGATCACTTCGTCGCTACCGGCTCGACTCTTTCGGCTACGTGGGCTCCGATCGCGAAGCTCGGGCTGTCATTGCGTGCCTCGCAAGAGGATCAGAGTTACATCGGCGCGGACGTATTCGGCACGCCGAATCGGCGCGACGCCCCGTTCATCGGCAGCTTCGTGGTGGCGTACGCGCCGCGCGCTCGCGCGGCGTTCGAGTTCGCCGTGCGCCGTGAGACGCGCGACTCGACCAGCCCGCGATTCGACTATGGCGCGGCCACTGCCAGCATGGCGGGCGAGATCAGATTCTAAATGGTGGGCCCGGTAGGACTTGAACCTACGACCAAGGGATTCACTTCACCCGCCGTTTCCGGCGGCAGTGGACTATCTCTTCACCCGCCAAGTGCCTTGGGTTGGGTGCGGGACGCTCGCGCCTGTCATTAAGAGCACTGAAGCTCTCAGGTAGTCTCTGCACCGTCCGGCGGTGTACCGCCGGCTTGGCTCAGGATTGCCGGTGCGTCGCACTTGGCGACGCGCTGCGGTTTCCCTGAATTCATCCCGTCCACTCTGCGACTCATCGTCGCAGAGGCACCTTCTCGATGAGTCCCCTGCTCTAACCAACTGAGCTACAGGCCCACGCTCGATATGGTACACCGGCGGCGGGTCGATGGCCGGCTAGCGCGGGGCGCGAGGTTGCGGCGGCAGAATCACGCGGGCGCACAGTCCGGATTCGTTCGTCAGCTCCATGAATGCCCCGATTTCCTGGAGCCGCTGTCTGATGCTCCAGAGACCGAAAGTGCCGTCCTCGAGCGGTCGGATGCGTTCCGGCGCCGCGAGACCAATGCCGTCGTCCTTGACGGTGAACACGACGGCGCCGTCGGAACGCACCGCGCTCGAGACTTCCACGCTGTTCGCGCACGCGTGCTTGCGGACGTTAGTCAGCAACTCTCCGAGCACGCGCAGGAGGATCTCGGCGACGGCGGAGGGCAGGCGGCTGTGACCTTGCGGAATGACCAGTCGGCATTCGAGTCCGCTGCTCGAGTGGAAGCCGCCACAGACCTCCCCGAGCCGCACCCAGAAGTCCGCTGACTGATTTGGCTCCGAGTCGTCGGCCGGCAGCGCCAGAATGATCTCGTCGAGCTGTTTGAGCGCTGTGCTCGTAAGTTGATCGAGCTCCTGCAGCTCGCGAGGCTCCGCAACGCCGCGGCTTGAGACGACGGCGACCTTGCGCTTCAGGGCCTCGAGCGTCGCGAGCGGCCCCTGTTCGAGCCGGGCAGCGAGCGTGGACGTGTCCGCGCTCGGTGCGGTTTGCTTGTTCGCCGATTCGGTCACGAGCTTAAATCCGGTGTAGCTGTTAGTTCTGACAATTCCGAACGCTGATTGTCCACGGCGGCGGCGCCCCTTGACGTATGAAACGGTAGCGGACACGGTGGCCTGAAGCCGAATCGGGGGGCTCTTCGGCAAAACTGTGAAACCCGACAGGCTGCCGATAGACTATATCGAACAGACGCACCGCAATGGTGCGTTGACAGGACCCTCCGAATCGCGATGCAACCTCTGTCCGCCGAGCGGTCGACCAACGACGAGGCCGTGGCAGCGCTCAACCGTGTGCTCGGCAGCGAAGTGTTTGAAGCGGCGGGCCGGGCGCGCGAATTCCTGACCTTCATCGTGCAAGAAACGCTCGCCGGTCGGGGTGACCGGTTGAAGGGTTACTCGATTGCAGTGCACGTGTTCGAGCGGCCCGCCGATTTCGACGCGCAAACAGATCCCCTGGTACGCGTGGAGGCTGGACGCCTGCGCCGCCGGCTTGCGGAGTATTACCAGAGCCAGGGGCGGGACGACGTGGTTCGAATCGAATTGCCGCGCGGCGGCTACACGCCGGTGTTCGTTCACCTGGGAGCGGACGCGGTACCGGTCGTCAAACCGCAGGCGGGGGCGCCGGCTTCGCCGCGAAACAAATCGTGGCGGCCGATCGGAGCCGCGGCGCTCGTGCTGATAGTCCTCACCGCGGGCTTGAGTTGGATCTTCTTCACCGGCAAATCTAAGCCGGAGCCAACGCCAGCGAATGGAAATAGCGAGCAGATGGTGGCGCGCGGGCCAAGGCTCGTGGTGCTGCCGCTCGCGACACTTGGTGAGGGCGCCGGTTCCGGGTTCGCTCGGGGAATTACCGACGAAGTCATCAAATCCCTCGTCGACTTCAACATCTTTGCGACTGCCAGCCCGCCGGCACAGTCGTTGGAGCCCGCGTCGCTCGCGACGTTGCGACAGGACTATCAAGCCGGCTATGCGCTCACGGGAACGGTGCGCATGGACGGTGATCGCGTCCGCGTCACCGTACGTCTGACGGATACCGAGTTCGGCACGCAGCTGTGGACCTGGGCGCTCGACGACGATCGCGTCGGCAGCGGGTTGCTCTCATCGCAGGAGACTATCGGGGAATCCATTGGGAAGATTGTGTCGTCGCCGTATGGGCCGGTGTTTGCACACGAGATCGAGCGCGTCGCCGGCCGCCCGGCTGCGGAGCTCGATCCGTTCCAGTGCATGATGCGGTTTTACGAGTACACGCGGGCTTTCAGTGCGTCGGTGCACGCAGAGGTATTGGGCTGCATGGAGCGGTCCGTGGCACGCGCACCGAAGTTTGCACCGGGCTGGTCGGCGCTCGCGGTTCTGTACCTGCACGAATACATCTATGGCTACAACCCGCAGCCGGGGCGTGCGCCGGCGCTCGACCGGGCTTTCGATGCCGTGGGTCGCTCGCTCGACCTCGACAGTTCGGGGCGCGTGGCGGCAGCGAGCCAGGCCAGTGTTCAGTACGCGCGCGGGAATGCCCAAGGCTTTGCCGACGCGGTGGAGCAGGCGCTTGCGATCAAGCCCGTGCATCCGGGCATGGCGGCACAAATCGGCATGTTGTTGACGCTTTCAGGCGATTGGCGTCGCGGCGTGCAGCTCGTTCAGGATGCGGTGCCATTCGCGGTGCACGTGCCGTCGTGGAACTACACCGCCATCGCTTTTCGATATCTGCAAACGGGGCAATACGAAGACGCGCTGCAATGGGCGATGAAGGTCGATGCGCCCAGCTGGTTCATTGCGCCTATGACGGTGGCGGCTGCGGCGGAGCTCGCCGGCCGACATGATATTGCTCAGCGGGAGATCAAACGGCTGTTGGAGCTCGAGCCCGACTTTGCTACGCAGGGGCCAGAGCTTCTGCGCCGGTGGCGCCTGAACGATGAGCTTCTCGAAGTCCTGCTCTTGGGCCTGCGCAGAGCCGGCCTCGCCGTTTCATAGAACGGCGTGCCGGCGCCGGCGGCTTAGTCGTCGATCAGGAAGCTGCGCAGCTGATCCGACCGCGACGGGTGGCGCAGCTTGCGCAACGCCTTCGCCTCGATCTGCCGAATGCGCTCGCGCGTGACATCGAACTGCTTGCCGACTTCCTCGAGGGTATGGTCGGTATTCATGTCGATGCCGAAGCGCATGCG
>PMCP01000060.1 GCA_003155415.1 Gammaproteobacteria bacterium | reverse complement strand
CGCCGGACCCGATCGGCTCCAAGTTGTTGCTAGTGCTCACGCGTGACGGCGGGCAATGGTCCATCGCCGCCTTCCACAATACGCCCGTGCCGGCGGCGCCGATCGTGCGCTGAACGCAGAGGTACGCATGGAACCGCAGTCGATTTTCGCGCCGTTCTTCGCCCAGATGGTGTTGACGTTCGTGATCTGGGTATACATGTACGCTCGCCGCATCCCGTTCATCATCCATTCCGGGTTGAAGCCGGCCCAAATGACGCCGGCCGAGCTCGCGCGGGTGTCGCCGCCGGGCGTGTCGAACCCGTCGGACAACCTCAAGAACCTGTTCGAGATCCCGACGCTGTTCTTCGCGCTGTTGCTGTACCTGTTCGTGACACAGCGCGTCGATTCTATCTACGTCGCGGCCGCATGGGCGTTCGTCGCCTTTCGCGTGTTGCACAGCCTCATGCACTGCACCGCGAACATCATCATCGTGCGATTCTGGCTGTACGCCCTCTCTACGGCTGTGTTGTGGCTCATGGTGGCGCGCGCGGCGCGCGGAGTGCTGTTCTGATATGCGTGACGAATCCCGTTTGACGTTCATCGTGAGTATCTGGCTCAAGGACAACGATGTGGCCGGGTTCGAGTCGTTCGAGCGCCAGGCNNCCCGACGCAGCCGCGGCCGGCGCCTACCGCGCAGACCCGCGTCTTGTGAAGCTGTTCCCGCTGCGCGAACGTGTGATCGCGCGCACCGAGGTCTGGGCCGGCCAACAGAGGAGTGCCTATGGCGCCGAAGTTGCGTTCGACGAGGATCGCTAGCCCGCTGTTACTGCTCGGGTTTGCGGCGTAGGAATACAAAGAGCTAAAGGGAGCGATCGATGATAGGGATACCGTACGGCGGAGTTTGGGGTCTTCTGGTCCTCGTGGCAGATATCTGGGCCATCATCAATATCATTCAAAGCAACGTGCCAACGAACGACAAGATTCTGTGGGTTGTGATCGTAGCGTTGCTGCCGGTCGTCGGCGTGGTTCTCTGGTTTCTGCTCGGTCCGAAGTCCCGCTAGTCAGTCCGCTGCGCAAGTGATCGTGGCTATGATGTTAGCGGTCGGTGCTATGGCCCAACCACCCACGGCTCCCCCGCGCGTCGAACGCTTCAAGATCGACGTGCCGCAGGCCGAACACATTCGAGCTTGCCTCACTAACGCGCGTGCCGCGGTTGCCTAGTGCCGCTACGCTTTTTGAAAGTCGCTCAGTTGGTGGTGGCCATCGCAACCACGCTGTTGCTCGGGGCGGGGTGGGTGCCGCCCGATCCAGTAGTGGGCTTCTTACTCGTTCCCTTCGGTGTGCTGTACGTGTTTTGGGCGATCCGTTGCCTATACGACCGGCGCTGGTCCATCTGGCTCGCCTGCGTGTCGACGCTCATGGTCGCGATCGTGATGAGCGCGTTGGGTGGCTCGATGACGTACTACGCGCTGCCCTCGCATCGCATTCACCCGGCGGTTGTAGTGGATGCGACGGGTGCGGCGGTCGCACTGTCCCCGGGTGCGTTGCCCGCGTTGGACTACGCTCAACCCCAAATCGACCGGCGCGATCAAGCGCAGGCAGCAATGCTGTTGGTCGTTGCCGCAGGCGCTTGGGCGGTGCTCGGGCTATATGTGTTTGAGTGGCGATGGGCGCTGATGCGGAGTAACGGGACGTAGCCTCGGGCTGGCAGGGCTCCGCTGCCACGGCTAATGTAGTGACAGGTGGCGACAGCTGAGAGCGCCGCCGCGAGCGGGCAGTTTCGGGTCTTAAGCGCGCTACGAGGTAACGACGACATGCGAACGCCACCGGGAGTCAACGCCGCCGATTTCGAAGTCGCAGTTCGCGAATTCGAAGGCGCCGTCGGCAAGGACTGGGTGTTCACGAGCGACGCCGACGTCGATCTGTACCGCGATGCGTACTCGCCGTACTGGGGCGAGCCCGAGGAGAAGATCGCATCCGCGGCCGTCGCGCCGTCGAGCGTTGAAGAAGTGCAGGCGGTGGTTCGCATCGCGAACCGGCACAAGATCCCGCTGTACCCGATCTCGACCGGCAAGAACTTAGGCTACGGCGGCTCGGCGCCCGTGCTTTCAGGCAGCGTGGTGCTCGACCTCAAACGCATGAACCGCGTGCTCGAGGTCAACGAGAAGCAGGCCTACTGCGTCGTCGAGCCGGGCGTCAGTTACTTCGATCTGTATCGGCATTTGCAGGAGAACAAGATCCGGCTTTGGCCCGACGTGCCGGACCCAGGTTGGGGCAGCGTCATGGGCAACGCGCTCGATCGCGGCGCCGGCTACACGAGCTTCCAGTTCCGCAATCACTTCGACGCGCACTGCGGCATGGAAGTGGTGCTCGCGAACGGCGAGCTCGTACGCACGGGCATGGGCGCCATGCCGAACGCGAAGACGTGGCAGGCGTACAAGTCGGGTTTCGGCCCCTACATCGACGGCATTTTCAGCCAGTCGAACCTCGGCGTCGTAACGAAGATGGGCTTCTGGCTCATGCCGGAGCCTGAAACGTATCTGCGCGGCATCATCGGCGTGCCGCGCTACGAGGATCTGACCTCTCTGGTCGAGATCATGACGCACCTCGAGAACACGAAAGTGTTTTCGGGCTACCCGGATCTTGCGAGCCCGCTGCTTGGTGTGCCCACGCTGGCGGGCCTGCATCACTTCCTCGTGAATGGCCCGCCGCAGCGCGACGCCGAGTACGGCGCGTTGCTCCAGCGCGGCGCCGCGCCGCAGGAGTACGAGCCGTACGGCCGCAAGCACAAGCTGCCGTTCTGGAGCTTAGGGCTTACGTTCTACGGGCCCGAGAACGTGGTCCGCGCGCAGTGGGAGCACGCGAAGGAGCGGTTTCGCAAGGCGATTCCGGGCTCCACGTTCGAGGACCGCGAGTTCTTCAAGCTGCCGCTCAACGACGAGCAGAAGGGCAAGCTCGAATACCCGGCCATGCTCGGCATCCCGAACCTGCGCACGTTCGCGATCGGCGCGCGCTCGCCGTTGAACCCGAACAATCCGAGCAGTGGCCACATGTGGTTCTCGCCGATCATTCCGCGCACGGGCGAAGCCGTGCTCGAAGCCAACAAGGTGTTCCGCGAAGCGTCGCGCGAGCTCGGCTTGCAGATGCTCACGGCGTTCTCGCTGCCGGTGCCGTGCTGGGAGCGCTCGTTTATCTTCATCACGGCGTTCTCGGTGTTTCGCGACCCTGTCGTGAACAAGAAGAATCGCGACGCGTTCCGCCGGCTCGTCGAGATCGCGGCGGAGCACGGCTGGGGCGAGTACCGTACGGCCACGTCGTTCTACGATGACGTCATGCGCGTGTACTCGTTCAACGATCACTCGTTGTTGCATCTGCACGAGACGATCAAGGACGCGGTGGACCCGAACGGAATTCTGTCGGCCGGCCGTTACGGCATCTGGCCCAAGCATCTGCGGAGAGGTTGACGATGAAAATCTGGTGGTTGGGTCTCACGGCCTTGAGTTTTGGCGCTGCCGCATCCGCTGCCGATGCGCCCACCCTCGCGCACGGCGCGCAGGTGTTCGAGCACTGGTGCATGCCGTGCCACGGCCACGGCGATCAGTTCCCCGGCACCGTGGCGCTCGGTGTGAAGTATCAGAACAAGCTCCCGGGTGCGCTGCAGGATCGAACGGACCTCGCGCCAGATCTCGTGAAGGCCGTGGTTCGCACCGGCATCAGCGTCATGCCGTTCTTCCGCAAGACGGAAGTCTCCGACGCCGATCTCGACGCNNCTACGGCGGGACCAAAGCCGTGGATGACGTGTCGTTCGAAGTGGGCCACGGCGAGATCGTCGGGCTGGTCGGTCCGAATGGCGCGGGCAAGACCACGATCATCAATATGATCTTAGGCGTGCTCGAGCCGAGCTCCGGCACCGTTCGCGTCGATGGTTTTGGCGTCGCCACTGAGCGCACCAGGGCGCTGGAGCGCGCCAATTTCGCGGCCGTCTACGCGCCGCTGCCCGGGAACCTCACCGTCTACGAGAACCTGCGTGTCTTCGGTCTCCTGTACCGGGTGAGCCGGCTGCGTGAACGCATCGACTCGCTGCTCGAGGAGTTCGACCTCAAGAAGTTTCGCGACGTGAAGTGCGGCGTGCTTTCTTCCGGAGAGCAAACGCGTGCGTGTCTCGCGAAAGCGCTGATCAACCGTCCGCGCCTGCTGCTGCTTGACGAGCCCACTGCGTCGCTCGACCCCGCGACGGCGCGCGACATCCGTTCCCGGATTCGCGATTTCGTGGCACTTGGGCAGGGGGGGATCCTCTGGACATCGCACAACATGTACGAGGTGCAGGAGGTCTGCGACCGCGTGCTGTTCCTGTCACGCGGCAAAATATTGCTGGAAGGCGATCCCAAGACCCTGCCGCAGCAACATGGCAAGGCGACGCTCGAGGAGCTGTTCGTTGCCGTCGCTCGCGAGCCGCTCACGCTGGGTGTGGGCTGAGACGCCATGTCCATCGTCCGCATGCTCGCGATCGTCTTGCGCCAGGCGTATCTGATTCGCGGCAGCTCCGCTCGGGTGCTGCCGCTCTTCGCGTGGGTGGCCGTCGACGTGGTGCTGTGGGGCTTCATCACGCGGTACCTCGACACCATCACCGTAGCCGGGCTGAACCTCGCGTTTTCGCTGCTCGGCGCCGTGCTGCTTTGGGATTTTCTCGTGCGTGTGATGCAGGGCGTGACGATGGCGTTCTTCGAGGACGTGTGGTCGCGTAACTTCTTGAACGTGTTCTCCACACCGCTGCGAGTCAGCGAGTACTTGGGTGGTCTCGTGTTGTCGAGCATCGCCACGAGCGCGGTGGGTTTGACGGTGATGGTGGTGCTGGCGACGACCGTGTTCGGTCTGTCGTTCGCGGCTTACGGGCTCATGATCGTGCCGTCCCTGTTGATCCTGTTCGCGTGCGGCATCGCACTCGGAGTCTTCAGCAGCGCGATCGTGCTGCGCAAGGGCCCTGCAGCCGAGTGGCTCATCTGGCCACTGCCGGCGATGATCTCGCCGTTCGCGGGCGTGTTCTATCCCGTAGCCACGCTGCCACCTTGGATGCAATACGTCGCGAAGCTGCTGCCGCCCGCTTATGTGTTCGAAGGCATGCGCGCAATCGTGGCCGGCCGAGCGGGCGCACTCGGTCCGCTGTCGTGGGGCGGTGGCCTCGCCGCGGCGTACGTGCTGCTCGCGTGCTGGTTCTTCGCCAGCACGTACCGGCACGCCGTGCGCACGGGGCTCCTGGCTCGTTACAGTGCGGAGAGTGTGAGCTAGCGGCGCATCAGCTGCCGCTAGCCGTACGCGCCGACGTGTAGCGCGATCAGCGCGCCGATCTCGAGGATCAGCCCGTACGCGCGCTCGATCGGCTCGAAGATCCGCGCGTGCTCGTTGGCATAGCCAAGCGGCCCCGCCTGCACGTAGGTATCGCGCTCTGCGTAGATCTCCGAGTCGTCGCTCGGCGCCACGGCGGGGAAGATCCTGCGCAACGTCTCGACCGTCTCCGGCACGTCGAGATGCAATAGCCGCTCGATCAGCGCGTCGAGCGACACTTCGCTGCGCGAGCTGAACTGCGGAATCTCCATGGCCTTCATATAGATCAGCTGGATCAACGCGAGCCGTAGCGTGTGGAGGCGCGTCAGAGCATCCGCCGACGACCACGTGCCACCGCCGTGGCGCCGCTCGAGCACGTCGTCGATCTCGGCGGCGTCGCGCTTCAACTTGCGTGCGAAGCTCGCCACGACGTTGTAGTCGAACGTCTGCTCGAGCGTCTCGGACAACCTGCGCAGCACGCTGTTGCCGTCGCGGTCGAGCGACTGGTTCGTGCGATCGAGCCAGTAGTTCGCGTTCATGAGCTGCACGTAGGCCTCGAACATCGTGACGTCGGAACGCTCGCGTGCCGCGAGCGCCAGCGACACCACGCGCTCGAGCCGGTCCGAGCCGTCGAGCACGGCCAGAAATGTGTCGGGCGCCTGATTCATCGCGTTGCCTAGGCCCGCGAAGCTGTTCACCAGATAGGCCAGCTGCTGCACGATCGCGTTGTTCGGAATAGCCCGCATCTCGCCGATGTGCTCGATGCCCTTGGCCGCGCGCCCGCCGCCGGACTGCCGCTGCACCGGGCGCGAGCCGGTGGGGTACAGCAGGTTGCGGCCGAGTGTGTTGATCAACGAGAGGTAGCCAGGCTCGCGCGCAAGCACCTCCTGGTATTCCTTCAGCGTCAGAAAGAAGTCGAGCGCCCACGCGCTGTTGCTGTACAGCGCGTCGCTCGCTACATCGCCGGGCTCGAGCCGCGTGCTCAAGAGATCGGTCAACACGGCGAGCGCCGTCCGCTCGGTGCCGAACCAGAGGTAGCCTTCGCCGCCCTGGAAGCTGACCTCGTGCTTGTACGGCGCCGTAAGCTCCGCGAGCCGCGCCCGGACTTCACGCGAGTGCGTGTACAGGAATCGGTCCGGCAGGCTGCGCGGATGCGCGCCGCGGCCGATGGACTCGCCGTGCGTATCGAAGAACAGGAGCTGCACGGCACCCAAGCCGCGCGCCTGCCACAAGCGAATCAAGCGTAGCTTGAAGCGCTCGACGGCGAGCGTTGCGGCCGGCTGGCCGATGTAGCGGCCGGAATCGGAGAACCCGAGCTGCACGCAGAACCGGCCGTGCGCCCGGATGTAGGCGAGGAAGTGCCTGTTGTCGAGCAGCTCGCTGATCACCCGATCGCCGTGATGCAGCCCGTCGGCCGTCTCGAACAGCGGCGAGATCTCCACGTGGTGCTCCACGCCGAAGAGGCGCGCGTAATACAGCGCCACGAG
>PMCP01000036.1:32441-34911 GCA_003155415.1 Gammaproteobacteria bacterium | reverse complement strand
CACCACGTCGATTTTGTCCGGCGCGTCGGAGTGGCGCAGCGTTGGATGCGTAGCCCAGTCGACGCTCGTGACCTTCTCGGTGTCGAACTGCACCTCTTCCCACAGCGCCCGGCTCAAACCGTGCTGCATGCCGCACTCCACAGTGCGCGTGAGACCGAGCGGATTGATCGTGAGGCCGCAGTCGTGCGCGCATACCAGGCGCTTCGCCCACACGCGGCCCGTCTCGCGGTTCACTTCCACTTCGGCGATCACGGCGACCACCGTGTTGCTGCGATACGTGTACGCGATGCCGCGCCCCGTGAGCACCGCGCCTTTGCCGCGCGGTTTCGGACCTGCGCGCTCATCCCAACCGAACCTGTCGGCGGCCGCTTTGATCACGGCGAGCGAACGCGCGCGCCGGAACACATCGTCCTCGGTGCTGCCAGCAATCATGTCGAGCCGGAACTTCACGGGATCGGTCTTCGCCGCCGCCGCGAGTTCGTCGACGAACGACTCGAACGCGAACGTGACCTGCGGTCCGTTCGGGTCGCGCAGATTGCCGGTGCGTAGCGGCGTCTCCCAGATCAGCGGCAGGCTCACGACCTGCGCCGTCATACGCTGATGCGGAATCGCGTACTGCACGGACGGCTTCTCGGCGTTGCCCGGCGCCACCTTCGCGGGCCGCTTGCCCATGAGCTGAGCGATGAGCACCGTCTCGGGCTCGTTGTACCAGAGGTGGTTGCCGTCGAGCGACCGCGCGTCGTACTCGATCGCGACGAGCTTGCCTTGCGCGTCGAGCCCGCCGCGCATCTTGAATGCGTGCGCCGGGCCCTTCGTGTCCCACGCCGTCTCCTCGTGCCGCATCCACTGCACGCGCACGGGGCGGCCGAGCTCGCGCGCGAGGAACGCGGCCTCGAAGCCCGCGTCGTCGGCCGCCGTGCGGCCGTATACCTGCGGGCCATCCATGTAGACCACGCGCACTTTCTCGCGCGGCATTCCCAGGAACTGCGCTACGCCGTTGCGCTGACCGTACGACTTCATGTCGTTCGTGTAGATCGTGATCTGGTCGTTCGAAGGATCAGCGAGCGCATGTGCGGGGCCAATCGCGGTGTGGCCCTGGAACGGCACCTCGTACTCGGCCTCGACCACGTGCGCTGCGCTTTTCAGTGCCGCGTCGAAGTCACCTTTGATCTCCGGCTTCTCGGAGTGCGTGGGTGTCGCGCTACGGATGAAGTCGAACAGCTTGTCGGAGGAGGGGAACGGCGCCTCGGCCGGTTTAGCCCAGTCGGTTTTCAGTTGCTGCGCGGCCTGAATCGCCTGCTCCTCGCGTTCGCACACGACGGCCACGTAGTTGCCGTGGCGTACGACCTTCACGAAGCCGGGAATGCTCGCGACCGACGATTCGTCGATGCTGCGCAGTGTCGCGCCCGCCAGCGGCGGCTTCACGTTGCGCGCATGCAGCATGCCCGGCAGCTTCATGTCGACGGCCCATGTGAGCGAGCCATCCACCTTGCCCGGAATGTCGTAGCGCTGGATCGGTTTGCCGACCGTGTGCATGTCCTGCACAGCCTTCACGTTCGCGGTGCCCGTGGTGTAGTCCACGTTCTTGCCCGTGAGCGCCACGTTGAACCGCTTGCCGCCCACGAGCTCGGCGTATGTCACCTGTCTCTTCGGGTCGGCTTTCACGGAGATCACGGCGCCCTGCACCGCGAGTGCGGTGACCGGCACGTTCAGGTGCGTGGCGCCGAGATCGAGCAACGCGCGGCGCGCTTCGGCTGCGACTCGGCGGGCGGGCCAGCCGTCGCGCTCGATCGCATCCGAACCGCCGGAGCCGCCCTGGTCCGGCGTGGTGTCCGTGCGGCCCATGACGAGCCGCGTCTTGTCGTACGCGATGTCGAGCTCGTCGCACATCATCTGGCGGAACGCCGTGCCCGTGCCCTGGCCGCCGTCGGTCTTGCCGACGAAGAACGTNNCGCGCGGCTGCCCGGAATGGCGCCGATGCCGACCGTCACCACCACAGCGCCGGATGCGGCGAGGAAGCTGCGTCGCGAGATTGCGGGGTTCACGCTGCGCAGCGCGTCCTCGATGGCTTTCGGAAGGGTGAACGAATTGCTCATTTCTCACCCTCCGTGCTGCTCGAGAGATTGCCGTGCACGACGCGCTTGATGGCCTGCTGCACGCGGTAGTACGTCATGCATCGGCAGAGGATTCCTTCCATGCCGTCGCGGATCTGCGCGTCAGTGGGGCTCGGGTTGCGATCGAGCATGGCCTTGGCCGTCATGATCTGGCCGTTCTGGCAGTAACCGCACTGCGGTACCTGCTCCTCGATCCACGCCTGCTGCAGCGGATGCGGCTTGCCGTTCTTGGCTATACCTTCGAGTGTGGTGATCTCGCCCTTCGCCACCCCGCTCACCGGGGTGATGCACGAGCGGATGGCGACGCCGTCGACGATGACCGTGCACGCGCCGCACTGCGCGAGACCGCAGCCGAA
>PMCP01000036.1:16429-32365 GCA_003155415.1 Gammaproteobacteria bacterium | reverse complement strand
GCGCAGTGCTGCGATCGATGGGGGCGCTTCGGGTCGGGGCCCGAGGGCGCGGCTGAAGCATTCTTCTGATTTCCGCCGCGCCGTTTCTAGGCGACAATCCCCCGATGGGGCGGGGCGATCCACATGCGACGTAATCTCTGGGTGGCCGGCATCGCGATCGCGATAGTCGCCGGCGTGGCGGCAGTCGTGGTTCCGCGGCTCGAGCAACGGCGTGAGCAGCAGCGCTTTGCACTGTTCACGAAGTACTGCACCGACTGCCACAACGCCGCGGACCTCGCGGGTGGTGTGTCGTTCGAGCACGTGACGCCGGAATCCGTGCCGCAGCACGGTGCGCAGTTCGAAGCCGCGATCGTGAAGCTGCGGGGCCGGCTCATGCCGCCGCCCGGCAATCCGCAACCTTCGAAGGACGAGGTCGATGGCCTCATCACCGGCCTCGAACGCACGCTCGACGAGAACGCGCCGCCGCAGATTGGTTACGTGACCGCGCAGCGACTCGACCGCACGGAGTACGCGCACGCCGTGAAAGCGCTGCTCGACGTGGACATCGATCCCAAGGAATACCTGCCGGCCGAGATCGAGATCCACGGCTTCACGAACATCGCTGCTGCGCTCAGCACCTCGCCCGCGTTCGTCGATCAATACGCGAACGCCGCGGTCGCCGTCGCGCACCTCGCCGTCGGTGAGCCGAAGCCGAAGGTGGCCAACGCGTATTACCCGCAGCCCACCACACACCAGGACGCTTACGTGCCCGGGCTGCCGCTCGGCACACGCGGCGGCACGAAGTTTACGCGCACGTTCCTGGCCGACGGCGAGTATCGGCTCTCGATCGCGGATCTCGGCTTGGGGCTCTATCCGCGCGCGGTCGAGACTCGGCAGACGCTCGTCGTGCTCGTCGATCGCGCCGAGCAGTTCCGCGGCGACATCGGCGGCCCCGAGGATCTGGCGCTCGTGAACTTGGGCGGCGCGCCCGCGCGCGCCGAGGTCATGAGCCGCTTCAAGAACATTCCGCTGAAGATCACGGCAGGAACGCACGAGGTGGTTGTCACGTTCATCGAGCGCTCGCGCGCGGCGGACGACGAGCAGATCGCCGACTACGGCCCGAGCGCCGGCTTCGCGTTCGCGAGCGGGCAGCGCGTGGCGGGCATCCTCGGCGGCATCAGCATCACGGGCCCGTACAATTCCACGGGGCTCACGAAGACCGAGAGCCGCAAGAAGCTGTTCACGTGCGAGCCCGAGGTTGCGGCTCGCGAACGCGAATGCGCGCTCGAGATTACGGCCAACCTCGCGCGCCGTGCATTCCGCCGGCCCGTGAGTCAGAGCGACGTCGACCGTCTCATGAAGTTTTTCGACGAAGGCAGCAAGAGCGCTGGTGGTTTCAACGAAGGCATCGAACTGATGACCACCGCTGTGCTCGCGAGCCCCGATTTCCTGTACCGCTCCATCGCGCCCGCGAAAGACGCTGCCGCCTCGAGTCATGTGCTGGCGCCGATCGAGCTCGCGTCGCGCCTCTCCTTCTTCTTATGGAGCCAGGGTCCGGACGACGAGCTGCTCAAAGTTGCCGAGTCCGGAGAGCTCGCGCACGAGAACGTGCTCGCGGCGCAGGTCATGCGGATGTTGAAGGACCCGCGCGCCGAAGTGCTCGTGACGAGCTTCGCCGAAGGATGGCTGCGCGTCGCCGACCTCGACGCCATCCAGCCCGACAAGAACCTGTATCCCGAATTTTCCGAAGGGCTGCGCCAGGATTTCGCGGACGAGATCCGGCTGTTCCTGGAAAGCGTGCTGCTCGAGGACCGCAACGTGCAGACGCTGCTCACCGGCGACTACACGTTCTTGAACGAGCGGCTCGCGCGTCACTACGGCATCGACGGCGTCGTCGGCCCGCAGTTCCGACAGGTGAAGCTCGAAAATCCCGTGCGTCACGGGCTGCTCGGCAAGGGCGCCGTGCTGCTGCGTACGTCGTACGGCAACCGCACGTCGCCGGTGCTGCGCGGCCAGTGGGTGCTCGACAAGCTCATGGGCGCGCCGCCGACTCCGCCGCCGCCCGGTGTGGAGACGAACCTCGACACCCCCGAGGGGGAACAACCGAAGACGGTGCGCGAGCGGCTGCAGCAGCACCGCAAGAACCCCACCTGCGCCGCGTGTCACGGCGTAATCGACCCGAACGGCCTGGCGCTCGAGAACTTCACGGCCACGGGCGCTTGGCGCACGGTGGACAAGGAAGCCGGCGCGCCGATCGACTCGCGTGCCGAGCTCTCGGGTGGCCGCCCCGTCGACGGCCCCGCGTCGCTGACCGCCGCGCTGCTCGCGCGCGACGACCAGTTCGTGCAAGCGCTGACGCAGAAGCTCATGATGTACGCGCTCGGGCGAGAGCTCGAGTACTACGACATGCCGCAAGTGCGCGCGATTGTCCGTGCCGCGAAAGGGCAGAACTACAAGTTCTCGGCGCTGGTCGCTGGCATCGTGCAGAGCGACGCGTTTCGCATGCAGGCCGCTGGGCCTGCGGCAGAATCCGCTAATCGAGGCTCGGCCCAAGCGTCGCTCGGCGCCGGCCAATAGGGGGTAGCTCGCCATGTTCATCACGAAGAAACATCTGTCCCGCCGCACGGTGCTGAAAGCCGCTGGCGTGAGCTTGAGCCTTCCGCTCCTCGACGCGATGATTCCGGCCGCCACGGCGCTCGCGCAGACGGCCGCGAAACCGAAACTGCGCGCCGGGTTCTTCTACATCCCGCACGGCGCCATCATGTGGAACACGCCGTACGGCAAGGACATGGACCACTGGACGCCGAGTGGTGCGGGCGCCGACTTCAAGCTCTCCCCCATCTTGAAGCCGCTCGAGAACTACAAGAAGTACGTCGCCACGTTCGGCAACCTCGAGAACAAGCTGCCGCAAGGTTCCGTGCACACGATCGTGCCGGGCACGTGGCTCTCGAGCGTGAAGCCCGACCAGAAAGCCACGGGCGCGCACATGGCGCAGACGATCGACCAGATGATCGCCGAGAAGATCGGCGGCGACAGCGTGCTGCCCTCGCTCGAGGTGGCGTCCGAGACCACCACGCAGAGCGCCGCGTGCGGCACGGGCGCCTGCTACTACAGCTCGACGCTCACGTTCCGCAACGCCACCACGCCGCTGCCGATGGAGTTCAATCCGCGCAAGGTGTTCACGCAGCTGTTCGGCGCGGGCGACAACGCCGAGGAGCGCGCAACGCTTGCGCACCGGCGCGCGAGCTTGCTCGATATGATCAACGGTCGTACGCAGGACTTGAAGCGCGAGCTCGGCCCGGCCGATCAACGCGTGCTCGACGGTTACCTCGAGTCCGTGCGCGAGACGGAGCGGCGCGTGGCGAAGGCGTCGCAACGCGATCTTTCCGGTATCAATCTGCCGGGCGCGCCGATCGGCGAGCTGCCGGATTTCGACGAGCAAGTGAAGCTGATGTTCGATCTGATCCACCTCGCGTATCAGGCGAACATCACGCGCGTGGCCTCGTACATCATGGTGGCCGAGGGCACGAACCGTACGTACAACCACATCGGCGTGCCCGATGCGTTCCATCCGCTGTCGCACCACGCGAACAACAAAGACCGCATCGAGAAGCTCGTGAAGGTGCAGACGTATCACGTGCAGCGGTTCGCGGACTTCATCGACAAGCTCGCGAAGACGCCGGACGGCGAAGGCTCGCTGCTCGATCACTCGCTCTTGATGTACGGCTCGAACATGAGCAACAGCGATCGGCACAACAACTATCCGTTGCCGGTAATGCTGGCGGGCGGCGCGAACGGCGCGCTGAAGGGCGGGCAGCACGTGAATCTGCCGGAGTACACGTCGTTCTCCAACTTGCACCTCACCGTGCTGAACAAGGCCGGGCTCGAGCAGAAGAGCATCGGCGATAGCACGGGCGAGATCGCGGGCGTCTAGGAGGGGCATCGGGGGATGTCCTTCGTAACGGAAATCAATCGGCGCGATGTGCTGCGCGGGATGGCGGCGCTGTCGTTTTCGCCGCTCGCGATCTCCGTTGCACGCGCGGCGGAGGCGCTTACCGTCTCCGAAGTGGTTCCCGGCATCCAGGTGATCTCTGGCGGTGGCGGCAACATTGTCGTTTTGCCGACGAGTGCGGGGCTCGTTCTTGTCGACAGCGGGAATGCGCAAGCAAGAGAAGAGGTTCTCGCCAAGAGCGCCAAGATCGCCAAGGAAGACAAGAGGACTAGTGGGGCGGGCGGGAAGGTTGTCGCGCTCGTCAATACTCACTGGCATCCGGATCAGACTGGGGCGAACGAGGCGCTTGGTATGGCCGGCGCCACCATCATTGCGCACTCGAAGACTCGGCAGCGGCTGACGGCTGGCTGGTACGTTCCCAAAGAAGATAGATATGAGAAGCCGCTTGCGGCGGCTGGCCGGCCGACGAAAACGTTCTTTACAACCGAGGCTGTTAGTTTCGGCGACAAGAAATTAGAGCTTGGGTATTTGATCGAGGCGCACACGGACGGCGACGTCTATGTGCGCTTCGCGGAAGCGAACGTGATTGCGGCGGGCGATGCCATTTCGCCGCAGCGCGATCCGGTGCTCGATTGGTTTGGCGGTGGGTGGCTGGGTGGGCGCGTGGATGCGCTGAAGAAACTGCTCGAGATTGGCGATGCGCGCACGCGGTATGTGCCGAGCTTTGGTCCCGTGGTCGGGCGTGCCGAGGTGCAGGCCGAGTACGACCTCATGCTCGCGATCTTCGAGCGCTTCGTCGTGAACTTGCGGCAGGGGCAAACGGCCGCCGACATGCAGAAGGCGGGCTTGCTCGACGGGCTCCCGCGCACGTTCGCGGATCCCGCCACGTTTTTGTACGACGCACACAAGGGTTTCTGGGCGCATCACAACAAGCTCATGCCGGACATCGTATGAACAAGCTGCCTAAGTTTCTGATGGCTACCGCTTTCGCTCTCGTCTCGGGGTCCGCTTTCGCGGCCGCGCCGCTCGCGGACGCCATCGAGAACGGCCGTCGCGACGACGTGCTGAAGCTCATCGAGCAGGGCGCCGACGTCAACGCCGCGCAAGGCGACGGCACCACGCCCTTGCAGTGGGCGGCGTACAAGCTCGACGTCGACCTCGTCGAACGCCTGTTGAAGCGCGGCGCGAAAGCGGCCACGCAGAACCGCTTCGGCGCCACGCCGCTCGACGAAGGCGCGAAGGCCGCGAACCTGAAGATCGTGCAGCTGCTATTGAAGGCCGGCGCGCCCGTCGATGCCGCGAACGGCGACGGCGAGACGGCGCTCATGCTGGCCGCGCGCACGGGCTCGACCGACGTGGTGAGCGCCCTGATTGGCGCGGGCGCGAACGTGAACGCACGCGAAGCATGGCGCGACCAGACCGCGCTCATGTGGGCTGCCGAAGCCGCCGACGCGAAGGTCGTGAAGCTCCTGATCGATCACGGCGCCGACGTGCACGCGCGCGCTGTAACGAACGACTGGGGCTCGCAGATCACGAACGAGCCGCGCGCGCAGTATCGCCCCACGGGCGGCCTCACGCCGCTGCTGTACGCCGCACGCGCGGGTTGCATCGATTGCGTGCGCGCTATTCTCGCCGCGGGCGAGAGTGTGGACCGGCCAACGCCCGATGGCGAGACGGCGCTCATGCTCGCGATCGACAACTACGAGTTCGACACGGCGAAGGCGCTGCTCGATTCTGGCGCGAATACGCTCGCCGTGGATTGGTATGGCCGCACGGCGCTGTACAACGCCGTGGATATGAACACGTACCGGCCGCGCACGGGAGAGCCGCATCCGCGCTCGAAGACGACCACCGGCATGCAGCTCGTGACGGCGTTGATCGCCTCGGGCGCCGACGTGAACGCGCAGCTGAACTTCCACCGGCCGGGGCGCGGTGGCAACAGCCAGCGCTTCGTCGACGATCTCCTCACGACGGGTGCGAGCCCTCTGCTGCGCGCCGCGATCATGCACGACAACGACGCGATGCGCGCGCTGATCGCCGCGGGCGCGCAAGTCGATCTCCCGAACGTCATGGGCGTGACACCGCTGATGGCCGCGGGTGGCGTCGGTGTGCGCGAGCCCGGCTTCGGCGCGAATCGCTCACCGGATTTCACGAGCAAGAAGATCGAGAGCGAGGTCATCGCGTCGCTCGACATCCTGCTCGCCGCCGGTGCCAACGTAAACGCTTCGATCGCGGATCTGCAGAGCCGCACGGCGCGCATCGCGCGCCAGAACTCGATGACGGATCGCCAAGGGCAGTCGGCGTTGCACCAGGCGGCCGGGCGTGGCTGGCCGGAAGTCGTCGCGTACCTGCTCGCGCACGGCGCGAACGTCAACGCGAAGGACGGTCTCGGCCGCACGCCGCTCGTGCTCGCCACCACGCCCGTGCAGGGCCGGCCGGTGCCAAACGGTGAGAAAGTTGCCGAGATACTGAAGACCGCGGCCGCAGGTGGCACGGCCACTGCGCGCGTTGCGCCGGGAAACTGATAGGGGGAAACGCATGCGAATCGATTCGAAGCGCGGCTTGATCGCTGCGCTTGCCGCGGCGCTGTGCTCGACGAGCGCGCTTGCACAACGCCCGCCGGCCGCGCCGCCGAAGTTCACGGCGAAACAGCTGGCAAATCCCTCCACGGAAGCCTGGATCACGAACGGCGGCAACCTCTACAACCAGCGTTGGTCGCCGCTCGCGCTGCTGAACCGCGACAACGTCGCGATGCTGAAGCCCACATGGCGCACGCACCTGAACGGCTCGGCCACGGAGAGCAAGTACTCGGGCCAGGCGCAGCCCATCGTCTACGACGGCGTCATCTACATTTCCACCGGCGCGAACGACGTGTTCGCGCTCGATGCAGATACCGGCAAGATTCTCTGGAGCTACGAAGCGCACCTCGACTCCGCCATCAGTGTGGTCTGCTGCGGCTGGGAGAGCCGCGGCGTCGCCATCGGCGACGGCAAGATCTTCGCGGGGCAACTCGACGGCAAGATCGTCGCGCTCGATTACAAGACGGGCAAGGTCCTCTGGACCACGCAAGCGGAAACGAACGCGGATGGCTTCAGCATCACCACCGCGCCGCTGTACTACGACGGCCTTCTAATTACGGGTTTCGCGGGCGGAGACAAGGCCGCGCGCGGCCGCGTGAAAGCGTTCGATGCGAAGACAGGCAAGCTCGTGTGGACGTTCTACACGGTACCGGCGCCTGGCGAATTTGGTCATGACACGTGGCCGAGCAATAACGACACGTGGAAGAACGGCGGTGGCGCCGTGTGGCAAACGCCGGCCGTCGACCCCGAACTCGGCCTCGTGTACTTCTCCACCGGTAACCCCGGCCCGGATCTGAACGGCTCCGTGCGGCCCGGAGACAATCTCTTCACCGTGTCGATGGTGGCCATCGAAGCGAAGACCGGCAAGTACCGCTGGCACTTCCAGCAAGTGCATCACGATCTGTGGGATTACGACTCGCCCAATCCCGTGGTGCTCTTCGACGCGATGTACAACGGCGTACAACGCAAGGGCATCGTCGAGATCGGCAAGACGGGTTACGTCTACATTCTCGATCGCGTCACCGGCAAACCGCTCGTCGGCATCCAAGAGCAGCCCGTGATGCAGGAGCCGCGGCAGAAGACGGCGGCCACGCAACCGATCCCGATTGGCGACGAGGTGATTCCACACGAGATCGACATCGAGCCCGAGGGCTTCAAGCTGATCAACAACGGCCGCATCTTCACGCCGTTCTGGGACCAGCCCGTGGTCGTGAAGCCGCTCGGCACCGGCGGTGCGAACTGGCCGCCGAGCTCGCTCGATCCGGAGACGAGCCTGTTCTATACGTGCACGGGCGACGGCGCCGCGGCGTACTCCACGAAAGAAGGCGGCACAGAGTGGGTGATTCCGAAGCCGGGCGGCCGCTACTTCGGTGGCGACTACACGCGCTCGCGCGTGCCGCGTCGCGGCGTGCTCGCGGCCGTGGACGTGCGCACAAACCGCCTGGCGTGGCGGCAGCAGTGGGGCGAGCTCTGTTACGCGGGTTCCACGGTGACGCGCGGCGGGTTGCTCTTCATCGGCCGCAACGACGGCCGCTTGCAGGCGCTCGACAAATCGAACGGCGCGCTGCTCTGGGAGTACGAGACGGACGCCGGCATCCACGCGGCCGTGAGCACGTTCGAACGTAAGGGTCAGCAGTACGTCGTGGCGCTATCCGCCGGTGGATTCTTCCCGGGCACGAAGCGCGGCGACAGTGTGTACATGTTCGCACTCGACGGCGGCGGCGTTTCGAACGGCGCGAAAGTGGATCCTTCGGGCGGCGGCGTGGAGCTCACGCACTAGTCAAAAAAAAGCCGGGGCCCAGGAGGGCCCCGGCGTGAAGACCGCTGTCGTTAGTTGTTCAGCGCGCCGGCCGTGATCCACGAGCGGATCGTGTCGATCGTCGGCTGATCCAGGAACGGTCCGCCGAAGGGCATCTGCGCCCCGCTGATTCCCGGCGTGTTCTCCACTTTGTGGATCAAGTAGCTGTTGTCGGGATCGCTCGGCTTCACGCGCATCAGCGTTCCTTGCTCGAGGCTCGCGACGTTCACGATGCTCGCAAAGGCGTTGCCCGAGCGAAGATCCATCGAGCCCGGCAATGCGCCGCCGGCAGGGTTGCTGCCGTTGTGGCAACCGGAACACTTCGGCGTGAACACGTTCGTCTGCACTTGCGTGAGTGTCGTAGCGGGCGCCGTGTTCGCGACGGTGACCGTCAGGATCGCCGTGCTCCCGACGTTGCCGTTGGCGTCAGTCGCAATCGCGCGCAGCTTAGCGCTGCCGTTCGCCACCGTGGTCGTGTCCCACTGCGCGGTGAACGGACTCGCGGTCGCCTCGCCGATCTTCGTGGTGCCGTTCAAGAAGAACTGCACTTTGTTGATCACGACCAGGTTCGTCTGGTTCGCCGTCAACGTCACCGTGCCGCTCAAGTTGCCGGCGGGCACCACGAGTGTGAGCGTGGGCGGGGCCCCGAGCGTCGGCGCGGTGGCGCCGAGATCGATGCGGCCGTAGCGACCGTTGACCTCGGCATTCGTGCCGGCGGCGAAGAACAGCGTGGCATGCGGCTGATTCGCCGCGTCGTTGCCGAATGTCAGGCCCCAGAGGCCCGGCACGGCGAATGCGGTGCCCGTGCTGCCGCCGAGCTCGCCGACGTAACGGCCGCTGTCGATGTCGTAGCCGTGAATCTTGCCGTCACCGAAGTTGCCCACGATCAGCGCGTTGCTGAGCGTGCCGTAGTCCGCCGGCGCCAGCGCCAGGCCCCACGGCGCGTTCAGCTTGCCGTTTTCGCCGACGAGGCGCTTCACGAACACGCCGTTCGTGTCGAACACGTTCACTACGCCCAAGCCCGCCCCGGCGGCTTCGTCGGCGGGATTGGACGTGTCGTGCTTCGCGTACGCTACGTAGATGCGTGTGGTGCCGGCTTTCGTAATGGCCTGGATGCCGAACGGCCCGTAACCCGCAGGTAGTGACGTATCGCTGAATGCGAAGCCAGTGGTCTGCTTCGCGTACGTGGCGTTGAACACGTCGATCTTGCCGTTCTTGAAGTCCGCGGCGTAGAGGAAGTTGCCCGTGCCGTTGTTCGCGAGCGCTAGGCCCTTGTACACCGCGCCGTCCGTCGCCGTGTACACGACGATGGCATTCGCGACGTCGACGGCGCCAGACCAACCCGCGATGCTTCCGCCTTCACCGTCGAAGATGAAGTTGGCCGCTGCGGTCGTCGTGCCGTTGGTGATGACGAAATTCGTCGTGGTGTTCGCCACGATGCCGGTGGGATCGAACGGGACGCCGGCGGTCGCCGCGAAGTGCGCGACGACCGGCGTGATGACGCCGTTGCCGTTGTAGAGCGTCGACGTCTCGCTGTGGTTGTTCGCCACCCACATCGGCGACGTGGCGCCGAGCGCCAAGCCCCACGGGTTCGTGAGCTGCGGGTCGGTGACGAGCGCCGTGCCGCCCGCCTGGTCTTCCACGAGGCTCGTGGACGTGTACGCGCTGGCCGCGTTGACTGTGAGAGTCGCAGATTGAGTTGCCGTGCCGGTGTAGCCAGTGCCGGTGCACGTCAGCGTGTACGTCACGGTGCCCGCTGCCGCGGGCGTCACGTCCTGCGTGCCGGTCGCCGCTTGTGCGCCGGTCCATCCGCCGCTAGCCGTGCAGGCCGTGTTCGACGACCACGTAAGCGTGGCGCTTTGCCCCGCGATGATGGTTGTGGGAGCGACCGAGATCGTTGCAGTTGCGGCAGGCGGGCTGGATCCGCCGCCACCACCGCCGCCGCAACCGGCGAACGCGGCGGTGAGCGCCGAGAGTGCAATGAACCTAAAACACTTCGACGCGATGGTGCGTTGTGTTGTCATGACCTGAACCCCTTCCTGTGATGGATGTGCGCAAATGCAGTAGCGAGGCCCATGAGTGCCTCACAGTGCGCGCGGGGTTCATTCGGCATGCACGCGCAGAATTTCTGCGCGGAAAGTTACAAATCCGAGAGAAGATGTCGTCGCGTGACGACGTAGTCTTCTCGAACTAACGCGAAACAATACGACTCGATCGAGCCTACTGTACGCGCTTGAACACCCAGGCCCCCGAGATCTGAACTTCCTTCACCTCGGGAGCAGGGCCGTTAGCCTGCGTGAACACGTACGGCTGGCCCCACTGGCACGTGGGGCACACGAATGCGTTCTCGGATTGCGCGTAGATGGGTGACTTCTTGCTGCCGTTGCGTTGCACCACAAGCCCGCCGTCCTCGAGCGTGACTTGCAGCGTCGTCATGCTGTCGAGCCAGTAGCCTTTGTACGTGCCGACGTAGTTGGAGAGGATCTTTGGCGACACCTCCACTTTGTTCTTGGCGTGGTCATCGAGCTTGTCGCCAACCCAATTCTTCGTGACGCCCTCGGTCGCTTCCGCGCACACGTACTCGAGCATCTCGTCGTCCGCCGCGTATTGCAGCGAGACGACAACGTGCAGCGGTGAGGTAAATGTGCCGGGATCGTCGTACGTGATGTCGATCTGCATGTGACCGAAGTCGGCTCGGGTGTAGCGCTCCGTGACGCGCAGCTTGTCCGTGTGCTGAAGCCCTTCGGGGTGCAGCCACGTCTTCTCGTTGTAGCCGTTGCTCTCGACGATGAGCGTGTCCTTGTCCCAATGGCCCACGGAGTAGCCCATCCACGTCGGCAGCGGATCGGCTTCGAGCTTGCGCCCGTCCGTGAAAATGGATCGATAGGTGAGATCGCCGTTCAGGATCGCGACGACGGCGGGGTTTTGCACGATGCGTCGCATGCCGCCGGCGCCGCCGCCGCCCGTGACGGAGCCGGGCCCCGTCGGCAGACACTGCATGTGCGGGCCGTCCTTGTAATAAGTTTTCTCATGAGCGGACATCGATTCGCGCGCCCACGCTTGCAGCTTCGAGGTGTCGCGCAGGTCGCCCTTTGTGCCAGCTCCGCGCCACAGACCGGACAGGTCGGGGTGGCCGTCCGCCGCGCGCGGCGCGGGTGCGGTGAGATTCGGTTTGCCATCGGCGGTGCGCGGGATGCCCGGCGTTGGCACGTCGAGCCACTGCGCTGCCACCGGTGTTGCCATCGCCACGCACACGAATGCTGCGAGTAACCGTTTCATGCCTTTCCCCCAGTGAGCACCGCCGTTGACGTCATGGTAGCGCGTCTCTACGCTGGTGGTCACATCGCTTGGGGGTAGTGCCATCGTGAAGAAAGCATTCTTGGGCTTAGTCGGTGCAGGTTCGATTCTCGCCGCCGGTGCGGTTGCAGCGCATCATTCGTTCGCCGCCGAGTTCGATATCGCCAAGCCTGTCAAACTCTCGGGCGCGGTCACGAAGATGGAGTGGACGAATCCGCACGCGTGGATTTTCGTCGACGCCAAGAACGACAAAGGCGAGGTCGAGAACTGGGCGGTGGAACTCGTGGGCATCAATGACCTGGTGCGCCGCGGCTGGGGCCGCGACCGCGTGCATGCGGGCGACGTGATCAACGTCGACGGCTACGCTGCGAAGAACGGCAAGACCATCGCAAACGCCGTCTCGGTGAAGCTGGACAAGACAGGCGAGCTGCTGTGGGCCAGCGTGGCACGCGACAGCCAGAAAGACGACAAATAGTTTTAGTCAGCGCGCGCAGTAATCTTTCATTCCCGGGGGGGTCGCCTATGCGTATTCGTGTCACCGTGCGATCGGTTGTGGCGCTTGCCCTGTGCGGCGCGCTGCTTCAAGTTGCTCATGCGCAAGATGAGCAGACGACGCGCATGCGCGCCGCGCTCGCGGCGCCCGAGCGCTCCGCGGAGAACAAAGCACGCGACGAAGGCCGCAAGCCGATCGAGACCGTGCAGTTCTTCGGCATCAAGACCGGTGACACCGTCGTCGATATGATTTCGGTAGGTGGATGGTTCACCGAAGTGCTGTCGGCTGCCGTGGGCCCGCGCGGCCACGTGTACGCGCAGAATCCGCCGTTCATCCCGGAGAGCGACGCCGAGAAGGCGTTGATCAAGCGGCTCGGCAACGCCGAAGCGCTGCGCGTTCCGATCGCGCAGTCGAGTGTCGTGGGAAAGGCGGACGCCGTCGTCACTGCGATGAACCTGCACGACATCTACAACGGCTTCGCCAACCAACCCGCGGGTGAGCCGGCGGCCATAGAGCTCTTGAAGGCGATCTATGTGGCGCTAAAGCCGGGCGGCGTGCTCGGCCTGATCGATCACGTGGGCATCGCCGGCCAGGACAACGCGAAGCTGCACCGTATGCTGCCGCAGCAGGCGCGCGACGCGATCACGAAGGCTGGCTTCGTGATAGAAGCCGAGTCGAAGCTGCTCGCGAACCCGGCCGACGACCACACGAAGATGGTGTTCGATCCTGCGGTGCGCGGGCACACCGATCAGTTCGTGATTCGGGCGCGCAAGCCGCGCTGAACGGTGGGCTGTGCTCAGCCTGTCGGCCCTAGGTCGAGGCCGGCGGGAATCGTGAAGTCGTAGCCCTTTGTAAAGCCGATCCAGCGGCCGAGCAGCACAACGGCTGCCCAGAGCAGCAGAGACGCGACGCCGGCGAGGCGTGCCGCTCGCGGCGCACGTGAGTGTTCGTTCCACGCTGATACGCCGCTCGCCGTGAGCAGCTGAAACGCCGCCATATTCACGCCCGCGCCGAGCAGCGCGAGCGCCTTCCATTCAAACGCCCAGTTGTAGAAGTAGGTGAGCGGGCTCGTCGTGAACATCAGCGAGCCTGTGATCACGGAGACGGCGAACGCGAGCCACGTGAGGCGCAACGTCTCGCGACTCACACGCGTGTACGCGCGCTGCGAATCGGCGAGGCCGAGCAGCCGTATGTCCACGATCAGGACCGTGCCAAACAGCAGCACGGCGGCGACCACGTGCGTGGCCTCGACGACCGGCATCGCGCCGTTCGTGTAGCGCATCCAGTTCCCGAGCGCGGAATCTTGAATGGTCGCGAGGATCTCGTGCGTGCTCATGTGCGCAGCGACAGCGGGCCCCAAATCGCTTTGTCGTACGCGATCATGCGGCCGAGTAGCGGGAGCAGGAGCCAGAAAAGGATGAGTGCGGCGGCGACGAGCTTGGCGGTGACCGAGAAGGAGGTTGTCGCGGGCGCACGTCGTGCAGCACGGGCGAACCAGAGCGTGCCGGCGATGCAGCAAAGCACGAGGACGACTTTCACCCAGTAGGACGTGGCGGTGAATTCGCGCACAGGGTCGCCCAAGGTTTGGGCGAGCCCCGTGAGCAACATGACCGCGAGGCTTGCGGTGAGCCAAGGAGCGAAGCGCGCCCAGGCGGCGTCGAAGGGTTGGTCAGCGCGCTGAAAATTCAGCACGCGCAGCGAGATCATGAGGCCGGAAGCGACTGCGACGCCTGCGGTAATCAGGTGCGTGGCCTGCAGCACGCGGATGAACCAGAACCTCGATTGGATCGCGACGCTCGGCGCGCTGGTGGAGAGCCATTCGGCGAAGGCACGCACGAAGCTAGGTTTTCGGATGCTCGTCCCGATACCGCTTGATCATCGCGTCGCTTACGTTGCTCGGATAGCACAGCGGCCGACTGTCGCCGCCCGCCTTGCTGTAAGCGGAGTTCTTTCCGCATTTCTGGCCGGAGTCGTTGCGGCTCTCTGGGCACGGGCATGCGCCGGCGTACGCCACCAGCCCCACGGCGAGCAACAACGCGAGCCAACGATGAATGGCACTTCTCATGGCGGGGTGTCTCCTCAACGCACGCGCAGCAACGTCAGCCCTTCGCCCACGGTCAGCATCGCTTGTTCCACGCGTTCGTCTTTGCGCACGAGCTCGTTGAACGCCACCATCGCCTTCGCGTTCGTGGAGCTTTGCGTCATGACCGGTGCGCCCGCGAGTGCGAGCGTGTTGTCCACGGCGATGAGTCCGCCGCGGCGCACGAGCGTGAGCAGCCGCTCGTAGTACGCGGCGTAGTTCGGCTTGTCGGCGTCGATGAATGCGAAGTCGAAGCTGTACGCGCCGCCTGCGCCGAGCAGCTCGTCGAGCGTCTCGAGCGCAGGCCCAAGCTTGAGCTCGATGAGGTCGGACACGCCGGCCTTGCGCCAGAACGGCACGCCGACGGCGGTCCACTCGGCGCTCGTGTCGCACGTGATGACCTTGCCGTCCGACGGCAACGCAAGCGCCACCGCGAGCGCGGAGTAGCCGGTGTACGTGCCGAGCTCGAGGCAGCGCTTCGCGCCGATCAGCCGCACGAGCAGCGCCATGAGCGCGCCCTGGTCCGCGCCAATCTGCATGACGTTGTGCGGCACTTTGGCGGTCGCCGCGCGCAGCTCCGCGAGCACCGCGGGCTCGCGGGTGATGCTGCGCACGTAGTCGTACACGTCGCTGGGCAGCAGTTGAGTTCGGCCGGTCATGAGAATCCCTCCGTGGTTGTCAGGGGTCGCCGTACGCCAGCCGATCCATCATCTCGGCGAACCGCGTCCAGTTGATGCGTTGCTTTTGTGCCGATTGTCGGACTTCCGGGGGATCATGGAGCCGAAACGCAGAGGGCGCAACGGGGCGGCCGGTCTCAGCCCCCGAATCTGCCGGGGGACACACTCACAATAGCGGTTCCGCAGCGGCCGCGCGCTTCGCGTCTTCCTCCGCCTTCGCGGTGTGCGCCAGCGACACGATGTACGCGCGCAGCGCCGCGGTGTCCTCGCCCGTGAGCGCCGCCTTGAACGACACCATGCCGTTCGCCGCGCGTGCGCCGTCGAGCACGATGGCGTCGAACAACGCCTGCGTCTGGATCGCGGGCGAGATCTTCAAATCCGGGAAGTTGCTGATGTTGTTGCCGTGGCACTGCACGCAGTCCAAGCCGTAAAGGCGGCCGCCCGCCGCAATGATCTCGGCTGTCGCAGTGCTCGGTGGCGGATTCAACGGCGGCGGCACGTACGTCACCGCCGCCGGCAACGACGCCGTTCCACCACGCTTGAACACGAGCAGGCGCGAGTAGTTCGGCTGGTAATACGGCTGCAGCCCGCGCCCCGCGGCCACGGCGATGTACTGCACGCCGTCGAGCTCGTAGCTCACGGGCCCGGCCGCGACGCCCGTCTGCGCGTCGAAGCTCCACAGTCGCGTGCCGTCGTCGGCGCGATACGCGATGAATTCGTTCGTGCCGCCGCCGGCGAATACGAGATCGCCGGCCGTCGCCAAAGTGCCGCCGTCGATTCCCGCGCCGACGATGCGCCAGCGCGGCTGGCGCGCCACGGGGTCCCAGCCGATCAGCGCGCCCTTGTCGGCGAACTGCAAATCCGGTCGGCGCGCGAGCTCCGCGTCGAGCTCCCGCGGCACCGGTCGCGTGATGCCAAGGTTCGTGCCGACGTTAGTCACCGTGAACTTGTCCGCCGGCGTCGGGATGTACACCTGTGCGTTGTGCCTGCTGCCGAAGTACACGAGCCCGGTCTTCGGGCTGAAGCTCATCGGCCGCCAGTTGTGCGCGCCCTGGCCCGTGGGTGTGACGAACGCGGGGCG
>PMCP01000036.1:0-16368 GCA_003155415.1 Gammaproteobacteria bacterium | reverse complement strand
TAGTGCCAGCGATATTCGCCGGTGTCGGGATCGAGTGCGACGATCGACGCGAGAAACAAGTTGTCGCCGCCGCCCGGGCTGCGCAGCGCGCGGTTCCATGGGCTGCCGTTTCCCGTGCCTATATAGATGAGTGAGCTTTCGGGGTCGTAGACCATGGCGTCCCACGGGGTGCCGCCGCCGCCGAGTTTCCACCATTCGCCGGTCCACGTTTTCGCGGCCATGGCCATCGCTTCGTTCTCGAAGCCGTCGGCCGGATTGCCGGGCACCGTGTAGAAGCGCCATGCCAACGCGCCCGTCTCCGCGTCGTACGCACTGACGTAGCCGCGCACGCCAAACTCCGCGCCCGAATTGCCGACGAGCACTTTGCCGCGCACGATCCGCACCGCGCCCGTCGTCGAGTAGCGCTGCGACTTGTCGAACGTCTGCACGCTCCACAGCTCGCGGCCGGAAGCGGCGTCGAGCGCGACGAGCCTTCCGTCGAGCGTGCCCGCGTACACCTTGCCGCGCCACACGGCCACGCCGCGATTCACTACACCGCAGCACACGTTCACGGCCCACTCGCGCGGCACCTTCGGGTCGTAACGCCACAGCTGCGCGCCCGTGCGCGCGTCGTACGCGAACACGTTGCTCCAGCTCGAATTCAGATAGATCACGCCGTCGACGACGATCGGCGTCGCTTCCTGACCCTGGTTCAGCGGGATATCCGCGAACCACGCGAGCCCGAGCTCGCGTACGTTCGTCGTGTCGATCTGCGTGAGAGGCGAGTAGTGCTGTTCGTCGTACGTGCGGCCGTACGACAGCCATTGGCCGGGCTCGCTACCCGCAGCTGCGAGCCGCGCGTCGTCGACGACCGCTGCGGCGCGTGCAGGTGCGCTTGCGGTGTTCGAACCGCCGCCGCTATTTGCGCCGCGCGGCGAGCAGGCGGTGAGCGTGAGGACCGCGATTGCGGCGCCCGCGGCTGCGGTGAGTGCGATGCTGCGCATAGGAATCCCCCTGCCCGCATCGTACCGCAGCCGCGAGCTTGTGTTAGCGCGGTAGCGGCTCGTCGTTGACGAGCGCCACGAGCCCGCGCACATGGCGATACACGTACCAGGCCCACGTGGCCACCCAGATCGCATAGCCCAAGCCGAGCATCCAGCGCGTGAGCCAGCCGATCACGACGAACAGCAGCGCCCACCAGAACGAGCGGATCATCCACGCGTGGTGGCTGCTCGGAACTTCGCCGTAACCGCGGCGACTCACGTAGTTCACGATCAAGCCGATGATGCTGGGCAAGCCGGCGATGGCGCCGAAGAGATGCAGTACGTAAGCGACGAGCGCCATCGTGCGGTTCGAAGTCATGGTCAAGGTTCCTGCGTTCATGTTGTGTGTCCTCCCGGTCACGTGCTCGATGCGGTTCTCTTGCAGGCACCGTGCCAACGAGATCGGCGACGGCGAAAACGCGGCGGCGCGGGGCGTTTGCCGCGGGTGGGCGCGCCGCCCGCGGCCTCCATGGCTGTTACAAACGCTCAAGTCGTAGCGAATTCGCACAAGCTTTGGTGAAAAGGCGAATCGCACAAATGCCCGTGAACGCCTGCTCGCCGTGCGCCATGGCCGCCGGAAAGCGCGTAAATCAAGCGGTTTCCGGCACCCGCGCAGGCCTTGGCACGCGTCCTGCAATTAGCCGCCCGTAATCGACCAAATCCGGGGAGGGAATTGGCCAATGACCCCCGAGCATTCCGCTCGTCTGCGACTCTGCGTCCGCCTGCCGGGTACGGCTGTGGACGGCCGAGCCCGCCATCCCTACTCTCTATCCGCCACCAGCACCGGGCCCGCGGGCCCCATGAGGCTATGCAAATGAGCACTCCGATGCAGTATCTCGACAAAGCTATGGTCCGCCTGAAGAACCTCGGGCTCATGCCGGACAAAACCGAAGAGGCGCCGGTGGTGGCGTTGCTGCGGCGCGTATCCGATCTCGATCAGGACAAGGTGGTGGCGATCGCGCGCACGCTGTCGCAGGCGTCGCTGTTCAATCAGGTGGTGCGCGAGCAAGTCGCGTCGATGCAGATCAGCGACCGCTACACGATCATCACGAACGCGTTCAACAGCATTCGCGACGATGCGCGCAGCATGGTCGAGCAACTCGAGGACGGTAAGGTCAACTCGTGGGAGCGCATGCAGAACGTGTGGATGAAGGCCACGCGTGGCGACATCCCGCAGCGCTTCGACAAGATCAAGAAGACGTACCTGGAGGTCGCGAAGGACACGAACGACCAGATCGAGCGCGAGCACCTGATTCTCTCCGCGTACCAGGACTTCCGCGGCGCGCTGAAGGAATCCGAGGTGCTGGCGCTGCAGGTCATGAAGACGGCGCAAGCGGCGCTCGAAGTGGAGCAAGGCAAGCTGAAGGTGGCGATGGATGCGGTCACCAACGCGCCTGCCGACGACCTGATCGCGCGCGCCAAGCTCGAGCTCGCGCGCGACGAGCAGCTTCGTGCGGTGCAAAACGCCGAGGACCGTTACCAGATTTGCAAGGACATCTCCGACAACCTGACGGTGGGCTACAACACGTCCGAGGTCGTGATGACACGCCTCGTGCAGACCACGAGCGCGAAGGACCGCGTATACAAGCAGGCCATCGCGTTCTTCGGCACCAACGAGACGGTGCTCACGGCGCTGTCCGCGTCGTTCACGGGCCTGCATGGCCTCTACGAGAGCACGAAGACGCTCGAAGAGATGAAGGAAGGCGTGAGCAAGAGCCTCGAGGACCTCGCCGAGATTGGCGGCAAGGTGCAGGAAGCGGCACTCAAGGCCGGCTACGGACCCACGATTCGCGCGGAGGCCGTAAAAAAGCTCGTGAACTCCGTCGTGAACTACCAGGAGCGCTCGCGGCAGATCATCGCCGAGATGCGCGACCTCTCGACGAAGAACGCGGCCGAGATCCGCGACGCGGTGGAGACCGGCAAGCAGCGCTTGGCTCAGCTCGTCGCGAGCGGCAACGCGATGGACCTCGTCGCGCCGCGCACGGTGCCGCTCATGGAGCGTAGTTCGCTGAAATGAACCCGATAGCTCTCAAAGAGAAGGCGCCGCTCGACGAGCTGATGCTCGCGATGGACGTCGTCGACACGCTGCGGCACAAGGAGCTGATGCTCGCGCGCGAGGTCGAGGCGGACAATCGCGAGCAGAACCTGCTCGAGCGGCTGCGCGAGATCTACACGGGCCAGGGCATCGAGGTGAGCGACGACGTTCTGAAGCAGGGCGTCGCCGCGCTTCAGGAGGAGCGATTCGCGTACAAAGGCCCTCGCCCAAGTTTCTCGCGCTCGCTCGCAAATCTGTATGTCACGCGCGCGCGGTGGGGCAAATGGGTGACGACGGGCGTGGCGGTGGTCGCGATCGGCGGCGCCGCGTACCAGTTCGGCATTCGCGGGCCGGAGCTGCGCGCGGCGGCCACGCTGCCGGTCGAATTGCAGACCGCGTACCAAACAGTCGTCGCCGAGACGCAGGATCCACCGGCGCTCTCGAAGGCCGAGCAGTACCTCACCGACGGCAAGGTGCAGATCGAGCACCGTGATTTCAGCGAGGCAGGCGCCACGGTTGGCGCACTGCATGCGCTCGACACTCAGCTGCGCCAGCAGTACGACCTGAAAATCGTGCAGCGGCAAGGCGAGCGCAGTGGCGTGTACCGCGTGCCGGACGACAATCGGCGTGCGCGCAACTACTACGTGATCGTGGAGGCGGTTACCCCGCGCGGCGAGCGGCTCTCGATCCCGATCACGAGCGAGGAGAGCGGCAAGACGGCTGCCGTCCGCGAATGGGGCCTGCGCGTGGACGAAGCCACGTACAACAGCGTGGCGGCTGACAAGCGCGACGACGGCATCATCCAAAAGGACGTCGTCGGCGCCAAGCACCGCGGTGTGCTGAATCCAGAATACTCGGTGGCGACGACGGGCGCCGCCATTACGAAATGGTGAACGCTAAATGTTGAGTGGTAGCGATTTGCTCGGCCTCATCGAGAAGCTGCTCGGCGATACGCGCGGCGAGCTCGAGAAGGTGGACGTGGCGCTGCAGAAATCGACGGCGCAGCTCGATACCTTGCGCCAGCGCGAGCTCGCAGTGCTCGGCGTCCTGGCACGCGCGCGCGTGCAGGAGATCGAGCGCGGCGAGCTGATCGAAGCGCTCGACGACACGGGCAAGCAGGTGCACGCGTTGCTCGCGCAGCGCGGCGATGCGCAGGCGGCGGTGGGTGGTGAGATCGCCTTGGCGCAGCAGGCGCTCATCGAGATTGGGGCGAAGCGCACGGCGCAGGAAGCCGCTACCGGTGCGGCCGCGAAGGACGTGGACGCGGCGCAGGCCGAGGCGCAGCGCCAGCTCGCTGCCGACAGCTCATATCGCGCGCAGCTCGACGCGGCCAAGGCGTCCGACGCCGTCGCCGGTCTCGCCGAGAAAAAGTCGGAAGCCGCGCGCACGGATCGCTCGCAGAAGGGCACGCCGTACGAAGCCGACCCGCTGTTCATGTATCTGTGGGCGCGCGGCTACGGCACAGGCCGTTACGCCGCCGCGCCGCTCACGCGCCTGCTCGATGGCTGGGTGGCGCGCGTTGTCGATTTCGAACCGCTGCGCCAGGACTACTGGATGCTGAGCGAGCTGCCGTCGCGGTTCGACAACCACGCGAAGCAGATGCGCGCGGCGGCCGAGCGCGACGTGACGGCCGTGCGCGCGCTCGAAGTCGCAGCGGCTGAGAAGGCCGGCGTGCCGGAGCGCGGCGCCGCGCTCGCGAAGCAGGAGGAAGCGCTGGCCGCCATCGATCACGCCATCGCCGAGAAGGAAGCCGAGATCAAGGCGCTCACCGACAAGCGCGCCGCGTTCTCGTCCGGCCAGGACGACCTCTCGCGCAAGGCCACGCAGCTTTTGTCCGACACGTTCCGCAAGGAGCAGATGCGCACGCTGCGCGAGCGCGCGAGCCGCACGCCGAACCCCGAGGACGACGTGGCCGTCGACGAGCTCACGGTGATTCGCGCAGATCTGCCGCGCGCCGCGGATGCGGCCGAGCGCTACAAGAAGATGAACGAGCAGCAACGCGACCGCGTGACGAAGCTCGAGGAGCTGCGCAACAAGTTCAAGGAGCACCGCTTCGACGCCGTGACGTCCGAGTTCATGAACAGCGCGCTGATCGCGACGATGATGACGCAGCTGCTCGCGGGCGCGCTCGCCGTGCCGGATTTCTGGGACGCGTTGACGAAACAGCAGCGCCAACGCACTCTCACCGCCGATCCGGCGTTCGGCAGCAGCCGATTTCGCGGGCGCGGTCCCCGTGGGCCGGGAGGCCCTTGGGGCGGGGGCGGCTGGCCCGGCGGCGGCTGGGGCGGTGGAGGCGGTGGTTGGGGTGGTGGCGGGGGCGGCGGCCGCGGCGGTGGGTTCGGGGGCGGCGGCTTCGGTGGCGGAGGCGGCTTCGGCGGCGGTGGGTTCAAGTCGGGCGGGGGGTTCTAAACGTGCGTTCTCTCATTCTCGTCGCCGGCGCGTTGCTCGCCGGCGCGACTTCCATTGATTTTTTGGGCATTGCGCAAGCGCAGCCGCTGAAGGTCTACGGCAACATGACCACGATCGAGCTCGCGCCCGTGCTGCTCGCTGCGAAGCAGCTGGGTCCAAGCGTCGTCACCGTCACGAACGGCGGCATCCCGAATCTCTACGACGGCAGCGGCGCGGACGTGGCGACGAACGCCGAGACGCAGGCGCTGCGCCAGTCCGTCGATCACCCGGATCTGCGCGTGATCCTCACGGTGTCGGAAGGGTTCTACCGCATCGTCGCGCGGCGTTCCGCCGGCATCAATTCGCTGCAAGACTTGCGCGGCAAGAAAATCGCGACGATTGCGACGACTTCGTCCGGCTACTACCTGCACAAGATGCTCGGCACGGTGGGCATGTCCATCGACAACGTCACCGTCGTGCCGCTGAATCCGCTATCGAAGATGCCCGCCGCGCTCGCGAATCGCGAGATCGACGCCGTCACGATCTGGGAGCCCGAGGTGCAGCGTGCAGCGGATGCGATCGGCGCAGACGCCATCGAGTTCCAGCAAGTGCAGAACCGAACCGTGTACCGCGAGCTGTTCAACCTGAACACCACGGCCGCGAATCTTGCGAACCCGGCCAAGCGCAAACAGATCGTGGCGTTCGTGCGCGCGCTGCTCACGGCGTCCGCCGAGATTCGGCAACAGCCGAAGACGGTGTGGCCGCTCGTATCGCAGGCGACGGGTTACGACGAGAAGCTCATAGAGAAGGTGTGGCGTCACGAAGGGTATCCCGGCCTGCTTGTGCCGGACTTGCTCGACGTGATCGCCGAGGAAGACGCTTACATCGCGCGCGAGCGCGGGCGCACTCCGCGCACGCGCTCCGAGCTTGCGGTGCTGATCGATGCCAGCGTGCTGCGCGAGGCCATGTCACCCTGAGCCTCGCTGCGCACCGGTAAGCCCGTGACGACGTAGCGCTCGGGCCCGCCGGGCGTCACGGCGTCGAACGGCCAGCACGTCACGAGTGCCACCACGCTTTCGTCGGCATCGAGCCGTAGCGAATCGCGGTTCACGTCGATCACGTCGAGCGCGGCCACCGCGTAACGGAACGTCACGCCGTCCGGCCGCTCCACGGTGAACTCGTCGCCGAGCGCGAGCTTCTGCAGTGCGCGGAAGTGCGTGTCGCGATGNNGGCGCACTCTCGCCCGGTAGCTGCAGCCGCGCGACGGGCCACGTGTCTGCCCACGGCCATGGCTTCACCACCGCGCGGTTGTCGTCGCGAGTGGCAGCCCACGCGCGATTCAGCAACTCCTGCGCGAGCGCGGCTTTCGCGGGCAAGTACAGGCCCATCGCGAGCAGCGCCGCGCCGATCAATAAAAGCGCCGCTATTCCTAAGCGGCGAAGCCGCTGTTGCCGCGCCCGCTGGCGGTGGGCCAGGCCGAGCGGCAACGTCACCGTGATTCCGAACTGATCGCGGAACGACGAGCGTCTCACAGCGCAAACCTCCGGCCGCCGCGCAGCGCNNACGATCTGTTTGCGCTCGAGCGCAGCCGCGATCGAACGCGCCGGCGTCTTGTCCACGGCTACGAGGCTTGTGTACGGGCTCACGAGGTGATGCTCGAGCGCGGTGTCGATGATCAGCTTGCGGATCAGATCTTCGTTCGTGCCGTCCACGCGGCTATCGACGAGCGCTTCGATCTTGCGCCGCGCCCACAGCGCCGCGATGCCTTTCAGCTCCGTAGGCACGCCGCCCACGGTCTGCTTCCATGGCACGCCGCCCGCATTGCCGAACGCCGTGGCGAGAATCGGCGCGTCAGGCCGCGTGGGGTAGCTCGCCGCGAGCACGAGCGGCTCGCCGGCGTAGAGATCCGGCACCTGGTTGGGATACAGCTCCACGGCCACGGGCCAGTCGACGAGCACGTCCTTCAGCGCCACGCGCTCGAGCTTCGCGAACAGCGCCTGCATCTTCGGCGCCACCTCTGCCGTATCGCCGATGTGCGTGTACGTGCCGCGGCCGAACTGCGCCGCCTTGCGCATGAAGTACGAGTTCGGCGCGGAGCCGATGCCGATCGTGAAGAGGCGCGCGTCACCGAGATTCTTCTTGATGGTGTCGAACAGCGCAGTCTCGGCGCCCACGGCGCCGTCCGTGAGAAAGATCACCTGCCGCACGTAGCCCGGAGTAGCGGGCTGCGAGAGCGAGGCGCGGAGCGCGCCTTCGATCTCGGTGCCGCCGGTGGCGTACAAAGCCTTCACGTACGCGAGTGCCTGCGCTTGAGTCTCGGGCGTGAATGGCACAGGCGCACGAAACAGGTTCGACGTGACGGAGTTGAACTGGAACACGTTGAAGCGATCGGCGGTGGTGAGCCGGCCGAGCGCGTCCACCATCGCGGCCTGCGCTTGCGGTAGCGAGCCGCCTTCCATGGAGCCCGACGTGTCGATGACGAAGATCTGCTCGCGCGGCTGGCCGCGCTGCACGTGCGCGTTCTCGGGCGGCAGGATCATCAGCAGGGCGTAGGTGGTGTCACCGCGCGTTTCCGTGAGCGCCGCGACGGCCGGGGAGGAGCCGACGGACGGACGCCAAGCGATGAGGAGGTCGCGATCCATCGGGACGCGCGGCGACACCGATACGAGGTCATACACATCCGAGCCGTTGCGCTTCTTGGCGCGCATCTCGTGGCCGCGTCCGCCGATCTCGTTCAGTGGCATGCCGGCGGCGACGACGGCGTGAATCGACGCCTCGTTCTCGCCGCGATGCCGACGGCCGGCGCGAGTGGGGGTCTTGCGCGCGCCGGCCGCCGGCTCGGACGTGATCGTGAGTTTCGGTTCTGGGATGACGGTAGACGAATACGATGCCTGGGCTTCCGGCGTGTCGCCGGTGCCGTAGCGTGGCGTGAGGGTGAGCGGCAGGCGCAGGCTGAACTCGCCGGCGTCGTAGCGCGCGGTTTGCAGGTACTCGATCGTGATGTCGATCGATTCGCCGGGGCCGATGTTCGCAACGGCGGTCGTGAAGAGGTTGGCGCTGGTCTGGCGCACGAGGCTCGCGTGCTGGCCGGCGGCCCGCGCTTCGCCGTAGATCTTCTCGGCTTGCGCGCGCTCGTGGATCTCGCCTTCGATGACGCGGTCGCCGACCGTCATCTTCAGGGTGTCGACGGCCGCGTCGTCGGGTAAAGGGAGCGCGTACACGGCTTCGGCCCAGGTGGTGCCCGTGTTACGGAAACGCTGTGCGATGGCGACGCGCGCGACGACGCCCGCGACCGAGATGCGCACGTCCGTGGAGAGCGGGGCGCTCGGGTCGAAGCCGCCGTCGGCGGTTTGGAACAGCAGCGTGCCGGCGCCGACGTCCTTCGGAAATTCGGCGGCGCGCGCGAGCTGTGTGTGCAGCGTCGCGTACAGCAGGAGGCCGACACCGATCGCGAACAGGATTCCCGCCCAGTCTTCGAGCAGGAGGCGGACATCTTGCGGAACGCGGTCGATGCGGAACAGCTTCAGGCGGCGCATTGCGATCTCCCCAGTGGACTGGAGGAGATTTCACGCGCGCGTGCGGGCGGCGCGGCGGCGAATCGTGGCGAGGTGGCGCTAGATTCTGATCAATTCTAGCGGCGGTACGCTACGCGGCGACGGCGAGCCGCTCTTTCGAGAGTTGCACGGTGTCGGCGCTGAACGAGGCCTCGTTGCGCACCACGAACGCTTCGAACGTGAGGTCTTCCAAGCCGATCGCGCGCAGCTCGCTGCGGTTGTCGGTTTGCGACCGCCGGCTCACGACTTTCGTGATGGCGGCGACGATTCCGCGGCTCTTGATGTCTTGCCACGTGCTCGCGGCGCGCATCTTCTTGCCGTTGCGGTGCGTGAGCAACGCCTCGTACGCGTAGACGGCAGCGAACCCATCGGCTTCGAGCGGCGTCAGCGCCTCGTGCGTGGCGACGTTCAGGTTCACCGACTTGCGGTTCGCTTCGAGGGCCAGATCCGGGCGGTTCTTGGCCACCGCGTTGCGAGCGAAGCTTGCGCACTCCGCCGGCGTTCGCAGCCTTTCGACTCTGTGGTCCATGGCGCTCTCCTCGGGTGGGTAGCCAGTATGCGCGCGTTTCCTGCTTGATTCGCCGTTATATGAACGCCCGCTAAACGGCGCGTTCAGGCGCCCTTAAGCCGCCGGGGGCCATCCTGCACCCAACGTCGAATCGGCGTGAATGGAAAGCAGGAGAGGCTCACACTATGAAACGCACTGCACTGATCGGTACGCTGGTTGCCTCGCTCGCGGCGGGCTCCGCCGCTTTTGCCGACCCGGGTGATCGCGGCCATGAGGGCCACGATGGGGATCGTGGGCATTCCCGCTCTTATCAGACGGAACGCCACGACTACGATCGTCACGACAATGACCGTCGCGACTACGACCGCCACGACTACCGCAGCTACGAACGCCGGGACTACGACCGACGCGACTACGACCGCCGCGACTACGACCGGGACAACTACCGTCCGTATGTGCGCGAGGGGTATCGCGGGTCCGAGCGGTACGGCTCGTACTACCGGCCGTACGGCTTCTTCTCGCACCGCTGGAATCGTGGTGAGCGTTTGCCGGTGGCGTACTACGAGCGCCCGTACGTGATCGACGATTACTACGGTTACGGCTTGTATGACCCGCCGCGTGGCCACCACTGGGTGCGCGTGGATGGCGACGCCGTGCTGGCGGCGGTGGCGACGGGCATCGTGCTCGACACTGTGATTCACGCGTTCCACTAACGCGGCATCGCGCAGCGATTGCGCATGGTGAGGCGCGCCCGAGGTGGTCGGGCGCGCCTTTTTTTGGATTGTGGATTTTGTGAAGGTTGTGATTCAGGATCAGCAGGCGTCGATGGGGGCGGTGCCGCGGATACGCGGCGCCAATGGGGGGTGAACATGAGAGCGCGTCTTTTTCTCGGCGTGACTTTGGTCGCGCTCGTGACCTCGACACTGATGGTTTCTCGAGACGCCGTTGCGCAAGCAAGCGGCGCCGCACCAGCCGCAGGCGTGCAGGGAGTTTCCGGCGGGGAGCCGTGCAAAGGCTCGCCCATCTGCGCGTGGAGTCGCGAGCGCGACAAAATCTCCCACGAGTTTCGAAAGCCTGATCTCCCTTTCAAGTTCGAGTACCCGTTCCCCTTGCCCGAAGGCGGGGGCGGCGTATCGGCGGTGGCGATCAACTCGAAGCAACACCTGTTCGCGTTCCAGCGCAACGCCGCCGGCAAGCCGCAGCTGTTCGAGTTCGACGCGAGTCACAAGCTCGTGCGCAGCATCGGCGAGGACGTGATCGGCCACCAGAACAAGGCGCACGGCATGGCCATCGATGCAGAGGACAACCTCTGGATCTGCGACGAGAACGGCGACACCGTGACGAAGCTGAGCCCGCAGGGCAAAGTGCTCATGACGATCGGCGTTCGCGGCCAGCGCGGCGATTGGGACGAGGCGAAGGGGCAGCGCTTGCTCTGGCAGCCGTTGCAGGTCGCGTTCGGTGCCAACGGCGACATCTACATCGCCCAAGGCCACGCGAACGAGAGCCCCAACGACGCCGACAAGTCACCGACCAACAGCGTCGGCGCCGCACGCGTGCTGCATCTCGACAAGAACGGCAAATTCATCAATCAGTGGTTCGGCAATCGGGCCGGGCAGGGCCACTTCAGCATGGCGCACGGCATCGTCGTGAATCCCGACAACGGCAACGTGGTCATCGGCGANNATCGGCGATCGCGAGGAATACCGGCTGGTGGTGTACGACGCGCAGGGTAAATTCCTGCGGACGATTCAGATGCGAAACCTCACCTGCGCTCTGTATGTAGACCCGCGCGGTGGGCTGTGGCTCGCGACCGGCCAGGACGGCCAGATCTTCAAGATCGATTGGGATGGCAATGTGCTCGGCGCGATCGGCAACGGACCGGGCACCGGCGACGGCCAGTTCAGCGAATCCACCTACATGGCGATGGACGCGCAGGGGAATCTGTACGCGGGTGACACCAGCGGCGCACGGGTCACGAAGCTGACGGCATTGGCGAAGTAGCCGCGCGCAAGAGCAACCAACCCCGTGGCTGCCCCGTCGCTGCGTCCTCGGCCTGCATCGCGGCGAACAGCGCGTCCACGGGCACCCAGTGCGGCGGGTACTTGAAGCGCGCAGTGTCGAGCACGAGCACCCGGTCCGTCGCCGCGTGATAGCCGCCGATCGGCGAGAAGTGCCCGTCGCCCGTTTGCTTCAGCGTTCGGCGCGAGTAGTTGACGACGAGCACAGGCGCGTCGCTGTGCGTGGCGCTCTCGATGACATGCCCGCGAAACCGCTCCACGCCCGTGCCGCCGCCTGACGAGTCGGCAGAGGGCCGATGCAGCGCGACGTTCGCGCCAGCGCAGCGAGCGAGGCACGCGACCTCGTCCAGGCTCACGCCGCTGCGGCGGATCTCGTCGAGCGGCTTGCAGCAATCGAGCAGCTCTTCGCTGAACCAGCGCCACGGGCCCTTCCACTGCTGTTGCGGATCCACGCCGAGCGCGTTCAGCGCGCACACGAGCGTGCCTAGGCCGCAGAACGCCGGGTCCGCTTGCGTGTGGAACTGCTGCGCGAGACGGAAATAGCTGGCCATGCTGCCGTCGAGCAGCGCCTCGCCGAACAGGCGGCGGCCGGCGGGGGAATCGAGCGCAGGCAGCTTGCACGGCAGCGGGCGCATATAGAAGGTGGGTTCGAGCGGTGTCGCCGGCCGCGGCGCCGCCGCGGTTGCCGATTGCCTGCAAGTGGCCGTGTTCATGCTGTGCGCCCTCCCGATCCTCGATGGGCGCCAATCTAGCGCGCGCCGGCCGCGACGCCTTGAACGAAACGGCTATTCGACGGGCAAGGCGGGCGCCGAGAGCTCCATCGCCGAAGGCGGCACGCCGAACATGCGCCGGCTCGTGCGCGTGAGGTGCGCGGAGTCCGCGAAGCCCGCCGCATGCGCCGCCTCGGAGAGCGATACGCCGTTCATGCGGTGCTCCCACACGCTCACGAAGCGCCGCCACAGGATGTACTGGCGCAGGCCCATGCCCGTCTGCTCCATGAAGAGGTGCCGGAAACGGCTGGGCGAGAGAAAGGCCACGCTCGCCACCTGATTCAGAGTGAGCGGCGCTTGCAGGTGCTCGTTCACGTACTTCACGGCGCGCAGGATCCGCTCGTCGCTGGCAGCCGCCGGCTCCGACTGCTGCGTGAGTGCGGCGACCACACCGCGCGCGTGCTCGGCCAGGCTGTCGCGCCCGCGCTCGGCGCGTGCGGCGGCAAGCAGTGCGCGCAGTGCTTCGCTGGCGTGTGCGCGGCTGACGTTTGCGATGCCGCCGCGCAGATAGCGCTCAGTCAGCACGCGGCCTTCGCGCGTCTCGGGCTCGACGAAGAGCGTGGCGCCGTAGTGGACCTTGCCGGCGTCCATCCCGTGGGTCTCACCGGAGGGAACGATCGCGAGGTCGTAGTCTGTCCACGCGCTCTCGTCGCTCGTTCGTAGGCGGATGTGGCCCTCGAACCGGAAGCAGATCTGGATGGCGTGGTGCGCGTGCGCAGGGATAGCGCCGGCGGTGCCGAGGAGGACCGCGCCGCCATCCCAGGGGAAGTACTGAAAGGTGCTGACCGGCTCGGTCATCGCGAAGTTGCCCGTGGCATCGGGCCATCGTACAAAATTAGCCCCTGCGTTCAAGCCGTCGCGCCGGGCGCCGCGCAAGACTGAGCCCACTGCAAACACCTCGAAGGAAAGGGCCATGGGATACCTCGTTGGATTCGGTCTTGCGCTCGCCGTGGCGCTCTTCGCGCGGGCGATCGGGCTCGACCGAGGCCGGGCGTTCTACGCCACGGTGGCGATTGTCGTGGCCACGTACTACGTTCTGTTCGCGGTGATGGGCGGGTCCATGCAGGCGCTCGCCATCGAGTCGGCGGTGATGATCGGCTTCGTGCTCGCGGCGGCGCTCGGGTTCAAGCGGAGCTCGTGGCTCATCGCCGCGTGCCTGGCCGGGCACGGCGTGTTCGACGCGCTGCACGGCGTGCTCTACGAGAACGCCGGCGTGCCGGAATGGTGGCCGGCGTTTTGCGGCACGTACGACGTTGCGGCCGCCTTCTTCATGGTGCTGCTGTCGCCGGCGCGCACCGGCCAGTCGTTGCCTGCAATCGCGGCGCAGGAGGTGTGCCCGTGAATTCTTCGATGACCGCAGCCACAGCGCTCTCGCCTACGACTTCGATCGCTGCGCTGCCCGCCACGATGACGGCCCTGGTCCGCCACCGCTACGGCGGCACCGACACGCTGCAGGTGCAAACCGTGCGCCGGCCCGTGCCGCGCGAGGGCGAAGTGCTGCTCGAGGTGGCGGCNNGGTGAGTGGCACCGTGGTCGAAGTGGCCGCCGGCGTCACGCGCTGGTCGGTGGGCGATCAGGTGTTCGGCTATGCCAAAGGCTCGTTCGCGCCGTTCGCCGTGGCGCGCGCCGACAAGCTCGCGGCGGCGCCCGCGCACCTGCCGCTCGAGGAGGCGGCGCTGCTCGCCGTCTCCGGCTCCACTGCGCTGCAGGCCCTAACCGACGGCGGCGCGAAAGCGGGCGAGCGCGTGCTCATCGTGGGCGCGTCGGGCGGCGTGGGGACGTACGCGGTGCAAATCGCGAAGGCGCTCGGCCTTCACGTGACCGCCGTGTGCTCGGCGGCCAAAGCGGAGGTGGTGCGGCGCTGCGGCGCCGACCGCGTGATCGATCGGCACCGCGAGGACTTCACCGCGGCCGGCGAACGCTACGACCTCGTGATCGACATAGCGGGCGGGACCGCCCTTTCGCGGCTCCGCGGCGTGATGACCGAGCACGGCCGCTTGGTGTTCGTGGGCAACGAGGAAGGCGGCGACTGGACGGCCGGGTTCGAGCGGCAGCTGCACGCACTGCTGCTCGGTGCGCGAACGAAGCAGCGCTTCGTGATGCTGCTGAACCGCGAGCAGGCCGCGNNTGCGGGGCGGGTGGCGGGGAAGGTGCTCGTGTCGGTGGTATGAAGCAAGGGGAACTCGTGCGTACGACATCACCGCCGCGACCGGCTTTCGACTTGCGTAGCAGGAGATCGACGGTGATGCGCGTACCGCGTATTGCGGGTTTGCCGAGCATGATCTCCGGGCTGACCCGATGTGCTCGGCAGTACTCACGCCCGTTCCTCAGCGTGTTCTGGTCTTGCGTAGCTTCAGCAACTCCCGCAGCGCGTCGTTGACCGCCTTGGTGTTCGGGAACGCTTCTACGAGGTCCGGCTCGATGACGACCGTGTTGGAGCTTTCCTCGTAGGCCTTACGGTACTTCCCCCGCACTCTGCCTTTGAGCTCGTTGAGGTTGTACTCAGGCCGCAAGTCATCTTTCGTTGAGTTGCTCATACTGTCTGCGTTCGCGCGGTGTCATGCCGCGAGCCGAGATGATTCTGATGTTATCACCGCGTGGGGTGTGCGCTACGACCAAGGGGCGGCTGCGGTCGGAGACGCCGAACGTTAGGTAACGTACCTCGTTAGCCGAGTGGCCCGGATCGTCAAACGTCAAGGCCAGAGGATCTGCGAATACGGTGGCCGCTTCGCGGAAGGACACTCCGTGTTTCGCGACATTGGTTTGCGCTTTCCGGGCGCTCCATTCGAATCTCATCAGTTTGCGAGGTTAGGCGACACCTCGGCGCTTCGCCCAGAGCCGAATTCAGTCGATTTCTGGTAAAACGTCCCGCACCATGCCGCCCATGGCCCGCCTTCGCTCGCGAGCGCCGACGAAAGCTGGCACGCGTTGCTGCAGCCGATCATGCATCGCGGCGAGTGCAATCACCCCGAGCGCGCAAATCCTAAGCTGGCCAGGGTGATCGATTTTCGCGTGCACGTGGACAAGGTGCACGCGTGGCTCAAATCCGCCGACGGCCGCGTCGCGAGCCAGGTGTTCACGCCGCACACGGTGGGTGACGACGGCGTGACGATGTCGCTCTGGCGCAGCGATGCCGTGATGCTGAGTGCGATGTACAGGCCCGGCACGCACCGGGAGCAGATCGATCGGCACAAGCGTGACGTGATCGTCGATTGCACCTCGTTTACGCGGCTGCGGGTGCTTCAGACGCGGGGGCGGTGGGTGGGGTGGATCCGGTGGAGGTTGCGCGCGGCGGCAAGGTGTGACGACGGCTCATCTCGCTGCGGCCTGGGGTGCGAGCAAACTAGGCGGCGACGTCGATGAATTCGATGCTGGAGGTGGGTTCGGGAACCGGCTCCCCGTCGGCCTTGAGCCCTTCGATGTGGAACTCGATGGCCTCCTGGATGAGCCGCACGACTTCCTCTCGCGTGGCGCCTGCGGCGATGCAGCCGGGCAGATCGGGCACGTAGGCGCCGAACCCGGTTTCGCCCGCTTCGATGACTACGGCGTAACGCATCGTCTCCGCCTCGTTGCTTGAGTTCCGCTTGTTTGAGTATCGCATTCAACCACTCACTCCCGCGCCGTCACAGGTCAGCCGCCTTCTTCATCTTCCCGCCCCGCGAGACGGCCTTGGCGAGCCGACTGCGGTGACAGTCCCGCGCGTCCCGCTCGAAGCACGTCAACGCCACGCGCTCACCGCCCCGAATCCACTCGCGGATCCGCTCGATCGCGGCCTCCGCTTCAGGCAGCGTGTGCTGCTCGTAGTCCGCGAACAGCGCGTCGCGATCCTCCTCGCTCTCCACCGCGTGCCGCTTCTCCGCCGCAATACCAAGCTCGGGCAGATTCTCGTAGCGAATACGCACGGCCTCGCAGGCCATCGCGAGCGTGTTCTTCGAGAAGCCCCATTTGCGGCTGAACGGATTGCGGCGCACGTCGCAGAGCAGCGTCACGCCCGACCGCAGCAGCAGGTTGAGATACCCTTCGAGGCTGCGGCCTTCGTAGCCGATTGTCGATAGCGGCGCGGCGTTCTCTTG
>PMCP01000187.1 GCA_003155415.1 Gammaproteobacteria bacterium | reverse complement strand
TGGGGGATTGGTGGAGCAGAAGGGGATCGAACCCTCGACCTCCGCATTGCGAACGCGGCGCTCTCCCAGCTGAGCTACTGCCCCACAGGGCGCGAATTATCAGGTACGCATCGCGCAATCAGCAAGGGTTTTGTTCGAGAAATGGGCCGCTTCAGTGGGCCGGTTCAGTCGAGTGGCCGGCGCCAAACGCCCCTTCGAGATGCTCCGGCGCGTACAGCGACGTCATGACGGCCGTCATGACGAGGATCACGACGATCGCCGTCCACTCGGCGATGACGATGCGGCAAAACGAGCGCGTAGCTGCCTCGTCGCCGGCACCCACGCCCGGCGCGAACCGGCTCTTGTTCACCCCCGCGAGCGCCATGCAAACGCCGAAGCCCACGGTCTTCGCGATCAGCATTGCACCGTAGGCCGTCGCGAGCTCCGATAGGCTGCGCACGAACAGCACGCTCATGCCTACACCCGCGAGAAGCACGAGCGGCACGACGCGGAGTGCGAGTCGCGTGAATTGGTCGAGCAAAAGACCCGTGCGCCGCGGCGGCCCCTCGCCCGCCGCCATGTACAACGGCCACAGCGCGCCGAACCAGAACGCCGCGGCCGCGAGATGCACAAGCAGCAGCGGCGCCAGCACGAACCAAAGGGGATGAATCGTGGTGTGCCCGCCGAACGCGAACGACGCGAGCGCGAGCGCGGCGCCGATGCTGGCGCCGATCGTGTTCAGCCTCGTTGCGCGGTCGAGCGAGAGCGCGAGCAACGCGAGGCCGACGACGCGCGCAATGTTGGCTGGGCCCGAGTTCGATTGCAGCAGCAGCGCTTCGAGCGAAGGATCAAAGGTAGCGCCGAAGCTGCCGGCCATATACGCCGGCATCAGCACGTAGTAGAGCACGGTCACGATCAGCGCAGCGACGGCCGCAGCGCGCGATGCATGGCGAATTCGTTCGGCCTGTCCCGCCGAAAGGTCGGCGGCCCACAGAGCAACGAAGGTCCACGTGCCCACGGCGAAGAACAGCGCGACGAACGTGAGCGCGCGCAGCCCGATGACGACGAGATCCGCGGCGAGGAACACCGGCGGTGCGAACCGCTACAGAGGAGTGGCCGTTGCCACCGTGAACCGAAAATCGCCGGAGACCACATGCGTATCGGCGCCCACTGCACGCCAGTTCACGGTGTACGCCCCCGGCTTCAGGTCCTCTTCGACCGCGAGCGTGAACTTCTTCGCCACCGCCGCCGGTATTGCGGCCACCTTCTTATTGCTGCCCTGAGCATCGGTCAGCACTACGGCCGTGAGCCGCACGTCCCCGCCGAACTCGAGAACGATCTCTTTAACCGGCGCGGCCACCGTGGCTTTCGCCGCAGGAACGGAGGCCGTCAGCGGCGTGTGCGCCGCCGCAATCGACGCAAATGCCACCAACAGCGCAGCGAGCAGAACTCTCATGGCGATCTCCAATGCTCGATGGCATTCTGCGCCCGGACCGATCCTGCAGGAAACATTCGCGCTGCTGCGGCCGAACGGACGCCGTTCCGAGTTGTAGCCCTACCTCCACGTTTTGGCAGCGTTACAAAGTGGTGGTATGTTCGCGAAATTACTGGGGGGACTGCCATGCCGACCAACACCCGCGACCATTCGCGCCGCCAACTCCTGACCTTCCTGGCCGGCAGCCCCTTGCTCTACGGTTTGAGCGGCACGCTGCTCGCCAGCGCCGCCGCAGCCCAAACCCGCAGCGAGACCGACGCAGTGCTGCGCGGAGCCCTGGAGTTCAAAGACATTATCGAAAGTGTCGACCAAGCCTTGAATGTGTGGGACTTTGAGCCCGCGATGCGCGCGCGCGTGAACGCTGGACACTACGCCTACATGGCGCAGGGCGCCGACGACTTCGGCACCATCGCCGCGAACCGGGCCGGCTTCGAGAGGATCAAGCTGCGGCCCCAGCGGCTCGTCGACGTGAGCAAAATCGACATGAGCACCGAGATCTTCGGCCAGAAGGTCGCCGCTCCTTTATATCTATGCCCGGTGGGCGCCCAGATGATGTTCCATCCGGACGGCGAGGTGGCCGTGGCGCGCGGCGCCAAGTCGAAGAACGTGGTGCAGGCGCTGTCCACGGTTACGAACTATTCCGTCGAGGACGTGCGCGCCGCGCGCGGCGCGCCGGGCTGGTATCAGCTGTACTCGACCTCGGACTGGCCGAGCACGTTGAAGCAGATCAAACGCGCCGAAGCCGCCGGCTGCACGGCGCTCGCGTGGACCGTCGACATCCCAGCGCGCAACTTGGAACCCGTCGCGCGGTTCAACCGCGGCAAAGACCCCGTGTGCCAGGCGTGCCACGGAGGTGTCGAGGACGGAGGCTGGAGCCAGCGACCGATGTTCGACGGGCTGGACATGAGCACCGTGCGCATGGGCCTGAACGGCCTCACATGGAGCTACGTCGATCAGCTGAAGAAGGCGACGACGATGAAGGTGATGCTCAAGGGCATCGTCACGCGCGAGGACGCGGCGCGCTGCCTCGAGCACGGCGCGGACGGCATCATCGTGAGCAATCACGGCGGCCGCGCGGACGAGACCGGCCGCGGCGCCATCGAGTCGCTGCCCGAGGTGCTGGCAGCGGTGCGCGGCCGCGTGCCGGTGTTCGTCGATGGCGGCGTCCGTCGCGGCACGGATATTTTCAAGGCGCTCGCGCTCGGCGCGACAGCGGTCGGCATCGGCCGGCCGTACATCTGGGGACTAGGCGCGTTCGGCCAGGAAGGCGTGGAGAAGGTCATCGACATCCTGATGCGCGAGCTGCGCATCGTCATGATGCAGATGGGAACGACGAGCCTCGCAAAGATCTCCCGCACTTCGTTAGAGCTTGCTTAAAGTCGGCGACAACGCGCCGGACTTCACGCTCCCCGACGAGGAAGGCAGGCCGGTATCCCTCGGCAGCCTGCTCGCGGCAGGCTCCGTGTTGCTCGTGTTTTATCCGCGCGACTTCGCACCGGCGTGTGCGCGGCAGCTCGCGATGATCAGCGAACGGAACACCGAGCTCGCGGCCGCCGGAGTCGTGGTGCTTGGCATTAGCACGGACGATCTCGAGAGTCACCGGCGCTTCCGGCAAGCGCTGAGCTTACCGTTCCGGCTGCTCTCCGACGTCGACCAAACGGTGTGCCACGCGTACGACGTGCTCGGCCTGTTCGGCGTCAACACGCGCCGCGTGACGTTCGTGGTAGGCCGCGATGGCCGAATCGCCGGCGTGGCCAAAGCCACGCTCCGCATGCAAACCCACGCCGCGCTGCTGAAGCGCGTGCTCGACCGCAGCGTCTAGAAGAAAAGAAGCTTCGCTTAAGTTTTTTTCGGCAGCTAACCCTGCACGGTCACTACTACGCGGCGGCGATGCGCCGCCACGCGGTGTTCCCAGAGGTAGATGCCTTGCCAGGTGCCGAGCGCTAGGCGGCCGCCGGAAATCGGGATGGTGAGATCTGAGTGCGTGAGTACGCTGCGCACATGCGCCGACATGTCGTCCGGGCCTTCGGCCGTGTGCACGAAGCGCGGGTCGCCATCCGGCGCCAGATCGCCCATGAAGGTCTCGAGATCGCGCCGCACGTCCGGGTCCGCGTTCTCGCAGAGCATCAACGACGCGCTCGTGTGCGTGACGAACACGTGGCAAAGCCCGGCGGTAACGCTGGCCTTCTGCACCGCGGCCGCCACCTGCGACGTGATGTCGTAAGTGCCGCGCCCCTTCGTCGAAAGCTCGATCTCGGCCTGGAACATGGCGATAAGATAGCGCAGCCATGACGCCCGAGCGATTCAAGCGCCTGCGCACCGCCCTCGCCCGCCGCCAGCCCGACCTGACGGTGCTGATGGACAGCGTGAATAAGTCGCACAACGTCTCGGCCATCCTGCGCACGGCCGACGCAGTGGCGCTCCAGCGGCTGCACGCCATCTCCACGAACGCCGCGATGCGCCGCCATCACATGGTGGCCGGCGGAGCCACGCGCTGGGTGAGCGTGGTGCTGCATCCTTCCACCGAGTTCGCGCTGGCCTCGCTGCGCGAGCAAGGTTTTCGACTGGTCGCGGCGCACTCGGGTGATGGCGCGCGTGACTTTCGCGACGTGGACTACACGCGCAAGACGGCCCTCGTGGTCGGAGCAGAGCTGATCGGCCTCAGCGCGCAAACGCTCGCTGCGGCCGACGAGGTCGTCGCGATTCCGATGCAGGGGCTCGGCACGTCGCTGAACGTGTCGGTGGCCACCGGCGCGATCCTGCTCGAGGCGCAGCGCCAGCGCCGCGCGGCCGGTATGTACGATGAATGCCGGCTCTCGCCCGAAGAATTCGAGCGCTCGCTGTTCGAGTGGTGCTATCCCGAGATCGCTGCGCGTTGCCGCGAGCTCACGCGCGCTTACCCGCCGCTTTCGGCCGACGGATCTTTCGCAGTGAACCCGTTGCTCGCACCGTAGTGCAACCGTAGCGTCTTGACCTTGCCGTACCACGGGCTCGTGACGATGTAGAGCTCGTTGAAGTCCTTCGGATCGAACGGCGGCAGCCGCTTACTGCCGTGGATCTCGTCGATCATGGGGGGAATCATGTCGCCGTCTGCCACCACGAGCACGATTTCGCCGACGTGGTGACGCATGACATAGCGGATGTACGAGGCGACGTTGTCCTGATCGCGCGCTTCTATCCCCACGTTCAACCGGCCGGCGAGCGCCGCAGCCGTTTGCTCCGTGCGCTTGTTGTGGCCCACGAAGATGGCATCGACGCTGGAGATGACATCCACGTCCTGCAGAAAATCCGCGAGTACCTCGGCGCGCTGCCGGCCGGCTTCGCTGAGCGGCGGATCTTCCGCGACGGTCGCATCCGTATCCGCGTGGCGCACGAACACAATCGTCGTCGACGGCCGCTGCTCGAAGAAGTACGCGAGACCGAGTACGGCAATCGCGTAGCCGATGACCGGGATCAGCCGCAGGCGCCGGCGTCGGCGTCGCTCGATCTGGGTTTGAAGCGGAGGCACTGCCATCGGGCGCCGAGCTTACCGCTGCCGCCGCGTATCGTCCGCGCTCGGCCGCTTCACGACCTCGTACTCGCCTTCGATGAGGCGCTTCTGCGCCGGCTTCTGCCCCACCGGGTCTGGCGGCTCGTAACCGCTATCGAGCGGTGACCGGTTGCGGAGCTTGCGGCGGAACCACCAGGCGCGAACGACGAGCACCGTCGCCAGCATCACACCCAGGCCGATCAGCACGGCGATGACCACGGCGCCCATGATCAATGCGGCCGCAAGCATCACGGCGAACACGAGGACCGAGAGAATCTGCGCGAGCGGATTGCCCGGCTTGCCAAACGAGAATACGCGGCCGTTCATGCCACGATTCTACCCGTTCTGCCTTGCGGGGTGGCTAGTCGAGCTTGCGGTAGAAGCCGTCGAACCAGATGATCCAGGCTTTTCCCACGAGGTCGAACTCCTCGAGCCGTTGGCGCACGCGGCCGTCGGCACCCGGCGTCCACGTGCCGCGGAACGCCACCACCTGGTGGGTGTCCGCGTATTCGAGCTGGCCTTCCATATGGATGCTGCCGTTCGCGGCGGCCTTGCCCGTGATGTCGAAGAACGTGCCGCCGGAGCCGGTCCATACCTGTCGCCACTCGCCGCGGCTCTGTAAGTAGAACGTGTGGCTCGTGCCCGTGGCGCCGCCCGAGCCCTCCCAGTGCTCCTCGAGCGCGCAGCCGCCGTCGCGCTTCGTGATGGTGTTCGTGCCGGCCAGCGTGCCGTCGGACATCCGCACTTCCCAGCGGCCAAGCCAGAAATCGAACTCGCGAGCAGCTTCGACGGATTCGCACGGATACACGCGCGAACGCACGTTCCTGTAGACGCGCTGGAACCGGCTGCCCGCACGAAACGTGTCGAACTCGTGTGCACGCTCCACGAGCTCGAGCGCGCGCAGGCCGTTGTGGTCGGAGGCGTCGAGCGCGGCCAGCGCGTCGTCGTCGCGATGCTGCAGCGCGAGGTTGCGCGCGCGCTCGAAGTCGATCATCGCTTCCGGCGCATTCGCGGTGCGCGCCTGCTCGAGGGTGGCGAGCGCGT
>PMCP01000155.1 GCA_003155415.1 Gammaproteobacteria bacterium | reverse complement strand
GCGCTGTCGCGGTCGATCTCGACGTACGCAGCGAGGCCGTTGTCCTCCTGGTTGCTTGCGACGTCGGCGAGCTCCGGGAGCTCGTTGAGCGCGGCGACCACGCGCGGGGTCCACTGCGATAGCAACGCGCCGTCGGCCGACTGCAGCGTGAACTGATACTCCGTGCGGCTCACCGTGCTGTCGAGCGTCAAGTCCTGCAGCGGCTGCAGGTACACGCGGATCCCCGCGACGTCGTTCGTCTCGCCCTGGATGCGACGCGAGATCTCCGCCGCGCTGCCGGAGCGCTGATTCTTTGCCTTCAGACTGATCAGGAACCGGCCGCTGTTCAGCGTGACGTTGTTACCGTCGACGCCAATGAACGACGACAGGCTCTCGACATCGGGGTCGCGCAGGATCGAACGCGCGAGCGCCTGCTGGCGGTCCGCCATCGCGGCGTACGAGATCGACTCCGTGGCCTCGGACACGCCCTGGATCAGGCCCGTGTCCTGCTCCGGGAAGAAGCCCTTCGGGATCACGACATAGAGAAGTCCGGTGAACACCAGCGTGCCGACGGCGGCCGCGAGCGTTAGGCGCTGGTGATCGAGGACCCAGCGCAGACGCGCGCCGTACCATTCGACCGTCACCCGGAACCACGCCGGCTGATCTTCTTGCTCGCCGGCGCGATGGCCCGGGCGCACCTTCAGCAGCTTCGCGCACAGCATCGGCACGAGCGTNNGTGAGCGACACGACGGCCGAGATCAGGATCGTGACTGCGAGGGTGACGGCGAACTCGCGGAACAACCGCCCCACGACCTCGCGCATGAAGAGCAGCGGAATCAGCACGGCCACGAGCGACACGGTGAGCGAAATGATCGTGAAGCCGATCTGCCCCGCGCCCTTCAGCGCCGCATCGAGTGGCTTCTCGCCCTGCTCGAGATAACGCGAGATGTTTTCGATCATCACGATCGCGTCATCCACGACGAAGCCGGTCGCTATGGTCAACGCCATGAGCGACAGGTTGTTGAGACTGAACCCGGCGAGATACATGAACGCGAACGTGCCGACCAGCGACAACGGCACGGACAGGCTCGGGATGATCGTGGCCGGCACGTTGCGCAGGAACAGGAAGATCACGAGCACCACGAGCGCGACGGCGAGCAGCATCTCGAGCTGCACGTCCTCCACCGACGCACGGATGGTCGTGGTGCGGTCCGTGAGCACGGCCACGTCGACGCCGGCGGGCAGCGCGGCCCGCAACTGCGGCAACATCTGCTGGATGCTGTCCACCACAGCGATGACGTTCGCGCCCGGCTGGCGCTGCACGTTGATCAGCAGCGCGGGCGATGTGTTCATCCAGGCCGCGAGCCGCGTGTTCTCGGCGCTATCCGTGAGCTCCGCGACGTCGCCGAGCCGCACCGGCGCGCCGTTCTTGTACGCGACGACGATGTTGCGGTACTCGGCCGCGCTCTTCAGCTGGTCGTTGGCGTTGATCGTGTACGCACGCGTCGGCCCGTCGAACGTGCCCTTCGGCGCGTTCTGATTCGCGACATTGATCGTCGTGCGCAGGTCGTCGAGGTTCAACCCGAGCGCGGCGAGCGCCTGCGTGTTCGCGCGCACGCGCACGGCCGGCCGCTGGCCGCCGCCGATGCTCACGACGCCAACGCCGGAGAGCTGCGAGATCTTCTGCGCGATGCGCGTGTCCGCGAGGTCCTCGACCACGGTGAGCGGCAGCACGTTCGACGTGACGCCGAGCGTGATCACGGGCGCGTCGGCGGGGTTGATCTTCGCGTAGATCGGCGGCGCCGGCAGGTCCTGCGGAATCTGGCTCTGCGCCGCGCTGATGGCGGCCTGCACCTCTTGTTCCGCGACGTCCAGCGCCAGCGATAGCGTGAATTGCAGCGTAATGACCGAAGCACCCGCTGAGCTCGTCGACGACATGTGCTCGAGCCCGGCCATCTGGCCGAACTGCTTCTCGAGCGGCGCCGTGATTGCCGACGTGATGACCTCGGGGCTGGCGCCCGGGTAGAACGTCTGCACCTGGATCGTCGGGTACGCGACATCGGGCAACGCCGACAACGGCAACAGCCGATACGCCACCGCTCCGACGAGCAGCACGGCCACCATCAGCAACGTGGTCGCAACCGGTCGAAGAATAAAGATGCGGGACGGATTCATGAGGCGAGTTTCCTAGCCGGTCTCGCCACCAGCCGCGCCGCCGCCTTGTCGCCGGCGACCCTGACCGCCGCCGGGCGCGCCGCCGCCGCCGGGCGGGCCCTTGCCCCCGAACGCACCGTTGCCACCGCCGTTTCCGCCACCGCCGCCGTTGGGGCCGCCGCCGCCGTTGCGACGATTGCCGCGTGGCGTCCCGTCGCCACCGGCGCCGCGCGCGCCACCCACCCCCGACGTCGTCTGCTGCGGGGGCGCGTCGGGCAGCTGCACGCGCGCACCATCGCGCAATCGATCACCGCCTTCGGTTACGACGATGTCGCCCGCGGCGATGCCGTTGGTGATCGCTACGCGCTCGCCATCCGCCATGCCGACGCTCACGGCACGCACGCTGACCGTGCTGTCCGCCGGGTCGACGAGATACACGAACGAGGTAGCCTTGCCGTCCATCGTGCCTTTCTGGATCGCCGCCGCCGGCACGATGACCTGATCGCGCAAAGTGTCGAGCAGCAAGCGGATGTTCACGAACTGGTTTGGAAAGAGCTGCTCGTCCTTGTTATCGAACACGGCGCGCAGCTTCAGCGTACCGGTCGTCGTGTCGAGCTCGTTGTCGACGGTCTGCAACTTGCCGGATGCGAGCACCGTCGTATTGCTGCGATCGAAGGCGTCTACGCCGAGGGCGTCGCCACTGTGCACGCGGCGCATCAGCGCCGGCACGTTGTCCTCGGGGATCGGGAAGATCGCGCTGATCGGCTGCAGCTGCGTGATGACGACGATGCCGTTCACGTCGCCTGGCGTCACGTAGTTACCAAGATCCACCTGACGCAAACCGGCGCGGCCGCTTAAGGGTGCCGTGATGTGCGCATACGTCAGATTCAGGCGTGCGGAGGACACCTGCGCCTTGTCGGTCGCGACGGTTCCCGCGAGCTGCTCCGCGAGCGACTTCGTCGTCGCGAGCTGTTGCTCGGAGACTTGTTGCTGCGACGCGAGGTTGGCGTAGCGCTCGACGTCGCGCTGCACGTTGCGCAACTGAGCCTCGTCACGCGCGAGCACGCCTTCGGCCTGCGCAAGCGAATTCTCGTACGGCCGCGGGTCGATCTGCGCCAGGAACTGGCCCTTCTCGACCATCTGCCCTTCCGTGAACGCGAGCTGCTGCAATTGGCCGCCGATCTGCGTCTTCACGGTCACGGTAGCGAGCGGCGTGATCGTGCCGAGCGCGGAAAGGTGGATCGGGATGTCGCCGGTCGTGGCCGTCGCCACGTTCACGGCCATCGGCGCACCGAGCCCGAAGCGGCCACGTTGCTGCGCACGATCGGGCGTCGGCTGCCGGGCGATCCACACGAACGCGCCGAGCCCTACGACGAGCAATGCCCCGAAAAACAGCACCAGGCGACGCGTCTTCTTACTGCCTGCCACGGTATGCGCTCCACGCCGAAAGTCGTTTGCGATGGGCCGCCATGGTTGGCCGGGCAAATGGGGGGATCGTGTCAGGGCCCCCACCTCAAGTTTCAGATGAAACGACGAGCCTCGCGACTGACACGGATCCGTCGGCGCGCCACGTCAAGATTCCTTCACGGCCACGGAGGCAAGACCACCCGCCTCCGAAGGTCGCAGGCGAGACAGGCGACGGCGTATGATGTTTCCCACCGAAATGAAGCAGCGCCCCCCGTCAGCGGATACACCCGCGAAGGCGGCCACCGAGGCTGCAACACAAGTGCCGCCGCACGTGTTGGCCGTGGATGACGACCCGGAGCTGCGCAACCTGCTGCGCGAATTCCTGCCGAAGCACGATCTGCGAACGACGACTGTTGCCACCGGCGCGGAGATGTTGCGCGTGCTCGAGCAGGAGCCCGTGGACATCCTTTTGATCGACTTGCGGTTGCCGCACGAGGACGGTCTCGCCCTCGCCCGCAAGGTGCGCGACACCTCCGCGATTCCCATCATCATTCTGACGGGCAAGACGGACGAGGCGGATCGAGTCATGGGGCTCGAGCTCGCCGCCGACGATTACGTCACGAAGCCGTTCAGCCCGCGTGAGCTCGTGGCGCGCGTGCGTGCGCTGCTGCGCCGCACGCAGCCGGATGCCGGCGGATCGAGCACGGCGGCGCCGCGCGCGTACCGTTTCGCCGGCTGGGAGCTGAACCTGCGGCGACGCCGCCTCACGAACCCGAGCGGCGATGCCGTGGAACTGACGAACAGCGAGTTCAATCTGCTGAGCGCATTCCTCGCCGCTCCGCAGCGCGTGCTCACGCGCGATCAGTTGCTCGAGCGATCGCGCCTGCATAGTCTCGAGGTTTACGATCGCGCGATCGACGTCACGATCCTGCGGCTGCGACGCAAGATCGAGCCCGACTACACGGACCCGCAGCTGATCGTGACCGAGCGCGGTGCCGGCTACGTGTTCACGCAGCCCGTCAGCGTGCTGCGCTAGCGCGATGCCACACGACGCCGAGACGAGCCGCGGGCCGACTACCGGCTCGCGCATCCGTCACCATTTGCTGCTGCTCGGCGCCGCCCTGATCGCGCTGATCGTGGCTGCGGACGTTCACGAAGCGTGGCAGGACTACCGCGCCAGCCTGGAGCGTAGCCGGCAGACCGTCGAGCTGCTGAGCCACGCGTTCGGCGATCAGACCGCCCGCATGATCCAGGAGCTCGACTTCGCACTCGGCGATTTCGCCGACTGGGCGCGCAAGACAGACATCAGCCCCGATGAACGCGAACGAATTACGCGCGAGCTGCTCGAGCACGTCACGCGATTGCCGTACGTGCGGTCGGCGCTCGTGGTCGACGCCGCCGGCCGGCGCATCGCAGCCACCGACGAAAGCGCGCCCGATACCGGGCCCACGGCCGCGCCGCCCTCGTTCGCGATTCTGCAGAACGACCCGACCGATGCCGTGCACATCGGCAGGCCGTTCACGAGCCGCCGCGATGGCGATCGAACGTTCGCATTGAGCCGCCGGCTTGTGACCGCCGACGGTCAGTTTGCCGGCGTCGTGCTCGCGCGTGTGTCATTCGACTACCTGGCCCGGTTCTACGAAGCGGTGAACGTGAGCCCGGGCGCCGAGATCCGGCTCGCGCGCACCGACGGCGTGCTGCTCGCGCTGTATCCCAGCGGGCGCGAGGAACTGCCGGCCCCCGAAGGCGCCGACTACGTCACCGCCAAATCTCCCGTGGGCAGCTACCCGCTCTCGATCGAGGTGGGCCAGAGTCACCACGATGCGCTCGCCAGTTGGCGCGAACAGGAGCTCTACAGCGTGGCGCGCACGGGAACGCTTACGGTGCTGGCGGGTACGCTACTCGGCGCGATCATGATCGCGCTGCGCCGGCGCGAGCAGGCGGAGCTCGCGCGTCGCGAATCGGAGCTGCAACTACAGGAAGCCCGTCGCGCGGAAGCGCTGAGCCTGCTCGCGGCGTCCGTGGCTCACGATTTCAACAATGTTCTCGGCGCGATCGTCGGCTACGCGGAGCTGGCCCGCGAAACCGGTGGGAGCGACACGCAGCTGCGCTCGAGCCTGGATCGCCTGCTCGGCGCGGCCGAGCGGGCGCGGCAGCTGGTCCGGCGCGTATTGACGCTCGATCCGCACCGCAGCGTGCGCGACCACACGGTGGTCGTCGCACCGATCATCCGCGAAGTGGTCGATCAGCTGCAGACTCAACCCGCACGAACGTTGGCCGTCGACATCCGCGTGGATGACGAGGCGCTCACGGTGTCCGGCGACTCCACCGAGATTTATCAGGTGCTTCTGAACCTCTGCACGAACGCGATGCAGGCTACGCCCGCGAACGGTCGGGTCACGATTCACCTTTACGCGGCCACGCGCGCCGAAGCTGCTGCGCTCACAGTCGGCAGCGTCGCCGCGGGCGACTACGTGTGCGTAACGGTCAGCGATGAAGGCCCCGGCGTCAGCGCCGATCAAGCACGGCGCATCTTCGATCCTCTCACGACCACGAAGGAGCCGGGCCAAGGCGTAGGCATCGGCCTCACAGTGGTGCGCACGATCGTGGAACGCATGCACGGCGCGATCGAGGTGGGCGACGCGGCACACGGCGCGTCGTTCACCGTGCATTGGCCGCGACAATCGGCCACGGCAGCCGAGGCGCCCGCAGCTGTCGATGGCACGGTCCGCCCCGGCACGGGTCAGGTCATCATGATCGTCGACGACGAGCCGCAGCTGGCGTCGTTGCTCGAGGAACTGGCGGCATCGCTCGGGTACGAGCCGCTGGGGCTCACCGATCCGTTACGCGCGCTCGAAATGTTGCGGCGGGCGCCCACGCGCATCGATGCACTCGTCACCGACGAGCGGATGCCGGGCATGCGCGGCACGGATCTCGCGCGGAGCGTGCGCGAGCTGCGGCCGGATTTACCGATACTGCTTGTCACCGGCTATCGCAGCGCGGAGCTCGATCGCGAGGCGGGTCGCAGCGGCATCGCGCGCATTCTCGACAAGCCCGTGCACAGGAACGAGCTCGCGCGCGCGCTCGGCGACCTGATTCGCTAGCGGCGTTGCGCGGCGGCCGCGATCTGCGCCGCGAAGAACTGTTTCAGCGGCGGCGCCATGTTCGCCGGTATGTCCTCGCCCCACGCACCACCGTCGATCTTGGCGCCTGTAGGCTTCGCGTGCCCGTCGACGGCGAAGAACACGGGGATCGCAGGATGATCGAAACCGGCCTTCTTCAGCTCGGCCTTCCACGCGTCGGAATCGACGCGAATGATGTATGTGTCGGCGAACGCATCCTGCATCAACGGCTCGCCGAGCGACGCGCGCAGCTTTTTGCACGGCACGCACCACTCAGCCGTGAGCTGGAGGAACGGCGTGCGGTGCTGCGCAGCGGCGCTCGCCACCTCGCGTAGCAGCAGGTCCGTCAGCGCGCCCTGCGCGGGTTCGAGCACGACCACTTGGACGGGCTCGGCCGCGACGGCGTGGTGGATGACAGCCATACCGAGCAACGCCGTGACGACGAGAGCGTGACGCATGGTTTCTCCACTTCAGCCCGAGACTGAAGACTACTATAAGGATCAGGGCGCGACGACGCTCTCGTAGATTGCGAGGTACTGCCGCATCATCGTCTGCGAAGAGAACGCCTGGTCGACGCGAGCCAACGCATTGCGACCGTGCGCTTCCACGAGCGCTGGATTCTCGAAGTAGGCCAAGACCTGGCGTGCAAAGTCGGCCGCGTCTTGCGTCTTGAACAACTTGCCGGTGACGCCGTCGTCGATGAGGTCGAGCAAACCGCCCGTGTTCGAACCGATCAACGGTTTACCGAGCGCCATGGCCTCGAGGTTGCCCCGCCCGAAGGCTTCGTTGTGAGCGGCCGTTACGAGCACATCGGCTTCCGCCATGATCGGAAACGGCCGGGACTGATATCCCAGGAAATGCAGATTCTGCCGCTTGCCCGCGCGCGCGTCCCACCCTTTCGCGTTACCCACGTGCACGAAGTGAATCGGCCGCTCGCACAACTGCTGCGCCGCGCTAACAAATAGCTCGAAGTGTTTGTAGGGGCGCAGCGAGGCGACGTACATCACGATGAACGCGCCGCGCGGAAGACCAAGCTTCTCGCGCAATCCGAATGGCTCCTCGCACTGCGAAGACATCCACTGCCGATTGATGCCGTGACACACCACCTCGACGTTGCGCGGCTTCAAAAACCGAAAGCTCTCCAAGTAACTGCGCGCTGCGGTGCTCACGGCGACGACGGCGGCGAGCCGCGGGCTGCGCACGCTCCAGTACGCGGAAGGATTTTCCAGGAACGTGAGATGTCCGATGTAGGCGCGGTAACCGACGATCGGCACTCCGCGCTTGTTCCAGTGAATCAGATTGGCGAGCTGCGCGTTGCCGTGGAAGCTCTGAATCACGTCGAACGGGCCGGCCGACCAGAGGCGCTCGATCGCGGCCTGAAACTGCTTGTCGAATCGCGATCGCGGCACGACGCGCTCGGTACGCTCCGCAACCCGCTCGAGCTCTCGGGTCCACGCGCTATCCGCTTCGTACACCACGGTCAGCGACGTTCGCGCCGCCAGCTCCCGCAGGAAGAAGAACAGAATATGGTCGACGTACTGGGTGACGAACAGCACTCTCATGCGATGCGCCCCAGCACGGACTCGTACAGCTCCACGTACTTGCGGCACATCTCGTCCGCGGTGAACTGTTTCGCCATCTCGCACCCGCGCTCGCCCATCGCACGCCTGCGCTCGGGCTGAGCCTGGAGCAAGAGGATCGCATCGCGCAACTGATCAACGCGCGCGGGCGCGATCAGGAGGCCGTTCTCCCCGTCGTGCACGATGTCGGGCAGGCCGCCCACGGCGCTCGCGATCACGGCGAGCCTCTGCCCCATGGCGTCCAACAGAATGCCGCCGATGCCTTCGCGATTCGAGGGCAGGATGAAAAGATCGAACGAGGCGAGATAGTCGCCCACGTTCTCCACGAAGCCCGTGAACGCAACGTTTGTGAGCCCGTGCGCCGCCGCCTTCAGCATCGCCTCATCGTCGCCGCCGCCCACGAGCACGAATTGCAGCTCCGGGTGCGAGCGCTCGAGCTCGCGGGCGACGCGAATGATGAGCTCCTGGTTCTTTTGCGCGTTGTCGAGTGCGCCCACGTGCCCGACCACGAACTTGCCGGCGAACTGCGCCCGGATTGCGGCAGCCTTGCCCGGGTCCACGGCGAAACTCGAACTGCCGCTGTGAATCACGCGTACGGAAATCCGGGGATCGTACGCGCGGACGATATCGGCGATTTGCGGCGCGACAGCGGCCACTGCCGCTGCCCTGCGGTAGGCGCGATGCGCGAGCCAGTGGCGGCCAATCGGGTTGTCGACGCGGCGCGTAATGACGTACGGAGTACCGCTGCCGAGCGAGCGCAGATACGCGCCGTAGACGCTGCGGCCCTCGTGCAAATGCAGCAGCGCGACCCCGCCCGACGCAAACGCCACCGCAAGCGGCCCGCCGCTGACTTGCCGAAGTTCGATGGGGAGGCCGCGCACGCGCTCCACGAGCGCGCCACCTCGACGAGCGATCAATACCTGGCGCACATTGCGGCTCGCGAGACCCTGGATCAGCAACTCCGTCTGGCGTTCGCCGCCGCGATAGCCGCGTGCGGTGTTGACGTGCGCGATTAACGGTGTCATCGAGCCAAAGCACGGGGTCCGCTGGCGGTGCCGCAGCGTAACACAGCACTCTAGGCTGCCGCGGACTCAGGCTCGGCGTTGCGGCCCTCGCGGCAACTGCCTACAGTGCGCGGATTCGCCGGAGCGGCGCGAGGATTCGAAAGCAGTGTGCGGCTTTGTCGGCGGAACCGATCCTGCTTGGAACTACGCCGCCGCGCTCGCCGCAATTGCTCATAGAGGCCCCGACTCCGGCGAGCTGAACCTGAGCGGCCCCGTACGCGTCGGCTTTCGCCGCTTGTCGATCATCGATCTGCGGCCCGCCGCCAATCAGCCGATGTTCGCGGCCGATGGAGCCACGTGGATCGTCTTCAACGGCGAGATCTACGGCTATCGCGACTTACGCATAGCGCTGATGAAGCGCGGCCACGTGTTCCGCACGGATTCCGACACGGAAGTGCTGCTGAACGCTTACCTCGAATGGGGCGATGAGTTCGTCACGCATGTCGACGGCATGTTCGCGATCGGGATCTGGGATCCGCGCGCGGGGCAGCTGAAGCTGTATCGCGACCGGCCCGGCATCAAACCTCTCTACTACTTCTACGACGGCAAGCGCTTTGCGTTCGCTTCCGAGCTCAAGGCACTGGAGCGCGCGCTCGCGCCGGGCGAGCTCGTCGTCGACGAGACCGCGTGCTACGACTTCCTGAGCTATCGCTACGTGCCGGCGCCGAAAACGCTCTACAGAAACTGCTTCAAGCTGCCGCCAGCGCATCGCGTTGCATACACGCCCGCCACCGGCGCGCTGGAAGCGCCGCGGCGCTTCTGGGAATTACCCACGCCCAGCGAGCCACGCACACCCGCGCTCGACGCGTGTTGCGAGGAGCTACGCGGCCTGATCTCAACCTCCGTAGACGAGCAGATGATCGCTGACGTGCCACTCGGATTCTTCCTCTCAGGCGGTGTCGATTCGAGCGTCGTCGTGGCTTCCGCTGCACGCAACGGGCGCCGCGTCGCGACGTTCGCGATTGGCTTCGACAAGGACGAGGTTTCTGAAACGCCTTATGCGCGCGAAGTCGCAGAGCAATTCGCGACCGAGCACCACGAGCGCATTCTGTCGCGAGAAGACGCGCAGGAGCTCCTGCCAAAGCTAAAGCAGTGGTTCGACGAGCCGTTCGCCGATGAATCCGCGTTGCCGACGTACCTCGTAGCCAAAACCGCACGCGAGCGGGTCACTGTAGTACTGACCGGCGACGGCGGCGACGAGGTGTTCGGCGGCTACCGCACGTACCCGCGCTACGCGCGTTACACCGGTTGGCCCACGTGGCCCAGTGCCTTCGAGCGCGCAAGCCATGCACTGCGGCGCGGCCTGCCCCGCCGCCACGCCGTGAGCCGCGCGCTGCTCTTGCTCGAGACGGCGTTCAGCAGCGG
>PMCP01000138.1 GCA_003155415.1 Gammaproteobacteria bacterium | reverse complement strand
TCGGCAACGGTCTCGACTTAAGCAAGACGCTCGACAACTCGACGCTCGCCGCGATCGCGGCGCAAGTTGAAGCGTTACGAGCCGGGCTCGGAGCCGAACGTGGCCTCATGCTCGACGTGAACTTCGCTTTTCGCCCGGCCGCGCTGCGCCGGCTCACTGCCGCCGTCGCCGCGGCCGACCTTACGTGGCTCGAGATCGACTTGCACGACCCGGGCGCGCTCGCAGCCGTGCGCGCGCAGTCGAGCACACCGATCGCCTCGCTCGAATCGGAATACGGTTGTCGCGGCTACGGGCCGTTCTTCGCGGCGCAGGCAGTCGATGTCGCCGTCATCGACGTGCTGTGGAACGGCTTCACGGACTCGCTCGCCATCGCCGCACAGGCGGCAGCACACGACGTGAATGTGGCGCCGCACAATTTCTCGGGACCCCTAGGCGACCTGATCGCGGCGCACTTCTGCGCCGTAGCCGCCAACGTCGCGATCATGGAAATCGAGGGCGACGACGTGCCGTGGAANNCGCGGGCTGGGGCGCCGATGTGAACGAGGAGGCCGTGCGCGCGCATCCGTGGCCACGCGCTCGCTGACCTATGGCATTCGATTCGCTCTTCGCCCCGCTCAAGATCAAGAATCTCACGCTGCGCAACCGCTTCGCGCTGGCGGCGATGTCGCGCTACTCGTCGCCCGGCCAGCGACCCGGCCGCGAGCTCATCGACTACTTTCGGCGTCGCGCAGAAGGCGAGGTCGGGCTGATTCTTACCGGCGCCGCGGGCGTCGATAGGCCCGCCGCGAACAACTCCCTCGTGCTGGCCGACTTCCGGCCGCCCACGTACGACGAATGGCGCGAATGCGCGGCCGCCGTGCACGCGGCCGGCAGCCACATCGGCGCGCAGCTGTGGCATCACGGCGCCCTGCATCCCGACAAGCACTATCGCCCGGCGCCCATCGAGAGCCCCTCGGGCCTCATGCAGCCCGGCAAGAAAGTCGGGGAGCCAATGACCGAGGCCGAAGGCGAAGCCGTGATCGCGGCGTTCGGCAAAGGCGCTGCCGCGGCGAAGCAGCTGGGATTCGATATCGTCGAAATCCACGCCGCGCACGGCTACCTGCTCGATCAATTTCTATGGGCCGGCACGAACCAGCGCACCGATCGCTGGGGCGGGCCGCAGCTCGTCGACCGTCTGCGCTTCGTGCTCGACGTCACGCGCGCCGTTCGCGCGGCTGTTGGCCCCGAGATGGTGGTTGCCATCCGTATCTCGCAGTGGAAAGAGCAGGACTACGACGCGAAGCTAGCCGCGACGCCCGACGAGCTACGCGCGTGGGTCGAGCCGCTCGTCGACGCCGGCATCGACGTGTTCGATTGCTCGCAGCGCCGCTTCTGGACGCCTGAGTTCTCGGGGTCGAGCCTGAACTTCGCGGGCTGGGTGAAGAAGCTCACGGGCAAGCCCACGATTACGTGCGGGTCCATAGGCGTGAGCAACGACGTGATGACGTTCTTCGACGGCGAGCCCGCAAAGCCAGCCGCCATCGACGGCCTGGCCGAACGGCTCGAGGCCGGCGAGTTCGATCTCGTGGCAGTTGGCCGCGCCCTGCTCGTCGATCCACAATGGGTGCAGAAGGTGCGCGACGGCTCATACGCGCGCATCGAACCCTTCGATAAGAACAAGGCCGAACGGGTCTACTGAGATTGCCATGAAACTCCGCACCGCCGACGAGTACCAGCGACTCGCCAACCGCCGCCTGCCCCCTTTCATCGCCGAATACGTCAACGGGGGCTCGTACGCCGAGCACACGCTGCGGCGCAACGTCGAGGATCTGCGCACGATCGAGCTACGCCAGCGCGTGCTGAACGACGTCTCGAACGTGGACACGAGCACGAAGCTGTTCGGCCGCGACTGCGGCATGCCGCTGGGTCTCGGGCCCATCGGAATCTCCGGCATGCTCGCGCGCCGCGGCGAGGTGCAGGCCGCGCGCGCGGCCGAGCAGGCCCACGTGCCGTTCTGTCTCTCGACAGTGTCTATCTGCAGCATCGAGGAAGTACGCGCTGCGGTGAAGGAACCGATCTGGTTCCAGCTGTACGTGATCCGCGATCGCGCTTGCATGACAGACCTCATCGACCGCGCGGAGGCGGCCGGCTGCAGCGCATTGGTCTTCACCGTCGACATGCCAGTGCCCGGCATCCGCTACCGCGATTTTCGCTCCGGCATGTCGGGTATCAGCGGCTGGCGCATGCACCTCGCGCGCTACGGGCAGGCGGTGCGCCGTCCGCGGTGGAGCCTCGACGTCGGCCTCCGGGGCCGGCCGCACCGGCTCGGCAATCTGGTGAAGGTGCTGGGCGCGAACAGCGGGCTCGGAGACTACGTGGGCTGGCTCGGCCGCAACTTCGATCCTTCCGTCACGTGGCGCGACATGGAGTGGGTCCGCTCGCGCTGGAAGGGGCCGTTGATCATCAAAGGCATCCTCGACGTGGAGGATGCTCGCGCGGCCGCGGACGTCGGTGTCGACGGCATCGTCGTGTCGAATCACGGCGGCCGGCAATTCGACGGCGTGCGCTCGACGGCGCGCGCGCTGCCCGGGATCGCCGACGCAGTCGGCAGCCGGCTCACGGTGCTCGCCGACGGCGGCGTACGCACAGGCCTAGACGTGCTGCGCATGGTCGCGCTCGGCGCGCACGGCGTGCTACTCGGCCGCGCATGGGCGTACGCGCTCGCGGCCGGCGGCGGCCCTTACGTCGCCAACATGCTCGACACGATGAAGCGCGAGCTCGCGGCCGCGATGGCGATGGCGGGACGCACCCGCATCGCCAATATCGACCGCACAGTCCTCGACCGCTAGATCGAAGAAAGAGAAGAGTCTCTTCTCTTCCTTCGGCCAACTCGAAGCGCTAGTCGGGGAGGTTGGCGCCAGAGCCGCCCATCTCCGCCGGCACGTCCTTGAACTTGGGCTTGCCGTCGTGCATGCGCAGCACAGTCTCCTGGTAGTTCACGTGCACGCCCGGGTCAAACTTCAGCGTCGGGATCACTGCCGCGTAAATGTCCACGAGCTTCCAGTGCGGGTGGTCCGTGAAGAGATGCCCGCCACACTTCGTGCACCACTTGCGGTAGCTGCGCGGCGTTTTGTTGTAAGTGCCCACATTATCGGCACCGCGCGTGACCCGCAGGCTCTCCGGCTGCCACAACGTGAACGCATTCACCGGCCCGGCCGACCACTGGCGGCACGACTCGCAGTGACAGTAGCCCATCGCCACCGGCGCACCCGAAACCTCGAACTGCACCGCACCGCAAAAACATTGCCCCGCGTAAACGCTCGCCATCTTCCTCTCCTCTTCCAGTGATCAGCCACAAGCCGCCGACGCCAATCTACGCGCCGCGCGGAGCGCAGACATGCCCGCGCGTCCGTCAGTCTTGCCCATTCGTCCACGAAGAGGTGAAAACGGTTCAATCGCGAGCCCGGAGGCGGCGCAAAAGGAGTGCCGTCGACGTGAGAAGGCCCTTTCCGCAGCGTCGGTCAGAACCGGAACGTGTAGTTGAACTTTGCGACGACGTCCGCCGTCATCGAGTTGTAGCTGCCGTTGCGGTCCAGATCCGCCACGTTGTGGTTGATCACGAAGTAAAACGCGCGCCCGGCCTGCGGAATGAAGTTCAGACGAATATTCACACCGACCACGTCGCTGACGTTGTCGTACTGGATCAGGTTCGTCCACGACAGGCGCGGGGAGAACACCACGTCGAAGCCGCTCGACACGATGCGCGTCGTGAAGCTTCCCTGCGGCAACTCGATCTGCTGCACGTTGTAGCTGATCGACGTTCGAAATCGCGGCGATGGCGTCCACACCACCGTGCCGAACGTGCGAATGCGCTTGCCGTCGTAGAACTGCCCCGCGATTCGCGCGATGCGGCCCGACCACGGCCGGAAGGCCGAGCCGCTGAGCTCGACGCCGTGCTCGTCGAACGAGTACTCGCCCGGTGGAATGATGACACCCGGCGAAATTTGGAAGGGCTGATGCAGCACTTCCGTTGCGAAGCTCGAGCGGAACCACAGGTAGTCGCCCTTGCGGTTCGTCATCTGGATCGGAGTGAGTCCAATGGTCTGCGACTGGAGTCCACCGCCCAGATCCTCGACGCGCTCGCCGTCGACGACGAAGTACATCGACTGCCAGTGACCGCCCTTCGGCCGCAGCGTGTAGCCGACGTGACCCGTGTAATCGAGCACGTCCGTGCGACTGATGAAACCGAGCGCCGGATTGAAGTTGGCCTCGACCTCCTTCACCGTGAATCCGCCGCGGAATTTGCTGTTGCTCGGCACCGAGATGCCGAGACCTGCGGCGCGGTTGTGGCCATCCTTACCGGCGGTGTCCGACTCCTGCAACCACCCGCCCGCTTCGAGCGTGCGGCCACCCGGGAGATGCGAGTTGCGATACAGGTAGTCGACGCCGGCTACGGAGTTATCGAGATTCGACAGCGGGTCGCCGTTCGTGAATACCGCGCCCACGGTGGACTCGCCCGAGAGCCCTGCTTTCACGCGCACGACGGACAACGTGTCGGCATCGACCACGCCATGGTCGTCCTGGCGAATCGACAGCGCGCCGATCTCGAAGCGGCCGACGCGGCCGCTGACCTTGCCGCCGTAGTTTAGATCGACGACCTGCCCTGCCTGATCGAGGCCGATGCGGCGCGAGAAGAACGGCCGCGCATTCTGCTTGTCCGCGCCGCCGAGAGAACCGTTGCTATCCGTGGCACCGATGCGGCCGAACTCGAAGATGTCCGCTTCGCGCAGAAAGAAGTCGCGCTTCTCGGGAAAAAACAATCCGAATCGCGTGAGATTGACCTGGCGGTCGTCGACCTCGGTCGCAGAGAAGTCCGTGTTCAACGTGAGGGCCGCGTTCAACTGCGGCGTGAGCTTGTAGAAAACATCGAGCGACGGTTCAGCGTTGCTGCTCGACGCGTCGGTCGCGAACACGCGTTTGCTCGACACTGCCGCCGACGGCACGATGTCGAGGCCGATGCCTTGGTTGATGCCCGTAAGGCCGGTCATTTGCCCGGCCGTGCTCGGGTCCCAGCGCCGGTTGCGCGACACCCACGCCATGTCCTCGTTGCGGCGCTTGATGTTGCGCGAGAAGTTCAGGCCCCACGTGTCGGTGTTCGGGTCGAACGACAGCGACTTGAACGGGATTTCGTATTCCGCCATCCAGCCGCCGTCGAACTTGGTCGCGGCCGCGACCCAGATGGCGTCCCAGTCGGTGTAGTACTCGGACACGTTGCGGTACAGGCCGTCGTAGCGCACGCCGTTCGCGTTGAGCCCAAAGAAGTAGCCGCCGCGGCGCGTGTTGAATGGATCGAGGGTGACGAACAGTGTGTCGTCCTGCGTGATCGAACCGTTCTGCCGCAGCATGTTCGCCGTGATCGTGTCCGGCGGCTGATACATTTTCGCCGCAACGTACAGCGCGTTGTCGTCGTAGTAGAGATAGATCTCCGAGCGCTCGGACGCCGGCGCGTACTCGACCGGGTTCACCTGATAAATGTCGTCGAGGCGCGCGGCACCGGCCCACTCCGCCTCGTTCACGATGCCGTCGATCGTGGGCTTCACGGTGGTCCGCACGATGCGGACGGTCTTCTGCCCCGGATCCGTCGGCGGCGAAGCAGGCGTCTGCGCCACCGCAATGCCGGCAACTCCCGCTGCCAGCAGGCCAAACCACCGCAGCCCCATGTCCCCAATCCCCAACCCCGTACGCGCGAACGATACCGGAAAGTCCGCCGGAGGGTGCCGCCGCAAACGGCGAGCGGCTCGAGTGTTCCGATGTGTGACCACGTTCACGAATTGGGCGTGAACCCCGACACCGATGCTCAAGCACGGTCGTTTTGAGCCGACCTTACACATTGGAGACCCGCATTCGCAGAGGCCCTTTCTACGATGTTCACATTTAGCTCGAGTCGAGACCTGACCGGCGTTCTGATGATCGTCGCGTTGGCGGGTTGCACGCGGGCCGACGACAGTGCCTTGGCGGATCGCATCCCGTCGACGGCACGTGTGGAGCACGTCGAGGCCACTCTCGAAGGGCTATCGGCCGTCACCCGTCTGCAGAGCATCGACGATCCGCGCGTCGCCTTAGGGAAGGAACTGTTCGCGGACGCGCGGTTGTCTCGTGACAACACAGTGTCGTGCCGGAGTTGCCACGTGATCAACCGGGGCGGCGCCGACGGACTGGTGACCGCCGTCGGAATCGAGGGCCAGGTGGGCCCGATCAACACTCCGACGGTGCTGAACTCCGGTCTCAACTTCGCGCAGTTCTGGGACGGCCGCGCGGCAACACTCGAGGAGCAAGTGCCAGGCCCCATCCACAACCCAGTCGAGATGGGTACCGATTTGACCGACGTTGTAGCCAAGCTCGGCGCCGACACGAAGTTCGCCCGACGCTTTGGCGCTGTGTATCCGACAGGCGTGAGCGGCGCAAATGTCGTGGACGCCATCGCGACCTACGAACGAGCTCTGGTCGCGCTGGATTCCCCCTTCGATCGCTACCTCGGTGGCGACACCAGCGCGATTTCCGCCCAAGCCGAGCGAGGTTACCGCGCATTCCTCGCGCTCGGCTGCGTCTCCTGCCACCAAGGTCCGAACGTCGGCGGCAATATGTACCAGCGCTTCGGCATCATGGGCGACTATTTCGCAGACCGCGGCCACCCGACCGATGCCGACCTCGGTCGTTTTCGCGTGACTGGCCGCGAGCGCGACAAATACGTGTTCAAGGTTCCGAGCTTGCGGAACGTGGCTAACACGCCGCCGTACTTCCACGACGGCTCGGCCGCAACCCTCGAAGACGCGGTCAACGTCATGATCAAGTATCAACTCGGTCGCAGCGTCAACGACGACGAGCGACACGACATCGTTGCGTTCCTCAAGTCACTGGAGGGCAGAGTCGAGGACTCCCTGCTATGAGACGCCGGCTGTTATTGGCGGCCTATGGAGTCGCGCTACTGGGGCTAGCGTCGTTTCTCGTGGTTCGCGCGAGCAACACGGGCCAAGAGGCCTTCGATCGCGCAACGGCGACTCTTTCCAGTGCATCCTGGTTCGAAAGCGCGATGGAGGCAGCGACGCTGCGCTTGCGCTCGTACCTCAACGATAGCTTCGATGACATCACTGCGCTTCAGGTCGCGGAGCGTGCCCTGCTCGCCGATCTCGATGCCTTGGGGCCCGGCTATGCGCCTCTGGCGGGCGCACTGCACGAAGAGGCTCGGCTAATCGACGACTTCAAAGCGCAGCACGCGGTGTTTCGCAACTCGTTCTACGCCTTTCAGCGACTGGTCGGGGATCTGCGGGCAAGTGAGGCGCTGCGCAACGACGCGCGGGGGCGCGAATCGGTCGGGCAGCTGGAGCGTGCCGTGCTGAGCTATGCGTTTCTCGGCACCACTGAGGATCGCGCAATTGTCGAGCGGCTGATCACGCGCCTACGCGAGGACGCCGGATTCGCCCCGATCGCAGCCACGGACGACTGGGGGTTCGTCGTCGCCCACGTCCGCAGAGTGCTCGACGGGCGGCCGTTGATCGTGGCTCTGGACGAGGAACGCGCTGCGCTCGACATCAAACGCAAGGTCGGCGATCAGTTGGCCGGCGCGCAAGCGGTGTATTCGGCGACGGTGGCGCGCGCGCGGTACCACCTCTATGCATTGTTCGCGCTGGCCCTCATGTTGGTGGTCGTGGCCATCTGGGAAATCGCGCAGGTGCGTCACTACGTGGCAGTGGTCGAAGAGCACGGCCGAGGGCTCGAAGCTCGTGTCGCCGAGCGTACGGCAGACCTCGCGACCGCCAATGATCGCTTGAGACAGGACGCGGTCGAGCGCGAGCGAATGCAGGAAGACCTACTCCAGGCACGCAAGCTCGAGTCAGTCGGCCAGTTGGCCGCCGGCGTAGCCCATGAGATCAACACACCCATCCAATTCATCGGCGACAACATTCGTTTCCTCGACGTCGCATTCAAGGACCTCAGCACGTGCCTGACCGACATACGCGCGGGCGTACACCGCAGCACGCCCCTGTCGGGCCTGGAGGTCGACGAGTTGCTGCAACGGGCGGACACGGCCTTTATCGCGGACGAAGCGCCGAGAGCGATCGCCCAGAGCCTGGATGGTGTGGACCGCGTGAGGGAAATCGTGTTGGCGATGAAGGCGTTCGCACACCCTTCCGACAACGTCGAGCCCGCCGACCTCAACACCGCTATCAAAAACGCAATCACGATGACCCGTAGCGAGTGGAAGTTCGTGGCGACGGCAGTCCTGGAGCTCGACGAAGCATTACCACGGGTCCCCTGCGCCCTCGGCTCGATCAACCAGGTGCTCGTCAACATGATCGTGAATGCGGCACATGCGATAGGTGACGTCGTCAAGAAGGCGGGTGCGACCGACACGCCAGCGCTCGGTCAGATCACGATTCGCACTCGCGCGGTGGCCGGATACGCGGAGATCGACATCGAGGATACGGGCTCGGGAATGAGCGACGCGATCCAGGCGCGCATCTTCGACCCGTTCTTCACGACCAAAGTCGTAGGCAGAGGAACGGGGCAAGGTCTAGCCATTGCCCATCGCATCATCGTCGGGAGACACAGCGGCAACATCAGGGTTCGCAGTGCGGTCGGAACCGGCACGTGTTTCACGATCCGGCTGCCGCTCGTTCGGGAAGAAACTGTCGCGGGGGCGGCCTGACTAACCGCGCCGGGCCGCGCGCAGCCTCACCGACACGAACGAGGCGAAGCCGACGGCGACTAACGCGCCAACGAGCCAGGGCAGACCACTGTCGATGACAGCCGCCGTGACTTCACTCGCGCTCGGATGGAAGTTACGCAGCACGGCAAACCGATCGATGAGCCAGTGCCACGCGGTGTGCGCGACGAGCACTGCGAGCACAATGCCGCCGATGCGCTCCGGCACATAGCGGAACATCACATAGAGCGCCGGCACGAGCAACGCGAGCACGAGCAATTGCCCGAGCTCGATGCCCACGTTGAACGCGAGCAGCGAGGTCAGCAGATGCGAGCCTGCGAACTGCAGCGTGTTCGCGAGCGCGAACGAAAAGCCAAAGCCGTGCACCAGTCCGAAACCGAACGCGAGCACCCAGCGCGTGCGAGCGTTCGGTGCCACGACGTTCTCGACGGCCGTGTAGAAGATCGACGCCGCGATCAGCACCTCGATCAACGGGGGAAACCACAGCGCCGTGGGCGCGGCACCGAAGGCCGCGCCGAGCAACGTCACGGAGTGCCCCACAGTGAACGCCGTGGCGATGCCTACGAGTGTGCGCAGCTCGCGGCGAAACGGCACGACGAGGCACAGCAGAAACAACAAGTGATCCGTGCCATCGAGGATGTGCGCGAAGCCCTGATTCGTGAATCGCAGCAGCGCTTGCGACAAACGCGGATCGAGCGGTACGAGCCCGGGGTCGCCGTCGAGCTGGAACACGCGCTCGACGGCGCCATTGTCGAAGCGGAGCGCCGTCACGACGTGCTGACCGAGCCGGCCGAAACGCGGCTCGACCGAGAACCGCGCGGTCGCAGACTCGATCGGAGCTTCGAGCAGCACATCGATCAGCGCCTGCTGCCACACGAGCTGCGTGCCTTCCGCCAGCGGTGCGCCGTCCAAGTGCGCGAGCGCACCGTCGAACGTTGCGAACGACCGATCGCTCGGTATCGACGCGCGCACGGCGACGATCGCGAGGGGCGCGACGCGGCGCTCGCCTTCGTAGACGCCGATCGCATCCGCGAGCCACACCTGCGCGGCGTGGCGTAGCTGCGGATCGGCGCGCGCGACATCGAGGTAGCCGGCGCCGAACGTCGGGAAGTCGATGTCCTGCATGGCTTCGAGCGGCGCACGCACGAACACCTGCAAGCGCTCGCCGGCGGGACGCACGAGCAGCTGCACCGTGACGTCGTTCGGCGTTTCGTGAGCGCGAGCGGCAGCCGCTGGCAGGTTCGCGACCGCAGCGAGCACCACGAATATCAGCCCCCGAACCCGCATCGCGCGTCGCGTTCCGAACGCTCCCGACCTATCGCCGCGGACAATTTCCGCTATTATCGAAACGAAGAACAGCCCTCGCTCGAAGGGCCACACTGACGACTGGGAGGGGACCATGCATCGTCGGATCGGAATTGCCGTGCTCGCGNNTGATCGGCTCGGCCATCGGGGTGTCCGTCGACTCGCGCGACCACGTGTGGATCATTCATCGGCGCCAGGCGTTGAACGCCGAGACGGAGGCCAGCGCCGGCCGAAACGCGCCGAAGGGCGAATGCTGCGGCGTTGCGCCGCCGGTGCTCGAGTTCGACGCCGCGGGCAACCTCGCAGGCTCGTGGGGCGGCCCGGGCCAAGGCTACGACTGGCCGAAATCCAACCACGGCATCACGGTCGATCACATGGACAACGTGTGGATCGGCGGTAACGACCCTGGCGACGCGCACTTATTGAAGTTCACGCGCACCGGGCAGCTTCTGCTGCAGCTCGGCAAGCCCGGGCAGAACAAAGGCAGCAACGACCCCGTCAATTTCTGGCGCGTGGCGAAGATCTCGATCGACGCGAGCGCGAACGAGGCCTACATCTCCGACGGCTACGGCAACCGGCGCGTAGTCGTGATCGACATGAACACCGGCGAGCGCAAGCGCTACTGGGGCGCCTACGGCAACAAACCGGACGACACCGACTTGGGGCCCTACGACCCGAGCGCGCCGCCCGCGAAGCAGTTCCGCAACCCGGTGCACTGCGCCGAGCCGACCAACGACGG
>PMCP01000037.1 GCA_003155415.1 Gammaproteobacteria bacterium | reverse complement strand
CCTGCGGCACCGCCCCCTTTGGAGCCACCCCCTGCCGAGGCGCCGCCCGCCGCACCGCCACCTGAGGAGCCACCGCCCGAGGAGCCACCGCCTGCCGAAGCGCCGCCACCGGAAGAGCCCCCACCGGAAGAGCCGCCCCCAGATGCACCCGAGGAACCCGAGGAACCGCCAGATGCACCGCCGGACGGCATCGACATGCCGCCGGAAGAGCCGCCCTGGGTCTGCTGACTGCTACACGCGAGAATGCCGGCGAACAAGCCGCCGAGCAGCGCTCCGCGCAGAAGCATGTGTCCCATGATTCACCTCGATGAAAATTCGCTGCCGATCGACAACCCGTTGCAGCTCGTAAGTGGCGGCGGAATGCTTGTTAGTAACGCAGGGCCACACCTAAGTTCACTGTAACCATGGCGGCTGCCCGGCGGCCGAAAATATTGCATAACGCTCGGCGGCTCGTTCGCGTTGACGGCCCGCGGCTCCTGTTAATATTCGCGGCGAATTTCGAACGACCAACCACTATCGCAACAGGGGCGACCACGTGAGCAAGATAACATCGTTCTGCGGCCTCCTTCTATTGGCTTTTCCGGCCTTCGGTCCCGCGCAGGAAGCGGCTCCCGCCGCGCTGCCGCGCACGGCGTCGCCCGATGGCGCGGTGGCGTATTTCCTCGCGCCGGCGAACGGCGCGACCGTGACCTCTCCCGTCACGATTCGGTTCGGCTTGCGCGGCATGGGGGTGGCACCCGCCGGCGTCATGACGGCGAACACCGGTCATCACCACCTCCTGATCGACGTGACCGAGCTGCCCCCGGACAACCTGCCCATCCCGAACGACACGACGCACAAACACTTCGGCGCCGGCCAGACTGAAACCGAGCTCGCGCTCGAACCCGGCAAGCACACTCTGCAGCTCGTGCTCGGCGACGCGGCGCATATCCCGCATCAGCCGCCGGTGCGCTCGGAGAAAATCACCATCACCGTAATCGCCAAGTGAAGTTGCGCTGAGCCTACGACGCATGGACATCCGTAACGATTTCGTCGACGCCGTCGGCAATACACCCCTCATCAAGCTCAGACGTGCCTCGGAGCTGACCGGCTGCACGATCCTGGGCAAGGCCGAATTCGCGAATCCCGGTGGCTCCGTCAAGGACCGGGCTGCGAAGTTCATGGTGCTCGACGCCGAGCGGCGCGGTGTGCTCGAACCCGGCGGGCTCATCGTCGAAGGTACCGCAGGCAATACGGGCATCGGGCTGGCGCTCGTCGGACGTTCCCGCGGCTACCGCACCCTGATCCTGATGCCGAACACGCAATCGCAAGAGAAGAAGGACATGCTCAGGCTGTGTGGCGCGGAGCTACGCGAAGTTCCGGCCGTTCCATACAAGGATCCGAACAACTACGTGCACATCGCTGCGCGCACGGCCAAGGAGCTCGAGGCCACCGAGCCGCACGGCGTGCTGTACGCGAACCAGTGGGACAACCACGCGAACCGCGACGGCCATACGGCGAGCACGGGTCCGGAGATCTGGGAGCAAACGGACGGCACGGTCGACGGTTTCATCTGTGCGGTCGGCACGGGTGGCACGCTGGCCGGCGTCAGCGCTTACTTGAAGCAGCGCAATCCGCGCATCGTGACCGCGGCCGCGGACCCGCTCGGCGCCGCTGTCTACAACTGGATCAAGACCGGCGAGGTCAAAGCGTCGACAGGCAGCTCCGTCAGCGAAGGCATCGGCCAGGGACGAGTCACGGGCAACCTCGACGGCGCCAAGATCGACGACGCCATACAGATTCCCGACAGCGAAATGCTGCCGGTGCTGTACGACCTGCTCCAACATGAAGGCCTGTTGCTCGGCGGCTCGACGGGCATCAACGTAGCGGGCGCCATCCGTTTAGCGCAGCAGCTTGGCCCGGGCAAGACGATCGTGACCGTGCTGTGCGACTCCGGCGCGCGTTATCAATCGAAGCTGTTCAACCCCGAGTTCCTGAAGGCGAAAGGTCTACCGCCGCCGCCCTGGCTTGCTTAGCCCTGCCGTTCAGCTCGAGTGATTTTTCGTGAGCTGCGCCGTCGACGGCGCGCTCGCGGGCGACGATACTGTGGCGCGAATTCAGGATGAATTCAGGCAGCACCCGCCAGGATGGCACCCATGCTTCGCACGGCACCGCACATCAAACTTGCCCTCCTGCTAACCGTGGCCGCTGCCGCGACCGGCTGTGCTGGCGCACCGCAGCAGCCCGTCACACAGGCGCGTGCCGTCATCGAACCGCGCCCGGCGGAGATCTATGTCGGCAGCGCAATCGCGGACCTCGCGCGCAACCTGGTCGGTTCGCAGTATCACTACGGCGGCGCGAAACCGGACGAAGGCTTCGACTGCAGCGGCCTCGTGTTCTACACGTACGCGAAGGCGGGCTTCAGGGTACCGCGCACGTCGCAGGAACTGTTCCGCGCGGCACGCAAGATCGCACTCGGCGATGCCGGCGCCGGCGACTTGATGTTCTTCCAGGACGAAACGAAGCTGTCGCACGTCGGCATCTACTTGGGCGACGGCTGGTTCGTGCATGCACCGGCCAGCGGCCAACAAGTCGCGGTCGCGAACCTCGACTCTGCCTACTATCAGCAGCACCTTGTGGCCGTGGGCAGGCTGTTGCCGCCCTAGCGTCGCGGCGGGCGCCACGCGTCGAGCGTGGCGACACTCGCTCGCAGCGTTCGTTCGCAAGTTGGCACGCTGCGCGCCGACGTCGATCGCTGGCTCACGCTCAAGGGCCGTTCGTCGCGGCGCGCAGTTGCAAGCTCATTCAACGCCGCACATGCCTCTTGCAAGGACTGTTCGGCCGCCGTGACGTTCGCCGGGGCGTCGCGGACGCCCTCGAGCGCAAACGCGAACTGGTCGGCGACGCGATTCTGCTCCCTGAATACTCGCTCGACATAAGCGCGGAACTCGGGGGACGTGAGTGTGAGGCGCTCGCCGTCCGCCGTAAGCACGGCGCAACCGCTCAGTATTGCGATCGCGACGAGCAGCGTGGCGGCTCGAAGAAGCGGCATCGAGAACCTCGGCAAACGGCGACGGGGCATGCTCTGCGATTCATTGGCGGGCCGCAAGCGCCCGGCCAAAACGAAGATCCGGCGGACCTGTGCGACAATGCCGGGTCACTTTTGCTGCCCACGGGTATGGCCGTTTCAGCTCCGCGAGCCCTCGAACAACCTGCACAACAGATCGACGCCTCGATTGCCAAGGCCATCGCGTGGCTCGACCGTGAGCAGCTTCCCGACGGGTTCTGGGTCGGCATGCTCGAGTCCAACTACTCGATGGAAGCCGAGTGGCTACTCGCAATGCACTTCTTGGGGTACCGCCACCCTCGCCAGCAAGACATCGTAGCCACACTGCTAAAAGCTCAGCGCCCGGACGGCTCGTGGGAAAGTTACTACCAGGCGCCGCAGGGCGACATCAACAGCACGGTCGAATGCTACGCGGCGCTGCGTAGCGTCGGCATGCAACCGGACGACGAGCCTCTCGCACGCGCGCGGCGATGGATCTTCGACCATGGCGGCCTACGCGGCATACGCGTGTTCACGCGCTACTGGCTTGCATTGCTTGGCGAATGGCCGTGGAGCGCGACACCCAATCTGCCACCCGAGGTCATCGCGAACCCGCCTTGGTACTTCAACATCTACAACTTTGCGAGCTGGGCGCGCGCGACGCTGCTGCCGCTCGCCGTGTTGTCCGCACGCCGCGCAGTACGACCGCTGCCCGACGACCGCAGGCTCGACGAGCTGTTCCCGGATGGCCGCGAGCGCATGGACTACAGCCTGCCGAAACGCGGCTCGTGGCTGGCGTGGCGCCGACTGTTCCTGCTTTCTGACCGCTTTCTGCATCTGTATCAGCAGTTCGGGTTCACGCCGGGACGCGAGATGGCGATCAACGCGTGCTTGGGGTGGATCGTGCGTCATCAGGACGCGGACGGCGCGTGGGGCGGAATTCAGCCGCCGTGGATCTACAGCCTCATGGCGCTGAACGTCGAGGGCTACACGCTGGAGCACCCCGTCGTGTCGAAGGGGCTTGCGGCGCTCGACACGCACTGGTCGTACGAACGCGGGGGCACGTTGCACATCCAGGCCAGCGAGTCACCGGTGTGGGACACGTTGCTGGTGCTGCTTGCGATGCAGGACTGCGACCGCGAGCTCACTCCGAACATGCAGGTCGCACTCGAATGGGTGCTCAAGAACGAAGTCCGTTACCACGGCGACTGGTCGAAGAAGGTCAAAGGCGTAGTGCCGAGCGGCTGGGCCTTCGAGCGGGCAAACCTGAACTACCCCGACATCGACGACACCGCCGTGGCGCTGATCGTGTTAGCGCGCCTGCCGCGCACCCTTCTCGACGAGCCGCGAATCCGTGCCGTGATCGACCGCGCACTCGGCTGGACCCTGGCGATGCAGTCGAGCAACGGCGGCTGGGCCGCATTCGATAAGGACAACGATCGCCAGATTCTGACGAAGATTCCGTTCTGTGACTTCGGTGAGGCGCTGGATCCGCCGTCGGCCGATGTGACCGCACACGTGCTCGAGGCGCTCGGCCTGCTCGGCTTCGACCGCCAGCACCCGGCCGTTGCGCGCGGCTACGAGTTCCTGCGCTCCGAGCAGGAAACGGACGGCAGCTGGTTCGGCCGCTGGGGTGTCAACCATGTCTACGGCACGGCCGCGGTGTTGCCGGCGCTCGCCGCCCTCGGCGAAGACATGTCGCAGCCGTACGTGCGCAACGCGGCCGAGTGGATCGTCGCTCACCAGAATCACGACGGCGGCTGGGGCGAGACGTGCGCTTCGTACATGGATGACAGCTTGCGCGGCAAGGGCCCGAGCACGGCATCGCAAACGGGATGGGCACTGCTCGCGCTCGTGGCGGCGGGCAGCCGCGACTACGAGCGCGCGATGCGCCGCGGAATTGACTTCCTCATCGGCACTCAACGCGACGACGGCACGTGGGACGAGCCGTATTACACGGGCACGGGGTTCCCGGGCTACGGCTTCGGAGCCCGCATGGATTTCCGCGACAAGAAGACGCTCGAGCGGATCGCGCAGCACACCGAACTACAGCGCGGCTTCATGATCAACTACAACCTCTACCGCCACTACTTCCCGCTCATGGCACTTGGCCGAGCGCGCAAGTTCCTCGCCGCGTAGCTCTTCCTACCCTTATCGCACTGGCTCGTCGCGAAGCTGCGGGCGGCTGCGCGTGTGAGGGTGGTCGCGAGACACGCCGGAAATCGCGTCCTGCGGCTCGGCTGCGCACATCGCTGTGCGCAGACGGTCTCGCGACCACCCTCACACGCACAGCCGCCCGCAGCCCAAGCCGCATCGCAGCGCTCGCGGACGCACGCACGCGCCGCAACGGGCTCGTCACCGATAGGAAGAAAAGAGCGCAACGCCAACCCACGCGACACCGTAGTCGACTGGACACGTCTTTTCCGCGCTCAGCCGAAAGTTTTGGCGAGGGCTTGGGAGATGTCGGCGATGAGGTCGTCGATGTGTTCGATGCCGACCGCGAAGCGGACGGTCGATTCGCGGATTTGAGCGCGCGCTTGCTCTTCGGCGCTGAGATCGGAGCCCAGGAAGAGCTTCACCGGAGAGACCAGCGAATCGGTCGAGCCCAAGCTCGCCGTCGTCACGAACAGCTCGAGCGCGTCGATGAACGCCCACGTCTGCTGTTCGTTCGCGTTGAGGTCGAATGTCACCACACCACCGAAGTCGCTCATCTGCTTGCTCGCGAGCGCATGCCCCGCATCGCTCGGCAGCCCGGGATAGATGACCCGCGATACCTCCTTGCGAGTGCCGAGGTACTGCGCCACCGCCAGCGCGTTCGACGAGTGCCGCTCGTACCGCAAGTAGTACGTCTTCAGGCCGCGCTGCACCATGAACGCCGCGCCGGGATCGAGAGTGGAGCCCATGTTCGTGGCGAGCGGCTTGATAGCGCGGATGCGTTTCTTGTCGCCGATCACGACGCCACCCATGACGTCGCCGTGACCGTTCGCGTACTTCGTCAGGCTGTGCACGAAGAAATCGATTCCGTAGCGGCCGTGGTTGTGCAGGCCCGCGAAAGTGTTGTCCAGCACCGTAACCACGTCGTGCCGCTTCGCGAGCCCAACGATCGCTTCGAGGTCCGGGACCTGCAGCATTGGATTCGTCGGCGCCTCGAACAGCACGAGCTTCGTGTCGTTCTGGGCGAACGTACGCTCGATGGCGGGCAAGTCGCGCACGCTTAGCATCGCGAACTCGATGCCAAGCTTCGGCAGAAAGCGCCGAACCGCCACACGATTCGGCCGATACGATTCGACGAAGATCACGACGCGATCGCCGGCCGAGAGATTGCCGAGCAGGCTCAACCAGATCGCCGCCATCCCGGAGCCAACGGCGATGGCGTCGTCGCGATCTTGCAGATCGGCCGCGAGCAGCTCGAGCTCGCGAGTCGTCGGATTGGAGTCGCGCGTGTAGTCGAAGCCGTGCTCCTTCGACTCGGCCGACAGAGACTCGGCGAGCGTCGGATACGTGAACTTCACGGACCGATAAACGGGCGACACGACGGCGTCGTTGCCGTCGATCAGTTTGACGCCACGCGGATGCGTAACTCGAGTCTGCTTCTTCATGGCGGCGCCATGTGCACGCTAGAGTTTGTCCAGCGCCTCGCGCAGGTCGTCCACGAGGTCTTCGACGTCCTCGAGCCCCACGGACAAGCGAACAAGACCGTCGGTAATGCCAACACGCTCGCGCTCGGCAGGCGCCATCACTGCGTGAGTCATCGTCACGGGATGCGTGATCAAGGTTTCGACCGAGCCCAGGTTCTCTGCGAGCGTGCAGAGCTTCACAGAGTCCATGAGCTTCTTGCCCGCCTTGACGCCGCCCTTGACCTCGAACCACAGCATCGCGCCGAAGCCCGAAGCCTGTTCCTTCGCGAGCGCGTGCTGCGGGAAGTTCTTGAGCCCCGGGTAACGCACCTGCTGCACCTTCGGGTGCTTCTCGAGGAACTCGGCAACGACTTGCGCATTCTCGGACTGACGCTCGATGCGCAAGGACAGCGTCTTCGTGCCCTGCAGCGTGAGCCACGCCACGAACGGCGACATGATCACGCCCGTCGCGTTCTGATGGAAGCGCACCTTCTCTTCGAGTTCTTTGCTGTCGACGATGACGGCGCCGCCCGTGGTTGCGTTATGGCCGTCGAAATACTTCGTCGTGCTGTGCACGGAAATGTTCGCGCCGAGCTCGAGCGGCCGCTGGAAGTACGGCGTCAGAAACGTATTGTCGACGGCATGCAGGATGCCGTGCTTGCGCGCGATCTCCGAGATCGCTGCGATCGGGGTCAGCTTCAATGTCGGGTTGGCCGGCGTCTCGGTGAAGATCAATTTCGTGTTTGGACGAATCGCGGCGCGCACCGCCTCGGGATTCGCCGTATCCACAAACGAAAAATCGACGCCGAATCGCGAGTAGATCTTCGTGGCGAGCCGATAGGTGCCGCCGTACGCGACATCCGACACGATGGCGTGATCCCCCGCCGACAGCGCGGCTTGAAATACGACCTGCTCGGCGGCCATGCCGGTGGAATAGCACGTGCAAGACAATCCGTTCTCGAGCGCTGCGATCTTTAGTTCGAGCGCCTTGACGGTCGGATTGCCGCTGCGCGAGTACGAGTAGCCTTTCGACAAGTACTGATCGACCGAGTCTTGGACGAAAGTCGTCGACTGATAGATCGGCGTCAGAATGGCGCCCGTGACCGGATCCGGCGTGACGCCGGCGTGGATTTGCTTGGTCGTGAAGCCCATCGGCTTGCCCTGGGTCTGTAAGAATGAGTCGGCGATGATACCGGAAAGCCCGACGACGGGCATGGCGCCGGGCGCCGCCCTCTTAGGTACAATCGATCGCGCTCGACTTTGGAGAAGCAGCATGCCGCGCCTCGCGCTCCCGCTCCTTGCCCTGCTCGCCCTGACTGCCGCCGTCGCTCCTGCGACAGCGCAACTGTCGCGACCCAACGCCGCGGGAGTGGCGATGGGCCACCTCCATTACGTCGTACGAGATGTCGCGGCCAACAAGGCGTTCTGGGTCGCGCTCGGGGGCAAACCGATCGTGCTCGAAGGCACGAGCGAAGGCGTGTCGCTCCCCGATGTCGTCGTGCTGCTGCGGCAAGGCGAGTCGAGCGGCGGCACGGAAGGCTCCGTCGTCAATCACGTGGCGTTTCGAGTGCAGTCGATTGCGGCGCTCGAGCGCAAGGGATTCAAGGTCGAGTACATCAAAGAGGTCCCGGGCGTCGCTTCCACGCACACGCCCGAGGGCGAGCGCATCGAGCTATTCGACGATGGGTTGGCCACCAATCTCGGCTTCGAAATCGATGGCGGGGGCAAGGACGAATTCGCAGCGCGCCACAATCGTAAGCTCGACGTGCCGATCGCCGCACACCATATCCATCTGAACGTTCCCGAAGACCAGGTCGCCGTCGCGAAGGAGTGGTACGCGAAAAATTTCGGAGGCGTGCGCGGCAAGCGCTGGCACTACGACGCCGTCGATCTGCCCGGCATCAACATCAACATTTCCGGAGTGGCCGCTGCAAAAGCGCCGACGCGCGGCCGCATGCTCGATCACATCGGCTTCGAGGTTCAGAACCTCGCCGTCTTCTGCAAGCAGCTCGAAACGGCCGGCGTGAAATTCGATCGGCCGTATTCGAAATTGCCGTCCGGGTTCGGGCTCGCGTTCCTAACCGACCCGTGGGGCACGACAATCGAGCTCACGGAAGGCCTGCGCGCGCTCTAAGCGACCTCAAGTCCTACGAGCCGCTGCTGCTGTCCGGCCTGTCGCCGCCCTCGCGCTCGCGTACGGCTTGCCGCAGCAAGTACTCGATCTGACCGTTGACGCTGCGTAGTTCGTCAGCAGACCACTTCTCGAGCTCCTTCCAGAGCTCGGGATCGATNNGCCGCCTTGCGCTCCTCGTCGAGCTTAACGACCTGCTTCACGTCGAGCTCGCGCAGCGCCATGTCGACCATGCTCACGGCGCCGAGCACGATTTTCTGTCTCGCCGCGATCACGGCCTCGGCCTGCTGCCGGCGAAGCATTGCGTGAGCGATCTCGGGCGCATACGCAAGATGCGTCAGGCGCGCCTCGTCGACGACGCAGCCGGCCTTGGCCAGCCGCTTCTCGAGCTCCTTCTTCAGCTCGTGCGAAACCTCGTCACCGCCGCCGCGTAGCGTGACCTCGTCGTCCTCGCCGTAGTCGTACGCATACGCGCTCGCGATGTAGCGGATCGCGGATTCGCTCTGCACCGTCACGTAGCTCTCGAAGTCTTCGACGTCGAACGCAGCCTGCGCCGTATCGTCTACGCGCCACACGATCACGGCCGCGATCTCGACCGGATTGCCGCGCTTGTCGTTGACCTTCAGCTTGTCGCTGTTGAAGTTGCGCGCGCGCAGCGAGATCGTGGCCTTCAGCGGTTTGTAGACGATGCCCCCTCCTGCACCGACGCGACCGCCCGCCTTCGGATCGGCCGGCGGCGAAACGCCCCACGGAATCTTGCCCCGGTTGTGAGCATAGAACGGGCTCGCCCAGTGGAAGCCGCTCTTGCGCACCGTTCCTTTGTAGCTGCCGAACAAGATCAACACGCGGGCTTCGTTTGGCTGCAGCGAGAAGAGCCCCGTCAGCATGACGACCATGAAGATTTCGAACAACGCCGCGCCGAGGATTCGCAACGGCGGCAAACCCGGCCCCACGAACACGAAAACGACCGCACCGAGCATCAGCGCGAGGCCGATGAACAGCATCGGCCAGCCGCTCATCACTTCGACGGGTTTTTCGTAGGTCGCGTCCCTGGAACTGTCGGCAGGCATGGTCGTCTCCCGGCTGATTTGATATTCAAGTGATATCATACTGACATCACCTGGCCAGTCAAACGGGCAGCCTTATGTAAAGCAGCGCAGGCGCCGCTCGAGAGGGACACATCGAGCACAAAAAGAAGAATCCGTCAGCGCCTGCGGGGGGCCAGCGCCGGGTGAACCGAGAGCAGCAGCAGCACGAACGAGAGAACCCAAAGGTAGTAACCAGCGGCGAGGTCGGCCGCGTTGCCCTGCAACGTGATCGTCCAGTGCAGGTTCAACAGCGCCATGGCGCCGAGCGCGAACACACCCAGCCGGTGGGCCGCACCCCTCGCAACATACGGCCACAGATACGCCGCCACCACGACGAACAGGACATTCGTGAGAGCACTCGCAACGCTAAGCCACATCACGTAGCCGGCCGGCATGTGGAACTGCTGGTACGGCCAGAGCGGGCTCAGCGCCACTCGGAACGCATGCACGCCGCGATAAACACGCTGGTCGTCCTCGATCACGGGTAACGCCCAACCGAGCGCATTCGCCACCAGTGCAAGAATCCAGAATGCCTTCGCCTTCGTCATCGCCCTGCCCGTCTTCAGACGAGCTGCTCCTTGCGTGCCCAGGCGAACGTGTCGTCGAGCCCCTGCGCGAGCAGCGTGAAGATCTGGTCGATTTGATCCGGCGTCACGATGAACGGCGGGCACAGCGCGATGACGTCGCCGATCGCGCGCACGACGAGCCCGCGCTCCTGACACAGCTGCATGCACTTCGCACCGACGGCGCGCTTCGCGTCAAACGCTGCCTTCGTGGTCTTGTTTTGCACGAGCTCGCAGCCACCGAGTAGACCAATGCCCCGCGTGTCCCCGACGAGTGGATGCGACGCAAGCGCATGCAACCGCGCCTGGAACTGCGGCGCGATGTTCCGCACGTGCGCGTACAGATTGCGCTCCTCGTAAATCTGCAGCGCGCGCAACGCCACGGCGGCGCTCACCGGATGGCCCGAATACGTGAAGCCGTGACCGAACAGACCCACCTGCCCGCTGGCTTCGACCATCGGCGCGTACATGAACTCCGGCACGAGCACGGCGCTGATCGGCAGATACGCGGACGACAAGGCTTTCGCGGCCGTCAACGTGTTCGGGTGCATGCCGAACGCCTGCGCGCCCCAAAGCTCGCCCGTGCGGCCGAACCCCGTGATGACCTCGTCGTCGATCAATAGAACGTCGTACTTCGTGAGCACTGCCTGCACTTTCTCGAAGTAAGTACGCGGCGGCAGCAGCACGCCACCCACGCCCATCAGCGGCTCGGCGATGAACGCCGCGACAGTGTCGGGACCCTCGCGCAGGATCAGTTTCTCGAGACTCGCGGCGAGCCGCGAAGCGTAGTCTTCCTCGCGCTCACCAGCCTCGGCGCCGCGGTAGAAATAAGGCGCGTCGGTGTGCAGGATTCCCGGCAACGGCACGTCGAACAGTTTGTGAAACGCGGGCAAACCCGTGAGCCCCGCGGACGCGAGCGTCGTGCCGTGATACGCCTTGTGGCGCGCGATGATCTTCTTCTTGGCGGGTCGCCCGATCGCGTTGTTGTAGTACCAGACGAGCTTGATCTGCGTGTCGTTGGCGTCGGAGCCGGAGTTACCGAAAAACACGCGCGACGCGGCGAATGGCGCCATTTGAACGAGCTTGTCTGCCAGCAGCACGGCCGGCTCATGGCTCTTGCCTGTGAAGAGGTGCGAGAACGACAGCTGCTTGATCTGCTCGTAAGCCACACGCGCCAACTCTTCGTCGCCGTAGCCGAGCGTCGTGCACCAGAGGCCGGCCATGGCTTCGATGTATTGCCGGCCGCGGTTGTCCCACACGTGGACACCCTCGCCGCGCACCAACACGAGCGGGCCATCGCGATGCAGCGCCGCGAAATTCGTGTTCGGGTGCAGAACGCGCGCGAGATCGATGCCTTCCAGATCCGTCATCAAAATACCCTGCCGAGCGCAATGTAGAAGGCGTCGAGTCCTCCTTCGGCGCGCCCATAGCCGACGTAGACGGGACCGACGGGCGTGCTGACACCGCCCCAGAACGACCCACCCACGATGCTGCGGCGCAGCGAAATGTCGCCTCGTGTTTGCCACACGTTGCCGACCTCGACCGTGAATCCCGCGAACGCCGGGAACAACGCGAGATTGCCGATGCGGCGGTAATAGGCGGCGCCGAGCCGCACCGCATACTGTCCCGCGAGCTCGTTGCGATTGATGCCCGAAAGGTCGAAGAAACCACCCATCTGGAACAGGCTGTCGACCGGTGCGGTGCCGCTGACCGTCGCGTCGTAGCGCAGCGACGTCAGGATCGTGTGCCGGCCCCAGGTCTTCGCGTGCGCAGCCGATATCAGCACCTGGTCGAAGTCCGTGTCTGCGGACAACGGCCCGCGCCGCGAACCGCGCCATTCGACGCTCGCGAGCGAGCCCAGACGAGGGAACGACACGCTATCCATCGTGTCGACGGCGAAGCGGCCGAAGAACTGGCCCACGCGGAAATTCTTGTCCGGCATGTACGCGGGGTCGCCGACACGTAGTTCATAGTTGCCGGACGCCTCGCGAATTCCGAACCGATACTCCCCCCAGCTCGGCAGCTCGCGGCCGACGGCTAACTCGAGGAGTGCCTGACGCTTCTGCGCCGCAAGCAACCGATCGTCGCCCCTGAATACGTTGTACTGAGTCGATGCGATATCGAGCTCGGGCGCGAGGAAGAACAGGCCTTTCGGACCCAACGGTTGATAGAGATCTGTAGTGAGTGCCGGTTCGTCGCCGATCACGAACGTCGTGCGGAACTCGCCGCCGCGGTCGTTGATGGCCGTGCGGAGATAGCTCGCGGCCAATCCGAACAGGGCATCGCCCTTGCCGGCCGAGCTGAACTCCATGCCGAGCTGCAGATAGTTCGGACCCCACGAACGTTTGTCGAGCTCGAATTCGAGGCCGGTCAGAGTACTGTCCTTCACGAGCCCGTAGCGCACGTTCTGGTAGTACTCGAGGCCGTACACCTTGTCCATTGCGCGTTCGACGGCGTCGACATCGAGCGGCTGGCCGACGTGGATATCGTCTAGCCGCGTTTGCACAATGCTGTCCGCAATCGGCCCCTTGTTGGCGAGGCGCACGAAGTCGATGATCGGCAACTCGCGCATGCGCGGATCTTTGCGAGCGGCGAGAAACGCGTCGTAGGCGGTCGCGGAGAGCGCCAGGACTTCGAACTGAGCGCGGTGTGCCATCACTGCGTCATACCCGGCCTGGATCGACTCGCCCATGCGGGCGAAGGTCACGGAGCTCAGATCCTCGCCGAATTCCGGCCGCACCAGGATGTCGTCGCCGTGCAGCTTCTTGCGCTGGTCCTCGTTACCGGCGCGCGTGAGTAGGTTCGTCAGCTGCGCCGTCACGTCGAGCACGGAACGCAACGTGGCGCGCGTCAACAGCGTCGACGAGATGTCGACGGCAATCACAACGTCGGCGCCCATTTGGCGCGCCACGTCGACGGGCATGTTCATCGCGATGCCACCGTCGACGAGCAATCGCCCATCGATCTCGATCGGCGCGAGCGCCGCCGGGATCGACATGCTCGCGCGCAGCGACCGCGCGAGGCTGCCGGACTTCAGGATCACGGCATCGCCCGTCGCGAGATCGCCGGCCACGGCCCGGAACGGGATCAGCAGCTGATCGAAATCCTCCACTTCCGACGCGCGCAGCGTTTCGCGGGACAGGATCGTGTCAATGACCTGGCCTTGGACCAAACCCACGGGCAACCGGAACTCGCGGCCGACGAGCCCCGGCTTCTGGTCCACAAGAAAAAGATCGTCGTCGCGTTTACGCCGATACGACTTTGCCTGGCGCGGAGTGAAATTGAGGAACGCCCGGTCCCACTCGAGGCTCTCGACGAGCTTCTCCATCTCCGGCACCGTCATGCCGGAGGCATAGAAGCCGCCGATCACGGCGCCGATGCTCGTGCCGGCCAGGTAGTCGACGGGGACGTGCAACTCCTCCAGAGCCTTCAACACGCCGATGTGCGCGCCGCCGCGCGCGCCGCCGCCGGACAGCACGAGCCCGATCGAGCGCCGATGTTGCGGCGGTGGCGGCGGAGACGTCGCTGGATCGACCACGCCCTGCGCGTGGACAACGGCGCCCGCTACTGCCAGCAGTACCGACAGTACAAGAGCGAGCTCAAAACTCGGCGAACGGCGTCCATGCATCACGTTGCTCCTCGTGGCAACGGTTGGCTACGGCGCGAATCATGCCAGACAGCCATGACGCGCACACGACCGGTGCGGTGCCGGCCGAACCGCGGTTGGGGCCCGCCACCGGATCCTGCGGCGGGTTTCATGTGCGTTTGGTCCTGACTTGGCGACGGCTCTCCACTACCATAGCGGGCCGCAAGGAGGGTGCATGGCCTCTCAACACCACCGCCTGATCATCATCGGCTCCGGTCCTGCCGGCTACACCGCGGCCGTCTACGCCGCACGCGCGGCGCTCGAGCCCGTCATCATCACCGGCGTCGAAGTCGGCGGGCAGATGACCACGACGACCGAAGTCGACAACTGGCCCGGCGACGATCAGGGCGTCATGGGCCCGGAGCTCATGGAGCGCATGAAGCGCCACGCCGAGCGCTTCGGCACAAAGCTGGTCAACGACCAGGTCGATCGCGTCGAGCTTGGGCTGCGGCCGTTTCGGCTCTTCTGCGGCGCCGCGGAATACACCTGCGACGCGTTGATCATCGCGACCGGCGCATCGGCCAAATACCTCGGCCTGAAAAGCGAGGAAGCGTACAAGGGCCGCGGCGTGTCGGCGTGTGCCACCTGCGACGGATTTTTCTTCCGCAACCAGCCTGTCGCTGTCGTCGGCGGCGGCAACACGGCCGTCGAGGAAGCCTTGTACCTCGCGAACATCGCATCGCGAGTGACGGTGGTGCATCGGCGCAACGAGTTCCGCGCCGAGCAGATCATGATCGACAAGCTCGTCGAGAAAAGCCGCAAGGGCAACGTCGAGATCGTGTGGGACCACGTGCTCGACGAAGTGCAAGGCGATGACAACGGCGTCGTGGGCGTGCGGATCGCTCACGCCACGACCGGCGCTAAGCGCGAAGTGCCCGTGCAGGGCGTGTTCATCGCAATCGGTCATACGCCGAACACCGGTATCTTTCAGGGCCAGATCGAGATGGAAGGCGGCTACATCGTGACGCGCACGGGCCGCCACGGCTTCGCCACGGCGACGAACATCGAAGGCGTGTTCGCGGCCGGCGATGTCGCCGATCCGATCTATCGACAGGCCGTCACCTCGGCCGGCTCGGGATGCATGGCGGCGCTCGATGCGGAGCGATACCTTACGGAACACTGACACCGATTCGTGTCATGTCGCTGCGCCATCGGCTTATCCGCTAGACTCCAGCGGCCGATCCTCCCAGAAGCGGTTTTATGAAGCGCGTCGCTATGGTCGCGGTGGTGGTCCTGATCGCGGTCGCCGCCGTGTGGTGGTTCACGCGGCCGAAGCCGGTCGCCGTTGCACTCGTGACGGTCGAGCGCGGCGCCGTGATTGCCACAGTGGCCAACACCCGCGCCGGCACCGTCGATGCGTGCCACCGCGCGCGCCTGTCGCCGGCGCTCGGCGGTCAGATCGCGAAACTGCCCGTGAAAAAGGGCGAGCACGTCGCCGCTGACGCGCTGCTGCTCGAACTCTGGAACGACGATCTCACGGCTCAGCTCGAGCTCGGTGAACGCGACGCCCGGGCATCGCGCTCGCAGGCTCGTCAAGCATGCGTCACGGCCGATGTCGCGAAGCGCGACGCGGAACGCCTGAAGATGTTGCGTGCGGAGAAGCTCGCGTCCGAGGAAGCGGCGGATCAGGCGCAGGGAAAAGCCGAAGCGGGCGCCGCCGGGTGCGCAGCCGCGCAAGACGCGGCACGCGTGGCCGACTCCCGAATCGACGTCACACGCGCGCAACTGCGCCGCACGCAGCTGCGCGCTCCGTTCAGCGGCGTAATCGCGGAAATCAACGGCGAGATCGGAGAGTTCGTGACGCCGTCGCCCGTCGGCATTCCGACACCGCCGACCGTCGACTTGATCGACGCGACGTGCCTGTACATCAGCGCTCCGATCGACGAAGTCGACGCCCCGCGCGTGAAGGAAGGTCTGCCGGCACGCATCAGCCTCGACGCGTTCCCTGGGCGCAAATTTCCGGGTCACGTGCGTCGCGTGGCGCCGTACGTGCTCGACCGCGAGAAGCAAGCGCGCACCGTCGAGATCGAAGCCGAGTTCGAGAACCCCGAGGGCACGGGTCTGCTGACGGGCTACAGCGCAGACGTCGAGGTCGTGCTCGCCGAACGCGCCGACGCGCTGCGCGTGCCTAGCTCCGTAATCCTGCCGGACCACAAGGTGTACGTGTTCGACGCCGCCACCGGCAAGCTCGTGGCACGGCCCGTAGAAACCGGCGTGGCGAACTGGGAGTTCACGGAGATCGTCAGCGGCCTCTCCGCCGGCGAGCGCGTCGTGAGCTCGATCGACCGCGCGGGCGTGCGCGACGGCGCGGTCGCCGTCGCCGAATAGCGCGACGGCCAGCCGCATGATGGAGCTGCGCGACATCTGCCGGGAGTACAAAGTCGGCACCGAGCTCGTGCGCGCGCTCGATCACGTCGATCTCACGATCAAGGCCGGCGAGTACGTTTCGATCATGGGCCCGTCCGGCTCCGGAAAATCGACGCTGCTGAACATGCTCGGGTTGCTGGACCGGCCGACGGCCGGCACGTATCGCCTCGAAGGCGAAGACGTCTCGTCCCTCGACGACGACGCGCTCGCGCGACATCGCCAGCAACAGATCGGTTTCATCTTCCAGTTCTTTCACCTGGTGCCGCGCCTGACGGCGCTCGAGAACGTCGAGCTGCCGCTCGTGCTCGCCGGTGCCGCGCCCAAGGCGCGACGCGAACGCGCAGTCTCGATCCTCGAGTCGATGGGACTGAAGACACGACTCGACCACCGTCCCGACCAGCTCTCGGGAGGCGAACGCCAGCGCGTGGCCATCGGCCGTGCGATCGTCATGCGGCCTCGCTTCCTACTCGCCGACGAGCCGACGGGCAATCTCGACTCGCGTTCCGGCAGCGAGATCATGCAAATCATCGAGCAGCTGAACCGCGACGGCATCGCACTCTTGATCGTCACCCATGACCCGATGATTGGCGGCCGCGCGCGCCGCCACTTGACGCTGCGCGACGGCAAAATCGTGAGCGATCGCAGCGGAGAAGGCGCATGAGGGCGCTCGATGTCACACGATTGTCGCTGCAGGCACTGCAGCGTTACCCGATGCGCACGTCGATGCTGCTGCTTGCGATCTCGATAGGCGTCGCGGCAGTCGTAACGCTGACGGCCGTGGGCGAAGGCGCGCGCCGCTACGTCACCGGGCAGTTCGCGTCGCTCGGCACGCACATGATCATCGTGCTGCCTGGACGCGCCGAGACAGGCGGCTCAGGCATTCAGGGCCTGCTGGTGGGTGAGACCGCGCGCGAGCTCACGCTCGAGGACACGCTTGCCGTGGGCCGCAGCCCACGCATCAAGCAGGTGACGCCCATCGTCGTGGGCGCCGGCACGGTATCCGCGGGCAGCCGCGAGCGCGACATCTCGGTCATCGGCACGAGCGCGCACATGCTTGCGATCCAGCATTGGACCATGGGCAGCGGCCAGTTCCTGCCGCCGGCGGAGCTCGATCTTGCGCAGCCGATATGTGTGCTTGGCAACACCGTCGCACGCGAGCTGTTCGCACCGGCACCCGCCGTTGGTCAACCGCTGCGCATCGGCGCCGCGCGCTGCCGCGTGATAGGTGTGCTGGCGCAGCAAGGTCTGTCGGGTGGCTTCAATGTCGACGAGACCGTCATCGTGCCAATCGCGAGTGCGCAGCAGCTGTTCAACACGTCGGGCGTGTTTCGCATTCTTGCAGAGGCCAGCGAGGCTGATGCAGTGCAGGCGGCGAAGCGCGACATCGTCGCGACGATCAAAGCACGGCACGCCGGGGAGGAAGACGTCACCGTCATCACGCAGGACGCGCTCGTGGCGACGTTCGATACAATCTTCGAAATGATCACAGCGGGGCTCGCCGCGATCGCCGCAATCAGCCTCGTCGTCGCCGGCGTGCTGATCATGAACGTCATGTTGGTCGCCGTGAGTCAGCGCACCGCCGAGATCGGGCTCCTAAAGGCGATCGGCGCGCGCCAGCGCCAGATCATTGGTCTGTTCCTGACCGAGGCCGCCTGCCTGTCGCTGCTCGGGGCGCTCGTCGGGCTCGCCATCGGCGGGCTCGGAACCTGGGCGTTGAAGCTCGCGTTCCCAGTGCTCGACTTCGCCGCACCGCCTTGGGCCGCGGCGGCCGCTGTGGGCGTGGCTGTCGCTAGCGGCTTGCTCTTCGGCATCCTGCCCGCGCGCCGTGCGGCGGCCCTCGACCCCGTGAACGCGCTCTCGCAGCGCTGACGGCCATGCGTTGGCAAGACTTCGTTCGCTTGATCGCCAACTCCGTCGCCGCGCACCGCATGCGCAGCATGCTGACCGCGCTCGGCATCGGCATCGGCGTCACCGCCGTGGTGCTGCTGACCTCGATTGGCGAAGGCCTGAACCGTTACATCATCGAGGAGTTCACGCAGTTCGGCACAACAACAATCGCCGTGCAGCCCGGCAAGGCCAGCACCTTAGGCATCTCGCCCGGAGCACTGAACTCGGTGCGACCGCTGAGCCTGGCCGACGCGGAAGCACTCACGCGGGCGCCTTACGTCCTGCACGCAGTGCCCGTCGTGACCGGCAGCGGTTCGATCGAAGGTAACGGCCGCGAACGCAATGTGGCCGTGTACGCCGTGGGGCCGGACTTCGATCAGACGTTCAAGTTCACCGTGGCAGCCGGGACGTTCCTGCCGCCGGACGAATTCGAGCGTGCCCGCAACGTGGCGGTACTCGGTGCAAAGGCGTTCAAGGAACTGTACGGCGACAAAAACGCACTCGGCGAACGCGTGCGTGTCGGAGGCCAACGCTATCGTGTCGTCGGCGTCATGGAGCCAAAGGGCCAGGTCGTCGGCATCGACCTCGATGACACGGTGTATATACCGGCGGCTTTGGGGCTCGAGCTGTTCAACCGCCAGGGCGTGCAAGAAATCGATTTGCTGTACGCCGAAAACGCACGTGTCGAAGAGGTCATCGAAGGCGTCAAGCGCATCCTACTGGCGCGGCATGGCGGTGAGGACTTCACGATTGTTTCCCAGCAGCAAATGCTCGACGTGCTGGGCTCGATCGTGAGCGTGTTGACGCTCGGCGTGGCCGCGCTCGGAGGCATCTCGCTGCTCGTCGGTGGCGTGGGTATTTTCACGATCATGACGATCGCCGTGCGGGAGCGCACTCAGGAGATCGGGTTGCTGCGCGCCGTCGGGGCGCGCCGTTCGCGCATCGCGCAGCTGTTCGTCGCTGAAGCCATGCTGCTGTCGGCGCTCGGCGGGGCCGGCGGGCTCCTGCTCGGCTTCGTGATCGTCGGCATCGCGCACCTCGCCCTGCCCGCCGTGCCGGCGCGCATCGCGCCGCTCTATGTCGTGCTCGCGTTCGCGATCGCGGTAGTCATCGGCCTCGTGGCCGGAGTGCTCCCCGCGCGGAGCGCAGCCCGGCTGGAGCCCCTCGACGCCTTGCGGGCGGAATGAACAGACGGGTCATCGGCGACCCCTCGTTTGGCCTACCTGCTGAGGCGAACTATGATTGGGCTCTGGGCGTCGCAGGGGGAATCGATGAGGCATTGGTTGACCGTGGCGGTTGCAGCGTTCGGCTGGATCGGCGCGTCTCGCGCGGCGGACCTTGCCGACGCCGTCATGCATGGCGACGCGGCCACGATCGACCGTTTGCTCGCAGCTCATGCCGACGTGAACGAGCCGCGACCCGATGGCGGCACCGCGTTGCACTGGGCCGTATACCGCAACGACCTCGTCACCGCGCGCAAGCTGCTGAAAGCCGGCGCGAATGTCGCAACCCTCAATGAAGCCGGCGTCGCGCCGCTGCTGCTCGCCGCGGAGCGCGGCAATCCGGACATGATCGCGTTGCTGCTCGACACGGGCGCTTCGCCAAACGCCACGCTGAAGAACGGCGAGACCGCTCTAATGATGGCCGCGCGCACCGGCAACGTGGCCGCTATCGAAGTTCTGACGAAGCATGGCGTCGACGTGAATGCCCGCGAGCAACTGCGGGGCACCACGGCGCTCATGTGGGCTGCGGCCTATAAGAACCCGGGGGCGGTGGGTGCGCTGCTCGAGCACGGCGCGGACGCGTCCCTGCGCTCGAACGCCATTCCCCGCGGGCGCCGCCCCTATCTCGCGCCGTCCGGCCGGGAGCGCATCGAGCAGGTGAAGCGCGGCGTCAACGTTTCTGGTGTGGTCAAGCTGCCTACACCGACCAAAGGGGCGCCCCCTCCGCCCCCCACGGATGACGACGGCGCGCCGGTCCAACGTCAAGCCACGCCCGACTGGGGCGGCCTGACTGCGCTCGTGTTCGCGGCGCGCGAAGGCGATCTCGCGTCGGCCAAGATGCTGCTCGACCACGGTGTCGACGTGAACCAGACCAGCGAATTTGGCTGGACGCCGCTACTGACCGCCACACAGAACCGCTACTACCAGCTCGGTAAGTTCTTCCTGGAGCACGGCGCCGATCCGAACATCGCTAACAAGGGCGGTTGGAATCCGCTGTACATCGCCACCGATAACCGCAATATCGAAGGCGGTGACTATCCCACGCGCAAGCCGGATATGGATCACCTCGACTTCATCAAGCTCCTGCTCGATCGCAGCGCGAACGTCAACGCGCGTATGGCGTCGAGCACGGAGACCCGCACGGTGTTCACGCACCAGTGGTTGTATGAGGAAGGGGCCACTCCGTTCCTCCGCGCGGCGCAGTCGGGCGACATGGCGCTGCTGAAACTCTTGCTCGCGCACGGAGCCGATCCGACGATCAACACCGATACCGGCGTTACGCCGCTAATGGTGGCCGCCGGCATCGGCTGGGTCGAAGGCGTAACGTACGAGTGGTCGAAGACACAAACGCTCGACGTGGTGAAGCTGTTGCTCGATCTCGGCAACGACGTGAATGCACGCGACACGTCCGAAGGCCGGACGGCGCTCATGGGCGCCGCGCACAAGGGCCGCACTGACGTGATCGCCGCGCTCGTGGAGCACGGCGCCAAGCTCGACACCCGCGACGTCGGTAGCCGCGACACTATCTACAAGCTGGCCGGCGTGACGTGGCAAGCCATCGACTACGCAGACGGGCTAGTACGCGTGGGCGTGCAATCCGCAATCCCGCATCCCGATGCCGCGGCACTGCTGCGCGACTACATGACCAAGGCGGGGCTCAAAGTGCCGCCGGCCGGGCGCACGTTGGATTCGATTTGCGTCACGGATCTCTGCCGCTAGCCGGCAGCCGATCCGCACTGCGCGTGTTTCTCGATTCCCGGTAAGCGTGATGGACCGGCGGCGCCCCGTGACCATGACGTAGCGTTGTTGCCGTGCGCTGGAACCTTAGAGTTAAGCCGTCGCGCGCTGGGCGAGGTCGGCGAGAGCCTCGCGGTCGAGGTCGTTGGCGATGAAGCCGCCCGACTGGTGCCGCCAGAGCTTCTCGTAGTGACCGCCGTGGCGCAGCAGCTCGGCGTGAGTGCCTTGTTCCACGATATGCCCGTGCTCGAGCACGACGAGGCGATCCATGCGAGCGATCGTGGAAAGCCGGTGGGCGATTGCGATGACGGTCTTGCCGTCCATCAAGGACTTCAGCTGTTCCTGAATCGCGAGCTCGACCTCGCTGTCGAGCGCGGAGGTAGCTTCGTCGAGTACTAGGATCGGCGCGTCCTTCAGAATCACCCGTGCAAGCGCAATGCGCTGACGCTGTCCGCCGGAAAGCTTCACACCGCGCTCGCCGACGTGCGCGTCGTAGCCTGCACGCCCTATCCAGTCGCGAAGCCCTAGAATGAACTCATGCGCCTGCGCCTTGTGTGCCGCGGCCACCACCTCTTCGTCCGTGCCCCACGGACGGCCGTAGCGGATGTTCGAGGCGATCGAGCGATGCAGCAGCGACGTGTCCTGCGTAACCATGCCGATCGCCCCGCGCAACGTCTCTTGCGTAACGCCGGCAATGTCCTGACCATCGATCAGAATTCGCCCGCCTTCCGGATCGTGGAAGCGCAGCAGCAGATTCACGAGCGTGGACTTGCCGGCGCCGGAACGGCCGACGATACCGACCCGTTCGCCGGCTCGGATCGTGAGATCGAGGTTGTCTACGACGGGCACCGCATCCTTGCGGCCATAGCCGAACGTCAGCCGATCGAAGCGAATCTCGCCGTGCGTCACATCGAGCGGCCGCGCATCGGGCCGATCGACACCGGCGTGCGGCACCGCGATCGACTGCATGCCTTCCTGCACGACGCCGACGTTCTCGAAAATCGAGGTGACCTCCCAGCTGACCCAGCCGGCGGCATTCGCCGTCTGCCACGCCAGCGGCAGAGCCGTGGCGACGATCGCCGCGCCCACCACGCCGTTTGCCCACAGCGTGAGGCCGATCGCCGCAGTGCCGACGATCAATCCCGCGTTCAGCACCGTGAGCCAGACCAGGAAGAACGTGATCATGCGCGTGTGCGCGGCCATCGCGACCTGGTGCCCATCGATCCCCTCGCGCACGTAAGCGTCTTCCTCCGCGAGCCGTGAAAACAGCTTCACCGTGAGGATATTGGTGTAGCTGTCGACGACGCGGCCCATGACGAGCGATCGCCCTTCGGAGTTTGCGCGCGAGAGCTCGCGCAAGCGCGGCACGAAGTACCGCAAGCCGAGCACGTAGCCGACGACCCAGACGAAGATCGGTACGCCCAGGCGCCAGTCGTCGGAGGTCATCAGCGCGAACGCGGTCACGCCGTACACGCTGATATACCAAACCGCCCGAATGCTCGACATCGCGCTCTCTCGCAGCGCACCGCCCGTCTGCATCACGCGATTGGCGATGCGGCCTGCGAAATCGTTCTGGAAGAAAGTAAGGCTCTGACGCACGACGTGCCAGTGGCTCTGCCAGCGAATCAGGCTCGTCGCGCCCGGCACGAGCACGTTCTGACGGATGACGATGTCGGTCATGATTGCGATCGGGCGCGCGATGAGCACCAGTGCGGCCATGCCGAGCAGCATGGGCCACTGCGCCGCGACAGCAGCCAACCGGTCCCCGGTATCCATCAGCGCGACGAGCTTGCCGAAGATCAGCGGGATCGCGGTATCGAATAGAGCGACGCCGAGACTCGCGACGAACATCGCCGCATACCAACCTTTCGTCTGGCGAATGAAGTGCCAATAAAAGGCCAAGAGCCCCTGGGGCGGCGGAGCCGACCCCGTGCTCGCGGTAGCGCGGATGCCGAACCTGACCCTCTTCACTGAATGTCACCGCGCGGCGAATGCCGCGATCGAAGTTAACTGGGAACGCCGGTGGTCGACCGGGGCGCGCCACGATAACAGATTCGTGCGCGCGCGGCGTTCAGCCCTGGTCAGCGACTGCGAGCCGGCGCGGTGGCCGCGCCGACCTTGGCGGGTGGCGCGGATTCTTTCCAGCCGGCCGCATGCAACGTGGCTTCGACATGCGCAAGTGTGCGCTCGAGCGCACCGCGATTTTCCGTCACGAGCGTGTGCGCGGCGAGCCCCGCCACACGCCGCAACTCGGGCTGCTCGAAGTACAGCGCAACCGCGGCCACGAGCCCATCGATGTCGAGCACTTGGCGCGCGGCGCCACGCTCGAGCGCCATGGCACTGATCTCCTCGAAGTGGAACATGTGCGGCCCGAACACTACCGGCACGCGCACGACGCAGGCTTCGAGCAGATTCTGGCCACCGTGCGGCACGAGGCTGCCGCCTATGAATGCGACATCCGATGCAGCGTAGAGGCGCTGCAGCTCGCCCATGGTGTCGCCCACCAGCACGTCTGTGCCCGGCGGCAGCTCACCCCGCGTGCTGCTCCGCAGCGCGATAGCGAAGCCGCGGCCGCTGCAGAGTCTCGCGACTGAATGAAACCGTTCGGGATGCCGCGGCACGAGCACGAGCAACAACTCGGGCAGCCGTGCTTTGAGGCGCGCGAANNTGGCGGCTCAACGTCGAACTTCAAGTTGCCCGTCACCCGAATCAGCGACTCGGGCACACCCAGGTTGCGGAGCCGCTGCGCGTCGACGCGCGTCTGTGCGCACAACAGGTCGGCGTTCGCGAGCATCGCACGCGTGATGTTCGGCACGCGCAGGTAGCCGCGCAGGGAGGCCTGTGACACGCGGCCGTTCACGAGGAGCAGCGGAATGTCCCGCCGGCCGCACTCGGCGAAGATGTTCGGCCAGAACTCCGTCTCCGCGATCACGGCGACTTCCGGATGCAGGCGGTCGAAAAACCGCCGCACGGCTCCCGGAAGGTCGTACGGCACATAGCAGTGCGTCACGCGATCGCCGCAGAGCTCCCGCACCTGGTCCGCGCCGGTCGGCGTCATCGTTGTCACGACGAGGCGGTGCCGCGGGTAACGATCGGCGAGCGCCAGGATCAGCGGCGTGGCGGAACGCACTTCACCGACAGAGACCGCGTGCACCCAGATTGTCGGCGTGCCGATCGGCTGCACGAAGCCAAAACGCTCGGGCCAGCCGTGCCAATACGCGGGATAGCGAAGCCCGCGCCACACGAGGTTACCGAGCGCGTACGGCATCAACAGGTAGACGACGAGCGACCAGAGTGTCACGTCACTCCTTCCCCGGCCGGTTCGCGAGCTCGCTCGCCTAGAGATGCTCTTGGCCGAGCAATCCGAGCTTGATCAGATCCTGAACGTCCAGCACGCCGACGGGCTTCTTCGCCGCATCGACGACAACGATGCTGTCGATTTCCGCTTTCTTGAACACCTTGACGGCGTCGTTCAGCAGCGTGTCGCGATCGATCGTGTGTGGCGTCTTCGAGAACCCGATGGAGGCGAGCGATTTGTCGAGAATGCCGCGACCGTCGGACTGGAGCTTGCGCCGCAGGTCGCCGTCCGTGAAGACGCCCGCGACGGCGCCGGACGCCTCGACGAGCGTCACGACACCAAGCCGCGACTCCGTCATCTTGACCATGGCATTCGTCAACGTCTCGGTGGTCTGGCACACGGGATTCGCACCGCGAATCACGTCCTTCACGCGCATGGTCATGAGTTGCGTGTGCTCGCGGAATTGCGCGGTGCCGAGCGCTGTCAGCGTGTTCTCGCAGAGGTTCTTCATGACGCTATACGGCATCGTGCACACGTGCACGCCCGTCAACATGGCCTGGCGCACATGCTCCGCGTGACGCACCGAGGAGAACATGACCTTGCTGTTGTAGCCGTAGCGGTCGATCACGTCGACGCACTGCTCGAACAGCTGGATAGCATCGTGCCCCTGATCTTGCATGCGCCCGGCCAGCGGACAGATGAACGAAGCGCCAGCCTCCATGGCCATGTAAGCCTGGTTCAACGTGTAGATCAGGTGAACGTTCACGCGGTAGCCTTTGTCGGTCAGCCGCTTGCACGCCTTCACGCCGTCGTTGCTGATGGGCACCTTGAAGACGGGGGGCTTGGCGAGGCCCAAACCCAGCAGCCGCTCGGCCTCGGCCAGAATCTCGTCCGGATTGTTGCCGAGCGCTTCCACTTGCAGCTCCGGCACCATCCCCGACAGCTTCACGATTGCGCCATCGATGTCCGTGATGCCGTGGCGATGCATGAACGTCGGCGTAGTCGTGAGACCTTTGATGAAGCCGAAGTCGAGCGCGGCTTCGATCTCCTTGAAATCGACGGAGTCGAGATAGAGTTCCATGCAGATCCTTTAGTGCAGCGACTGGGAGCGAACCAGATCGTGAATTTCGATCAGCGGACGCATGAATGCCTCGAGACCATCGAGCGCATATTGGCTGGCCGCATCACACAGGGCATCGGGAGGGCTTGGGTGAGCCTCGATGAAGAAACCGTCGACACCCGCGGCCACCGCGGCGCGCGCGAGTGTGGTTAGGAACTGCCGCGCACCGCCGCTCGGATCCTTGCTCGGGATGCCGTATTTGCGGATCGAGTGACCCGCATCGAACACCACGGGATATCCAATCTGGTTCAGCAGGTAGAAGCTGCGCGGGTCGACGATCAGATCGTTGTAGCCGAAGGTGTAACCACGCTCGGTCAGAATGATCTTGTCGTTACCGGACTGCTCGATCTTCTCGCACGGCTTCGCCATATTTTCGGGCGCGAGGAATTGACCGTGCTTGAGATTCACGACCGCGCCCGTCTTCGCGGCTGCGACCACGAGCTCGGACTGCATGCACAGGTAGGCGGGGATCTGGATCACGTCGCAAACCTCTGCCGCGGGGGCCGCCTGATACGGATAGTGAATGTCCGTCAGGATCGGCAGGTCGAACTCCTTCTTGATCTTCTCGAGGATCTTGAGACCGGCATCGAGACCTGGACCCTGGTAGTAATTGAGCGAGCTGCGGTTGTCCTTCGAGAACGATGACTTGAAGATCAGCGGAATATCGAGCGCTGCGGTGATCTTCTTCAGGCGCTCGGCGGTACGCATCATCAGCGACTCTTCCTCGATCACGCATGGCCCAGCGATCAGGAACAACCGATCGGAGCCGCAATCGATGTCGCGGACGAAAACGTGCTTTTTACTCATCAAACGCCCAAGTGCCTAATAGATCGTGGCATTTTGGGGCCAAGGGTTACGGCGTGGCAAGCGCTCAGGCCCGAGCTTTGAGCAACTCGACGAGCAATGCGTAATTGCGCGCGGTCGCGCCCTGTCCTTCGAGCACGACACGCTGCGCGCGTGCACCGAGCTCGCGTCGAGCCCGGCTGTCGGTGACGAGCGACACGATCGCGTCCTTGAGTTCGGCCGCATCGCGTACGAGCTTTCCCGCGTCCGCGGCCAGCAGGTCCTCGACGGTTTCTTTGAAGCTGAAGTTGTAGGGGCCGAACAGCACGGGGATCGCCAGGATCGCCGGCTCCATCAGATTGTGGCCGCCCTTGTTGGCACCGCGGAAGAAGAGGCTGCCGCCGACGAACGCAATATCGGCCACCGCGTACAGCTTGCCGAGCTCGCCGACCGTGTCCACCACGAGCACGCCGTCGCGCCCAGGGGCACGCTCGCGGCCCGAATCAACGGCCGTCTTCAGGATTGAGGGGTACCCACGCGCTCGCACACGCTGCTCGACGGCGGCCGCCTCGGCCGGGTACCGCGGCACGAGGATCAACGCGACGGGTGCACTCGTCTCTCGACCCGACGCGTACGCCTCGAGCAGTGCTTCGTCCTCCTGCTCGTGCAGACTGCCGCCGATGATCACGACGTCGTCCGCGCCGTAGCCGAGCGAGCGACGCAGGGCCTGTGCCTGATCGCGATCCGTCGTGGCTCGCGTCAGGTCGTACTTCATGTTGCCGGTCACGCGCACGCGCTCAACGTCGACGCCGAGCGCGCGCAACCGACCCGCGTGCTCCTCGGTCTGGACCGCGGCGAGGTCGAGCATCCGCAGCACGCGTCCGATCAAACCGGTCCGCGCATGCACGCGGTACGACTTCGCCGACATCTTGCCGTTGATCAACATCACGGACGTATTTCGCTGCCGCGCGCCAGCAATGAAGTTCGGCCAGAACTCGGATTCAGCCACGATCACGAGCTCGGGATCGAAGTGCGTGAAACAGCGCCGCACCACGAAAGACAGGTCGACGGGCAATGGCACGACCCGATGCCGTGGGTACAGCTTCGCGGCCGCCGCGAGGCCGGTGACGGTGAACGCCGAAATCACGAGCGGAGTCGCAGGAAAGTCGCGCTCGAGCAGCGCAATAAGGGGGCGCAGCAGCGCGACTTCACCGGCCGAGGAGCCATGCAGCCAAATGCTGCGCTTCAGCGGCGCACCGAGATTGCGTCCGAAACGGCGTTTCAGATCGCCGAAGCCTGACGTCGCGAGACGGTAGACAAGCCAGGGCGAGATAACGATGCAAACGAGCAGGTACGCGAAGTCGAGCGTGAGACCCATCGACAGACCCGTCGCGACAGTGGCGGGGAGTTTACTCCAGTCGCGCTGCTTCGCGGACTAACGCACCGCGGGTTCCGCCCACGGGGTCATGACTTTAAGGCTCACGCTGCTGGCGGAAGCGAGGTAACGATCGATCCACGCGGGCACGAGGTCGCCGCGCATCGGTCGCCCGATGAAGAAGCCCTGAGCCATCTCGCAGCCGAGCTCGGTCACGATGGCGAGCGCCTCTGCATTGTCGATGCCCTCGGCCACCACGCGCATTCCGAGCGCACGCGCGAGCGCGACGACGGTCTTGACGATCTCGCGGTCCGTCGTATCCGTCGCAATGGTGCCGATGAACCGTTTGTCGATCTTGAGCTCCGTCGCCGGTAGCTCCTTGAGATAGCTTAGCGACGAATAGCCCTTGCCGAAATCGTCCAGCGCGAAGTCGACGCCGAGCTTCCGCAGACGCTCGATGCCCGCGAGAGCGGACTGGTCGCCCTGCACGAGGCTATCCTCGGTAATCTCGATCGTGAGCCCGAATCCGTGCTCGTCGAGCGCCGCTTTCAGCGCCTTGATGCGGGTGCTGAACTCCGAGTGCACGAGAATCGGCGGCGACACGTTGACGGCCAGCGAGAACGGCCGTTGTATCGCATCCCACTCGGCTACTCGTGCCGCTACCTGATCGAACACGAGCCACGTGATCGGCACGATCGTACCGGTGCGCTCGGCCATCGGAATGAACTCACTCGCCGGAATGAACGCGCCTGACGGAGAGCGCCAACGAACCAGCGCTTCGACGCCACACACGCGACGCGTCGCGATCTCGACCTTCGGCTGAAAATAGACCTCGAGCTCGCGACGCTGAACGGCGCCCTGTAGATCCGACTCGAACTTCCAAAGAGCAGCCTGCTGCTGTGTGGCGTCCGGACGATAGATGTCGAACGCGAGTTCTTTTTCGCGGGCTTCCTTCTGCGCGAGCTCCGCACGGCGAAACAGCGTCTCGGCATCGTCGGCGTGCGACGGATACACCGCAATTCCGAGCGTCACGTCGACGAACAGCTTGTCGTCGCCGATCGCAATCTCGGGCTGGTGATCCTCGGTCAACGAGACCGCATGGTCGAGGACCTTCGACATCGAGTCGCAGTCGAGCAGCACGGCGAAACGCCGGTCGGACAGCCGGATGATCGGCGTGCGCGGCGGCAAAATGTCGCGCAGTTTTTCAGTGTAGTTGGAGCAGAATTCCTCACAGCGCTCGCGGCCGAAAGTCGTGGCAATGCGATTGAACGCATCGAGCTTACCGACCAGCAACGCCGCGAGGCGACCTTGTTGCCCCTGGCGCAAGAACTGCTCGATGAAACTGATGCTCACGCTCCGGCGTTTGCCGGAGCCGGACTCGTCCTGCGTCCCACTCACGCGCTGCTCCAGCCCACCATGTCTTCGATAGGGTGGGCATTTCAGCAGGCGGGACGAGTACTTGGCTGTGACCACAGTCACGAGGACCGCGCCGATTCTCGGGTTTGCGACGTAAGCCATGATTCGTCCCACTTGGGTCAGTGTGGACCGGCCACGTCACTCCGCCTTGACATAAAGACTGCCGGTGAGCGCCGGGGCGGCCTCCGTACGTCACTGGCATAGGCCTTGCAGAATCACGGCAGTAGGCCCGGGCATTCTCGGGCCACCAGGGAATGGACGGACCAAGGATGGCCAGAGTCGCCCCCAGTATCAGGCCGACCGAGACGTACACGGAACCCAACTTCGTGCGCGTCTACACCGGCGCGCCTGACGCGCCGCGCAGCGCACGCCTCGCCACAATCGAGCACCTGTCCTATAGCGCCGCGAACAGCGCAGGTCGTGCGGGTTGGAGCTGCACGACGATCGTGGATGGCGAGGCCATGTCGAAGGAAGACGCGCTATTCATCGCGCGCAGCTACGCAGTCGAAAACAACGTCCCCGTGATCTACGAGTGCCACGGCGAATAGCCTGGGCAACCTCAGCGGGTGGCGCGCTCGCTACTTGATTTTGGCGCGCAGCTCCACGGCGCTCAGGTTCCCCTGAGCCAGCGGCTGGCCGAGATCGAACTCGCGGCTCTTCGCGAGCGAGCCCACCAGCACTGGATCGAAACCTGAATCACGCACGAGGCGCTCGGCGATGGCAATCGCCGTGGCATCGTCGCCACCGATCGGGATCGCAATGCGCGCCGGTTGCCGGTTCGCCTGACCTGCGAGCGACGCGGCCGGGATGCAGTTGTACGCGCGCACGACGCGTGTGCTCTTCAGCAGCTCCGCCGTCGATACGCCCGCGCCCTTGCGCTGCCACTCGGGGGCCCCTGGGCCATCGCGCGACAGCGAAGGGTTGCTGGTGTCGATGATGACCTTGCCGGCCAGCTCCTTGGCGAAGTCGGAGCCAACCTGCGGCATGGCGCCGTACGGAACCGACACCAGCACCACGCTGCCGAATGCCGCCGCTTCGCGCGGCGTACCGGCGTGCGCTTTCGGCCCGAGCTCCTTCACGAGATCCGCGAGTTCCTCGGGATGGCGCGATGAGACGAACACTTCGTGCCCCGCTTTGACCCAGTGGCGTGCCAGCGCGCCACCGATTTTGCCGGTGCCGATGATGCCGATCTTGAGCGGCTCTTGAGCGTGCGCGGCGCCACCCCCGAAAGCGATGGCGCCGAGAACGAAGCTCGCGGCGACAAGCAAGGCACGACGCGAAAAACCGAGATGCGATAGCTGGCGTGGCATGGTGTTCCCCAAAGAATGCGCAAAAGATTTCTATTGGCGGATCATACAGAGCGGCTCCCGAAGCTCACCAAGCGTCCCGATCAATCTTGACGTCTGCCGTACCGCGCTACGGATCAATCTCGATCACGGCTTCGATCTCGACCGGCAGGTCGAATGGCAACTCTGCCATACCGACGGCGCTGCGCGCGTGCGCACCACGATCGGGGCCGAACAGCTCGAGAATCAGATCGGAGAATCCGTTGATCACTAGCGGCTGCTGGTTGAACCCAGGCGCCGAATTGACCATGCCGAACACGCGCGTCCACGCGCGAATTCGATCGAGATCGCCGAGCTCGCGCTCGAGGTTACCCAAGATCGCAAGCGCCGTGAGCCGCGCAGCTTTGTAGCCCTGCTCCACCGTGAGCTCACGGCCGAGCTTGCCGAACGGACGCGCGAGCGTGCCATCGCTGTGCACTGGCCCATGACCCGAAATAAACGCGTGCTCGCCGCGGATGTTCACGAAGCGAAACGGCAGCACGATACCGGGCGGAACTTTGATTGGCCCCGGCAGCGTGAGACCCAGACTCGCGAGCTTGGAAGAGATGGTGCCCATGCTGCCCCCTCAGTGTGTCGCGCCGCGAGCGCGGCGAAAAAACCAGGCCGCGCCGCCAATGCCGAGCACTACGAGAGCGCCCATCAGGGCGATGCGCCAACCCGGCGTGGCCTCCGACCTTTCGGTGGCAAACCAGTAGAGCGCATACACAAGCGCGAGCACGCACACTACGGCGTTGACGCGGTAGCGCGAAGCCTTCGACATGCGACCTCCCCCCGGGGCCGAACAGACTTCCGCAGCGTAACGAACGCGCCGCCCGTGGGGCAAGCGCAACAACTGAATCAGCGCGGGGCGGCGAGGTTACGTTCGAGGCGCGCCTTTGCGATCAGTGCGTCAACGACCTCGAGCTGTGGCGCGAAATCGCCATTGTCGGCGACCTGCACGAGATACTTTCCGTCGATGACCAGCGACGGCACACCGCGCAATTTGACCCGACCGGTCAGCTGCTCCGCGGTTGTGGCGAACGAGCGGATCGTGACCGAGCCGAAAGTGCTCAAGAATTTCTCGCGGTCCACGCCGTGCGCCCCCGCCCAGTCTGCGATGCGTTCTGCCGACGTGAGCGGCGCACCTTCGCGATGTAAGGCCTCGAAGACCGCGGCGTCGAGCTGCCGTTCTTTGCCAAACGAGCGCAGCGTGTAATACAGCTGCGCGAGGAGCCCCCACGGCTGGCGGCCGAACGTCACGGCAACGCGATCGAGCACCACATCCTTCGGCAGCTTACTTTCCCAGCTGCGCAGGTCCGGCGAGAAGGCAAAACAATGCGGGCAGGCATAGGAGAAGAAATCGGTGACCACGAGCTTGGCGGAATCGGCGACCGGCAGCGGCGGCTGTACCAGGAGGTAATCCTTGCCCTCGACTGGGTCGGCAGCGAATGCCACACCACTGCATGAGAGCAGCGCCAAAAACATCGAGAGTACGAAACGTCGTCGCATCGAAAAAACCTCCGCCCGCCCGCTAAGTCCGCGCTCCGATGCTACCATTTCACTGGACGTGGTTGACCGACCGCGTCACCGTTTCCGCGCGAGTTGCTCGACGATGTCGTAGTGGAAGCGCACGAAGCGGTAGAGCTCGGATTCAAGGATGCGCTCCTGGTCGCTGTGCGCGCCGAAACCCTTGGGCCCGTCTTCCTCGTCGATGGCCGGGCCCACGCCGTAACACTGCACTCCGCGGGCGCGCAGGAAAGCCATGTCCGTCGCACCCGTGCTCATCATCGGCAGTGTCGTTGTTTTGTAGTGCCGTGTGATGGACCCCTCGATCACGCGGAACGCTTCGCTGTCTATCGGCGATACACCCGAAGCGGGCCGCCCGCCGAAACCGTTGAACACCACGTCGATGGCGGAGTCATTGATCACGCGCCCGAGCTGTGCGCGAAACGCTTCCGCGTCATCCTCCGGCCGCATGCGCACGTCGAGCGTCGCGCGCGCCTCGGACGGAATGATGTTGTTGCGATAGCCGCCTTGGACGATGTTCGGCGACACGGACGTGCGCAACATCGACGCGTGCCGCGGCTCGTTCGCGCGCAACCACGCGTCTGCGGCCTCCACCGCCTTCGGGTCACTACTGAGAAGCGCACGGTACTGCTGCGCCTGCTCGGCGGGCGAGATCGCGGCCAGCCGTTCGAAATACGTGCGCGTCGTGGCATTCAGCACCACCGGCGGCTGCCACTGCGTGACCGCGGCAATCGCGCGCGCGAGGTGCGTGACCGCGTTGTTCTCGAGCGGAATCGATCCATGACCCGACGGCCCATGGGCGATCAGGTCGACGCCTTTCGACAGTTTCTCACCGGTGGCCACGGTGGCGTAGCGCACCGCGCCGTTTGCTCGCACCACGTTACCGACCTCGGCAATGCAGTACTCCGCATCGATAGCGGCGTAGTGCTCGTTGACCATGTGCTCGATGCCGAATCGCGTGTTGCCCTCCTCGCCCGCTTCGGCGAGAAAGATCACGTCGCGATCGAGCGGAACGTCGTTGCGCTTCAGCAGCAGAATCGCCATGAGCGCAGCAGTGACATTGTCCTTGTCGTCCGTGGTGCCGCGACCGTAGATGTAGCCGTCGGCGCGCTCGGCGCCGAACGGCGGGTGCACCCACTTCTTCGCATCGACGCTTACGACGTCGGTATGTCCCATGATCAGGATCGGCCGCTTCTTGCCGCTACCTTTGAGCCGTGCGACCACGTTCGGCCGATTCGGCTCGACGGCGAACATCTGCACGGGGATGCCTTCGTGCAAGAGCACCTGCTGCAGGTAGTCCGCGGCCGGCTTCTCGCCCCCCGGCGGATCGCTCGTGTCCATGCGCACGAGGTTCTGAAAATGCTTCAGCGCTTCGGCCTCGGCCGCTGTCCAGTCGGGCTCTTTCGTTCGTTGCGCCGATGCGATTCCGCAACCGAGCAGTGCGAACGAGACGACGGCCGCTACACGCCCAAGCACAACCATGCGTTTTCCCCTCGCGCGCGGTACGCTGCGCGCTGATCTCGATACTACGATAACTGAAAAGAATGGGGGATCAAGAAGTGACTCGCACGTGGACGTGGTTCTTGATTGGCGCGTGGCTCGCGCTCGCAGCTTCCGTAGCACACGGCGAGACCGTGCTCATCACGGGTGCGAACTCGGGCCTGGGGCTCGAGTTCGTCAAGCAATACGCCGCCAAAGGCTGGACCGTGATCGCCACGCACCGGCGTAGCGATCTACCCGAGTCGCTCGCGGCCGTGATAGCGGAGCACAAGAACGTGCGCGTCGAGCGCCTGGACGTCGCGGACCTTGCCGACATCAAAGCCGCCGCCGCGAAATTGAAGGGCGTGCCCATCGACGTGCTGATCAACAACGCCGGCGTTTACGCCGACCGCAGCGTGTGCACCGACGACTCGTGCCGCGGTGACGGCGACACGCAAAGCTTCGGCAACATGGATTACGCGCTGTTCGACCAGATCATGACGGTGAACGTGCGCGGCCCGCTCGCGGTATCCGAAGCGTTCATCGACAACGTGCGGGCGAGCAAAGAAAAGAAAATCATCGTGATCAGCTCCACGAACGGCTCGATCACGTTCACGCTCGGCGGCTCGGGCGCCATCGCGTATCGCGCGAGCAAATCAGCGGTGAATCGCGCGTTCCAGCTCGTGGCCGTCAAAGAAAAGGACGACGGCGTCACGGTGCTGATGCTGCACCCCGGCGCCGTGCTGACGGAGCGACAGGCCAACTTGAAGTACCCCGGCATGATCGAGATGCAGCCGAGCGTAACGGGCATGATATCGGTAATCGCCAAAGCCACGCTGGCCGACACAGGCCGCTTCATCCAGTACGACGGCACCACGGCACCGTGGTAGCTGCGGAGACCACTCAGATGCAGAAATCGACGCTACTCGCTTTGTTCCTTGCGGCGGCGCTCACGGGCTGTCAGCGCGCAGCACCCCCCAAACCGTCGTTCGCGGAAGACGTCGCGGCGATTACTGCGTTCAACGCGAAATACTTGGGCGCGATCAACGCCGAAGACATCAAGACACTTAGCGCGTTGACGGACGACAACCACATCATTTTCCCTCCAAACCGAAAGCCCATCTTCGGGAAGGCCGCGAACGACGCGTCGAACGGCAGTGCCTTCGAGCGTTTCGACTTCGATGAAACCTGGACACCCGAGGAAACCGTCATCGACGGCAACCTGGCGTACCAGCGCGGGACGTTCACGACGTCGTCGGTGCCGAAGGCCGGCGGCGACAAACGCAGCGTGAGCGGCGCTTTCCTGAGGATCTATCGGCGCCAGCCGGACGGCCAGTGGCGCATGACGCACGACATGTTCAACAGCGACGGCACACAGCAGAACTGACGCTCAGACCGGATTCTCGAGACTGAACGTCGCGCGATCGTCGTCGTAGGCGAACACCTCGGCATAGCGTCCAAGCGTGACGACCGCGCTCAGCGTCTGCTCCGCCGCCTCCTCGCTCATGAAGTCTTCGAGCTCGTCGACGAAACGGCTCTTGCGCGCGACGTGCGACGCCCGCTCGTCGAGCACGCGGCGTATGTGGGCAGCCAGAGCCACGTGCGTCAACAGATGCCTCGCGAAGATCCGCTTGCGCTCGTCCACTCCCGCGTTCGCGAATGCAACTCCGGCTTCGGTAAGCCTGATGTCACCGCCGCCGACCTCCGCGAAACGCATCATCTGCAATGTCTCCGCAACGGGGAACAGGTCGTCGATTTCCATCTGCAAATCGTGCGCAATCTTCGGTAGATCCGCCGAGCCGTTGAACGGCGCCGCGGCGACGGTTTCGAGTAGACCGGCTAGCAGGTTCGACGACGTGCGCGGCAAGACCGTGCTCAAGCCCACGCCCCCGCGGCTCGGCACAGCCCCGGCTGGCCGCGCGGTCATCTCGACGTAGATGCGTTCCACGAGCTCACGAAAGCCCGGATCGAGGCGGTTCCGCGGTTGCGTAAGCGTAACCTTGATCTCCGCGAGGATGCGGCCGGGATTGCTGCCGAACACCACGATGCGGTCGCACATCAGGACGGCTTCCTCGATGTTGTGCGTGACGAGCACAACGGAACGGATGGGCATGCGGCCTTCGGCCCACAGGTCGAGAAAGTCCGTGCGCAGTGTTTCGGCCGTCAACACGTCGAGCGCCGAGAAAGGCTCGTCCATCAGCATGATGTTCGGATGAACGACGAGCGCGCGCGCGAAGCCCACGCGTTGCCGCATTCCGCCCGACAGCTCGCGCGGATAGGCAGACTCGAAACCGTCGAGTCCTATCATGTCGATGGCAGCTAGCGAACGTTGACGGATCTCAGGTCTAGGCAGTCCTTGCGCCTCGAGACCGAGCGCCACGTTCTGAAACACGGTGAGCCAGGGGAAGATCGCGAAGCTCTGGAACACCATCGCGATTCCGCGTGCAGGGCCCACCACCCGCTCACCGAGGTAGCTCACGTGACCCGCCGTCGGCGCGGCGAGACCCGCGATCAGTCGCAGCAGCGTGGACTTACCCGAGCCCGAACGCCCAAGCACGCCCACAATCTCGCGCTCGCGCAACTCGAGGTTGATGCCGTCGAGCACGAGCAATTCGCCGCCGTCAGGCTTCGGAAACGCCATTCGGATATCGGACGCCTGCAGCAGCGTTGAATCGTTCATGCGGTCAACCGAGCCGAAATTTGCGTTCGGCATAGTAGTACAACGGTCGCCAGAACAATCGGTTGATCACGACGACGAACACGCTCATCGTGGCAACGCCGAGGACGATGCCGTGGAAGTCACCTGCGGCCGTCGCGTCTGCGATATACGCGCCGAGCCCGTGCGCCTCGACGCGCATGTCGCCCCAGCTCGCGAGCTCAGCGACGATCGAGGCGTTCCACGAGCCGCCCGACGCCGTGATAGCGCCCGTCACGTAGTACGGCAGCACGGCGGGCAGCGCGACCCTGCGCCACCAGAGCCACCCACCGACCTGGAAGTTCTGCGCAGCGTTGCGCAGCTCGCTTGGCATGAGCGACGCACCGGCGATCACGTTGAACAGGATGTACCACTGAGTGCCCAAGATCATCAGCGGACTCAACCAGATGTCGGGGCGCAGCGAAAACGTCACGATGCCGAAGACAGCGACGGGGAATAGCAGGTTTGCGGGGAAGGCCGCCAGAAACTGCGCGACTGGCTGCACGATTTGCGCGACCCCGGGGCGCATACCGACCCAGACGCCGACCGGCACCCACACNNAGGCCCGCGACGTTCATCGCCTCCGAGACCGAGGTCTCGCCGATCAGGAATCCGGCGGCGTGCCACAGCGCGAAACCGAGCACGGCGATCACGATGAGTACGGACAGAAGCTCCGACCGGCCGGAAACGCGTCGCGGCCGTTCATTCGATGCCCCGGACCGCGGCTGCCATCGGCTCGTTCTACTCAACATGGCGCGCAGTCCGTGCGTGGCGAAACCGACGAGCCGTGACCGGCGCCACATCGTCAGCGCCCATGACTTCGGCACGCGGCCGCTGGGATCTTGGTCGAGTCGAAACCGGTCGACCCACACCACGAGCGGCCGGAACAACAGCTGGTCGTAGATCAGGATTACGACGAGCATCGTGAGGATGGCCCAACCGATCGCAGCCAAGTTGCGCTGATGAATCGCCAGAGCGATATACGTGCCGACGCCGGGCAGAGACACGGTGCTGTTGCCGACGCTGATCGCCTCGGCCGCAACGACGAAAAACCAGCCGCCCGACATCGACATCATCATGTTCCAGACCAGCGCCGGCGCCGCGAACGGCAACTCGAGCCGCCAGAACTTCATCCACCGCGAAAGGTGAAACGAGTCGGCCGCCTCGCGCAGCTCCGTGGGCACCGTGCGCATGGACTGGTAGACGCTGAACGCCATGTTCCAGGCCTGGCTCGTGAAGATCGCGAAGATCGCCGCGAATTCGGCACCCAGCACCCGACCTGGCGTCAGCGACAGGAAGAACACCACAGTGACCGAGATGAAGCCCAGGATCGGCACCGACTG